>NZ_JACHMZ010000001.1:3710192-4027884 GCF_014205165.1 Micromonospora carbonacea | reverse complement strand
ATCCGGTCGGCGTACGCCCACAGGCCCCGGGTGCCGTCGTCGAAGGTCAGGTAGACCGAGCGTTCCGGCACCGCGCCGCCGCGCAGGTAGTCGACGTACTGCGCCGTGGAGATCGACCGGTAGCCGGCCGCGCGCAGGGCGGTGAGCTGCGCGTCGAACTCCTCCGGGCTGACCACGTAGTGCTCCCGGCCGCCCGGCTCGGTCGCGGCCGGGTCGTCGCCGTGCGGCCGGACGTCGTGGTAGGCCACCACCACCGGCGCGGCCCGCTGCGGCAGCCGGCCGGCCAGCTCCGTGAACCGGCGCAGGTCGGCCGGGTCGAGCCGGGTCACCGCGGTGTCCCGCTGCGCGCCGACGTGCCGCCGCAGGTCGGCCAGGTACCAGGAGACCCCGAACGGCGTCGCCACCACCAGCAGGGTGACCAGCGAGAGCAGCGCCCCCAGCGGGCGGGGCCACCAGCGCGTCACCGCAGCACCTCCCCACGGGTGAACACCACGACGTAGAGCGCGACCAGCACCACGGCACCGGCGAGGGTGAGCGCCACCCGGGCCAGCCCGGCGAGCAGCCGCCGGCCCGCGTTCACACCGCGCTCCGCGACCAGACGCCGCGCCGGATCGTGCCCACCGAGTAGGGCAGCAGCCAGGACAGCACCGTGGCGGAGAGCACGCTCATCAGCGGCCGGTACGCCCAGCGCGGGTCGCCCGGGTTGTCCAGCCGGTAGGCCAGCCCCCAGAAGGTGCCCTTGAGCAGCACCCCGCACAGGTAGAGCAGCGGCACCGCCCACCAGCCGTGCAGCGGGGCCCACACCAGGTGGGCGAAGGCCATCGCCGGGGCGACCGCCACCCACAGCGCGTGCCCGTAGTAGAGCGCCGCCGGGCCGGGCCCGCGCCGCCACATGAACGTGCCGGTGAAGAAGAGGTTGCGCACATAGCTCTTCTTCCAACGGGTCTGCTGGCGCAGGAACGGGCGCGGCCGCGCCGGCACCGTCGTCCACACCCGCGCCGAGCGGACGTACCCGACCCGCCAGGCCCGGGGCGGGTGGTCCTCGTCGCGGACGAACGGCGAGTCGGCGAAGCGCCGCTTGAGGCGTACGCCGATCCAGCGCTGCCCGAGGACGTAGCCGGTGAGCTGCCGGTCGGTGGCGAAGCGGAACTCGCCGCCGAGGAACCGGTCCGCCGCCCAGGCCGGCAGGTAGTTGATCACGGCTGCCCGCCGGAACACGGCCAGCGGGCCGGAGACGCAGGTGACCGCCCCGAACGACGCCTCGGCGGCCTTGGCCACCCGGAACTGGCCCTCGTACCAGACGTCCTGCACCCGGGTGAGCAGCGACTCGTCGGGGTTGAGCGCGCGGGCGTGCCCGCTGACCGCGCCCAGGTCCGGCTGCCGCAGCAGGGCCTCGACGCAGCGGCGCAGCGCGTCCGGGGCCAGGACGCAGTCGGAGTCGGTGAAGGCGAGCACGTCGCCGTCGGCGTGCCGGGCCCCGTGCACCAGGGCCCGCTTCTTGCCGACGTTGCGGGGCAGGTGCAGCACGGTGACCGGCAGCTCGGCGGCGAGCCGGTCCAGCACCTCGGCGGTGCCGTCGGTGGAGCCGTCGTCGACGACGATCACCTGCAACGGCCGGTGGTCGCTGCCGGTCATCGACCGCACGCACGCCTCGATCCCGTCGACCTCGTCCTTGACCGCCACGAGCAGGCTCACCCGGGGGGCCGGCGGCAGCGGCGGGAACGTGGCCGCGTGCCGGGGGTGCGCCGGGGCCTCGCTGGGGTCCTCGTAGCGGGCGTAGGCCAGGTAGAACACGGCGACGGTGGCGGTGAGCACGGCGAACCCGTAGTACGCCGCCAGCGGCGCGTACGGCAGCTGGGGCAGCTGCCGGGCCAGCAGGGCGATCAGCGGGAGCAGGCAGAGCGCGACGAGCAGCCGGCGCAGGCCGCGCCGGACCGGTTGGAGCGCGGGCATCTCAGACGACCTCGCGGCGCGGCAGCCCGGTCATCCGGTAGGTGGCGTCGAGGACCATCGGCTGGGTGGCCAGCCACGCCTCGTCCAGGTCGGCCTGGGCGGTGTGCACGACGACCAGGTCCCACTCCCGCTCGGTGTGGTCGGTCAGCCGGCGCAGGGTCGCGCCGTCGGCCGTGCGGACCGACGCGACGAGGTCGTCGACGAAGCCGACGTCCGCGCCGGCCCGGACCAGCTCGCCGATGATCTCCAGCGCCGGCGACTCGCGGACGTCCGCGACGCCGGGCTTGTAGGTCACCCCGACCAGCAGGACGCGGGCCCCGAGCAGCGTACGACCGGCGCCGGCGAGCAGGTCGCGGACCCGCTCGACGACGCGGCGGGGACGGGCGGAGATGCCCCGCATCGCGGTCTCGATCAGCGGCGCCTCGCGGCGCTGCCCGCGCAGCTGCCACAGCAGGTAGTGCGGGTCGCAGGGGATGCAGTGCCCGCCCACCCCCGGGCCGGGCTGGAAGGCCATGAACCCGTACGGCTTGGTGGCCGCCCCGTCGATCACCTCGGTGACGTCCAGGTGCAGGTCCCGGCAGAGGTCGGCGAACTCGTTGGCCAGGGCGATGTTGACGGCCCGGAAGGTGTTCTCCAACAGCTTGGTCATCTCGGCGGCCTCGGGCGAGCCGAGCCGGTGCACCCGGGGGGTGATCCGGGCCAGCGCCGTGGCGGCCCGCGCCGTGCAGTCGGGGGTGACCCCACCGACGACCCGGGGGGTCAGCTCCTGGCGGTGCCCGTCGTTGCCGGGGTCGACCCGTTCCGGGGCGAAGGCCACCCACACCTCCCGCCCGACCCGCAGGCCCCGGGCGGCCAGCGGTTCGACCAGCAGGTCGCGGGTGGTGCCGACGTAGCTGGTCGAGGTGAGCACGATGGTCTGACCGGGGCGGGCGTGGGCCACCACCGCGGCGCAGGCCGCCCGCAGCGCGGTGAGGTCCGGGTCGAGGTGGCGGTCCACCGGCGTGGGGACGCAGATCAGCACCGTGTCGGCGTCGGCGATCTCGGCGATCGAGGTGGTGAGCCGCAGGGCGGGGTCGGCGGCCCGCATCGTCTCCCGGAGCCGCTCGCGGTCGACGTCGAGCAGGTCGGCCCGGTCGGCGCGGATGTCGTCGAGCCGGGCCGGGTCGATGTCGACGCCGATCACCCGCGCGCCGCTGCCGACGAGGGCCAGGCTGGTGGGCAGGCCGACGTAGCCGAGGCCGACCACGGCGGTGCGGGCCCCGGGGGCGACCGGAGCGACGACGACGGCCGGATCGGCGGCGGGCGACGGCGGGGCGGCCGGGTGGGGCACGACGGCCGGGGCGACGGCCGGCGGGCGGGACCGGTCGGCGGCGGGCAGGAGCTGCGACATGGCGGGTCCCTTACGCACGGTGAACGGGAACGATCCAAGAGTGCCGAGCCCGCGGCCCCGAAGGCGCTCCCACGAACAGCCGACCGCCCGCCGAAATCTGCGACCGAGACCTGTCCGATCGGTCAGTCTTCCCCGCTCAGAACCCCCCAGAGACCCTCCCCGACCCACATTCCGCCGCCCCCGACAACCACACCAGCCCCCCACCTCTCCCCGCCCCCACCGCCCCCACCACCCCCGACCAGGTAAGAAAAATCACTAGCAGTAACCACCTCCCACACGCCCACCCGGGCGGGGCGGGGCGAGCGGGGTGGGGAGCTGGGCGCGGTGGGTGGGGGCGTCAGAAGGTGTCGGGGGTGCGGATACGGTCGCGGATCCAGGCGCCGGCCGGCTTGAGGCGGGTCGTGCCGCCGAACTGGCCGCTGCCGCAGGTGCCGGTGGTGAAGACCGCGCCGGAGCGGAAGTCGTCGGAGAAGTTCCAGTTCGTCCAGCTGATCTTCTTGCTGGCCATCAGGTCGAGGTAGCGCTGGGCCATGGCGAAGTCGTTCGGGCCGTCGCCGGAGTAGTCCTGGGTGCCGAACTCGGTGACGAACAGCGGGAGCCGGTCGGCGGCCCGGGCGAAGGTGTCGTAGTACGCGTCGCCGTGCGAGGCGGCGTAGAAGTGGAAGACGTACATGAGGTTGCCGCCGGCGACCGGGTTCGCCGCGATCGTGTCCACCCCGCCGCCGCTGCCGGAGACGCCGAGGGACGACCAGTCGGGGGTGCCGACCAGCACCACGGCCTCCGGGTCGCGGCTGCGGATGACCGGGACGACCTGGTCGGCGTAGCTCTTGATGGCGCTCCACGGCACGCCGTTGGGCTCGTTGGCGATCTCGTAGAGCACGTTGACCTTGTCCTTGTGCCGCTCGGCGATCTCGGCGAAGAAGGTGCGCGCCCGGGTCAGGTTGACGTTCGGGTCGCCGGGGCTGAGCATGTGCCAGTCGACGATGGCGTACATGCCCCGGGCGGTGGCCAGCTCGATGTAGTGGTGCACCAGGTCGGTGAAGCGGCGCGGGTCGGTCTCGTACCCGTCCTCCTGGACGTACATCGAGATGCGCAGCACGTCGGCGTTCCACTCGCGGGCGAGCACGTCCAGCGAGGCCGGGGTGGCGCAGTTCGCGTACCACTGGATGCCGTGCGTGCTCATGCCGCGCAACTGGATCGCGCGGCCGTCGCGGTTGCAGAGCTGGCGGCCGCAGACGCGGAGCTGGCCGTTGGCGGCGACCGGGGTGACGGCGGCGGGCGGAGGCGTCGTGGGCGGCGCGGTGGTGGCGGGGGGAGTGGTGGTGGGCGGCGGGGCGGTCGTCGGGGTGCCGCCGCCTGAGCAGGGCTGGCCGTTGAGGGTGCAGCCGGTCGGGCCGCCGGTGCCGGTGGCGACGAAGCCGAAGGTCACCGAGGCGCCCGGGGCGACCGTGCCGTTCCAGGACCGGTTGGCGAAGGCGTGGTGCTGGCCGCTGCTGGTCAGCAGCGCGTCCCAGTACGAGCCGATGGTGGTGCCGGCGGGCAGGTCGAACTCCAGCCGCCAGGAGCTGATCGTGGTGCTGCCGGAGTTGGTGATCCGGTAGCTGCCCTCCCACCCGGAGCCCCAGTCGTTCACCTTGGTGAAGCTCGCGGTCGGCGTCGCCGCCGCGCCGGCGGTGCCGGTCAGGGCGAGCGGGGCCAGCGTGAGGGCCGCGAGGAGGCCGGCGGCCAGGAGCGTTCTGCCGCGAAGTCGCACGGGTGCCTCCGGGAAGGGGAAGGTGGCCTGAGTCCTCGCACTATAAGGAAAGTTAAGTGTTGTGGCAACGAGGTCTGTCGATGCATCGACGTCCCGCCCCTGCCCCGCGCCCCTCGGCCCGCCCCGCCCCGGCTCGGGTCCTCGGCCGGACGCGCTCCCCGCGGGTCGCGTCGCCGCCGCGCCGCGAGTGGTGAAAGAGAGTGACTCACGTTGATGTTTCGTGATTCGCTCCGGTTGTGCTTGCGGCCCGGGGGTGGGAACGGCGTGAATATTGGATGTGAAAACGATGTGAATCGGAGTGCGGTGGCGCCAACCGGGTTTCGCGGTTGCTTCGGCCATTGCCGTCCGCCGTTGCGGCAACTACTATTCGATGTTGTCGCGTGCCGATGGATGTCGATTGAATTCTATTGATCTGTCGGTGGCTCTTTCCGACCGAATGCGGCCGATCGTGTCTTTCGTGCAGAAAGAACTTCCGGGATCGCGGCAACGGCTCTACAGACAGGGTTTCAGCGAGATGCTCATTCTGACCCAGCGGCACATCGGCCGGATAATGGAAGAGGTCGGCGTCGACGCATTGTTGACGGAACTGGTCTCGCGTCTCGGCGACAAATTCGTCGAGGTGCACAAGGGTGTGGCCGAGCTGTCGCCCGCCCGGGGGGCGTTCGAGCGGGAGGGGCCCGCCCCGGGGGTGATCGAGTGGATGCCGCACCGCGAACGGAACGAGAGCACCACCATCAAGGTCGTCTCGTACAGCCCGTCGAACGTCGACGACCACGGCCTGCCGACGATCACCGCCTGCGTGGCCCGCTTCGACGACCGGACCGGGCGTACGACGGTGGTGGCCGACGGCGCCGCGCTCACCGCCCTGCGCACCGGTGCCGCGTCGGCGCTGGCCAGCCGGGCGCTGGCCCACCCCGACAGCCGGACGGTCGGGCTGATCGGCTGCGGCGCCCAGGCGGTCGCCCAACTGCACGCCCTGAGCCTCGTCTTCCCGGTCGACCGGGTGCTGGCCTGGGATGTCGACCCCGCCCACCTGGCCTCCTTCGGCCGCCGGGCCGGCTTCACCGGGCTCGCGGTGACGGCGGCGAGCCCCGACGAGGTGGCGAGGTCGGCCGACATCCTGGTGACGGCGACGTCGGTGGGCATCGGCGCCGGTCCCGTCTTCCCGGACGCCGCGCTGCGGGAGCACCTGCACGTCAACGCGGTCGGCTCCGACATCATCGGCAAGGTCGAGCTGCCCCGGACGCTGGTGGACCGGGCGCTGGTCTGCCCCGACCATCCCGAGCAGGCGGCGCGGGAGGGTGAGAGCCAGGTCCTCGATCCGGGGCGCCTCGGCCCCTCGCTCAGCGAGATCTGCGCCGACCCGGGCCTCGTGGCCGATGCCCGGTACGGGCAGACGGTCTTCGACTCGACCGGCATCGCGCTCGAGGACCACGTCGCGCTGGACCTCTTCGTCGAGCTGGCCGCGCAGCTCGGGGTGGGCACCGAGGTCGACTTCTCCGACGAGCCGACCGACGTGCTGAACCCGTACGCCGTCGGCACCGTGGCGCGGTCGGTGCGCTGACGGCCGGGCCGTCCCGGCGGCACCCGCCACCCCGTCACCCTGCCCGCCCGAGGCGGTCGAGGGTGGCTGCGCTCGCGCATCTGGTCGCCCCGGTCGGGCGCGTCGGCGGGCCGGTCCCACACTCCACTGCCCGCCCCGGTCGCGGGGTCGCCGCCGGTGGCCGCTCCGGCTGCGGGCGGCCGGACGGCGGCTGCGCCGAACGCCGCTGGGCCGACGCCCGCGGCGGGGACGCGGCGACAACTGTGAACTGACGCCTACGCGGGGACGCGGCGACAACTGTGAACTGACGCCTACGCGGGGACGCGGGACAACTGTGAACTGACGCCTACGCGGGGACGACGCCGGCTGCTGTGGTGGCAGCCGGCGTCGTCCCCGCCGCTTCGGGCGTCCGCCCGGCCCGCGGGACCTGCGGGCCGGGCGGCGGGCTGCCGGGCCGCAGCCCGGTCGTCGCCCCGATCGTGGCGCGGTGCGCCGGGGGAGCTCAGGCCGAGCAGCCGTGGGGCCCCTCGGTGGTGAGCGTGGCCAACGAGCAGATCGTCACCAGCGGGTAGTACGCCCCCATGATCGACGCGGCGGTCTCCGCCGAGCTGTTCATCGGCACGTTCTGCACGGCGTACGGGAAGTCCTCCACCGGCAGCAGGTGGCGGAGCAGGACCATGTGCGGGACCGTCGGGTACGAGACGGAGAAGGGCACGAAGGTGGTGTTCCTGACCTCCTCGATGGCCGCCCGCTGCCCCTCCGTGCCGAGGACGAAGGCGTAGTTCCCGTGTCGGTCGATCCGGGTCTCGTCGTTGTAGCGGCAGCCGTAGCTCGTCGACCCGTCGTCGAACCGGTTGATCACGACGGGCTTGTACTGGCCGCCCAGGTTGGTGCACATCGACCAGTAGCGGACCTCGGCGCGCCGGCGGGGCCAGGAGACCGGTCGGTTCCCGGAGACCGCCTCTGGCGCCCGGCCGCGGATCACGACGACGTGGTCCGGCCCCGGCGGGACGAGCCAGGTGCCGAGGTAGGCGTTGTCCGGGTTCGGCGCGAGGTTCTCCACCTCGGAGGTGCGGGTGAACAGCTTGTCGCCGGTTATCGGGGGAGGGCTGGGGCGGTCCGCGTCACCGAGGCCCGCGGGGCCGTCCTCGACCGGCCGGCCGGCCGGCCCGTCCTCCGCCGGGGCGGCGGGCGGCGCGGCGGACGGGGTGGCGGGTGGCGTGGTGGTGGGGAGCGGCGAGGTGGTGGGGGACGGCGGCGGGCTGGCCGTCGGAGAGGGCGGCGGCGCGGTCGGGGACGGGGTCGGCGGCGGGGCGGGCGGGCAGGTGGGCAGCGTCTTGGACACCCCGCCCTGGGTCAGGGTCACGGTCGGCAGGACCACCGTCGAGTCGCCGTCGCTGGGCAGGTAGACCCGGTAGATCACCGAGGCCTTCGCCCCGGGCAGGGCGTCCTCCCGGGACAGCGGCAGCCGGTTGGGTTGCCCCTGGGCCACGTCCGGGCTGAGCGTGATGGTGAACCGGCCGCCGGGCCTCCTGACGCCCTGCCACGGGTTGGCGCTGCCCGGGTCCGGGGCGATGAGGTGGTCGGGCAGGCTGGAGCTGGCGCCGTTACGACTGAACCAGGTGGGCTTGTCGTCGTAGACGGTGAAGGACGCGTAGCGGGCGTCCGGGAAGACCCCGGAGATGGTGATCTCCAGATCCTCCGTCACCGGGTAGACGGTCGACCAGTAGGTGGCGGCGCTGTCGGGCCAGTAGGCATTCAGCCCCGTAACCCCGTATTTCGACGCCCACGCGCACTCGGGCATCACGATGGTGGTGGCGGCCGGGCCCTGGGCGTCGACAGGTGCGGCTGTCAGAGGAAGGGCCAGTGCAATCAGCCCGGACGTCAATAGGAGTGCCCGGCCCGCACTCCGAATCGCTTTTCCCGGAACGGGTATCGTCATGTGATCGACTTGACCACACGGATATTGCAACAAGGTTACAACCGGATCAGCGGTGGACAATTTCCGCCGTTCGGCCCAGGGTGATTCGGTGCCTTCGCGGATAACGGCCGCCCGGAGGGCTAAGCGTTCGTTCCTAGCAATGCGTCGAAATCCGCCTCATTCAACGGAAAGGGCGCACTCGGCCGATGTGGAGTCACCGCCCGCCGAGCGGCCGCCGGCGCCCGCGCGGTCCCGGATCCTGTTGCGGCGTAAGGCGGTTCTCGGCCGGGGCGGGTCGGCCGGACGGCGCGGGAACTGCTTTCCCACGGCCTGCGGATCGCGTCCGTCGCCGCGCCCACCGGCGCTGTTGTCGGTGGTGGGCCGTCCCACGGCCGGCGCGGGAAAGGCCGTGCTCCCGTCGTGGGCGATTCGACTCCCGCGCCCCATTCCCACGTCACCGTCAGTCGTGGCCGGACGGGCTGGTCCTCGCGACGCGGCGTTGTCGCCGAACCGTCACCGCCGGCGGTTCACCGGGGCCGGCGCGCACGCGTGCCGGGGCGAATCGCGCGGGCCGCCGTCGCCCTTCGTGTGCCGGGTCGAAAAGCGCCGCGACAGGCGGTGGAAAGGCGTTCACCAGGAAATTCGGCGCGGTGGAGGCGTGCGCCCACCCGGCGAGCCGCCGCGCGCGTGACGGCGGGCGCGTGACGGCGGGCGCGTGACGGTGCGTGCGTGACGGCGGGCGCGCGACGGCGGGGCGGGACGCCGCAGCAGCCTGGCGTCCCGCCCCGCCCAGTCGGTCGGTCAGTTGGTCAGACGATCTCCACCCCGTAGACGCCGAGCGCCTCGGTCACCGGTTGGAAGTAGGTGGTGCCGCCGGAGGAGCAGTTGCCGTTGCCGCCCGAGGTGAGGCCCAGGGCGGTGCTTCCGCTGAACAGCGCGCCGCCGCTGTCGCCCGGCTCGGCGCAGACGGTGGTGCGGATCAGCCCGGTGACGGAGCCCTCGACGTAGTTCACCGTGGCGTCGACCGCCTCGACCGTGCCGCCGTGCAGGCCGGTGGTGCTGCCGGAGCGCTCCACGCTCTGCCCGACGAAGGCGTCGGCGGCCTCGGTGATGTCCTGGGTGGTGCCGTCGTAGCGGGAGACGCTGCCGTCGGCGGCCGCCGCGCTGCTGTGTGTGACGATGCCGTAGTCGTCGCCGGGGAAGCTGCCCGTGCCGCCGGAGCCGAGCAGGCTGCTCTGCCCGGAGTCGGCGTACCAGTTGGCGGCGATGTCGGTGCAGTGCCCGGCGGTGAGGAAGTAGTAGGAGTCGCCGCTGCGGACGTTGAAGCCGAGCGAGCAGCGGCCGCCGCCCTCGGCCCAGATGGCGTCGCCGCCGGCGGCCCGGATGCTGAGCGTCCCGGCTTCCCGCTCGATGCGGACGCTGCCGCCCAGGCGGTGGGCGACGGCCTCGACGCGCTGGAGCTTCGCGCCGGTCACGGTGCTGTCGACGGAGACGACGACCTGGTTGGTCGCCGGGTCGGTCCACCACGCGGTGCCGGGGATCCGCGCGGAGCTGTCGAGGGCGGCGGTGGCGCGGGCGAGTTCGCCCGCGCCGCGGGTGACGAGCTTCGGGGTGGCGCCGGCCGCGCGGACCTTGCGGGCGGCGGCGTCGTCGGTCACGGTGACGACCATGGTGCCGTCGGCGCGGGCGTACGCCCCGCCGGAGCGGTCGCCGAGCGCGGCGGCGAGCGCGGTGACCGTGTCCGGGGAGGCGGGCGTCGCGGGTGCGGCCTGGGCGGGAGCGCCGGCCAGCGCGCCGACGACCAGCGCGCCGGCCACCGACGCGGCAGTGGCGCGGTGCAGCGGGGACCCGGAGAGTCGCATGTGGTACCTCCTGGAGCTGAGCACGGGCAGCCTTTCGGGCCGCCCCGGGCGGCCGATCGACTGGTGAGGCCCACCCGATCGGAGGCGTCGAAGTATTCATAGGTTTAACAATCATGGCAAGAGTGACGGTTGGCCTGGCTCGGCCGTATCTCACACCTTGGGTCCCGACAGTCCGACGCGCGGCAACTCCGATGGTTGGTGCCGGTTTAGCGAGTTTCCCCAGGCCGTCCGGCTGTGGTCCGCGCATTCCCGGCGACGGGTTTAGTTGCCCCGTGACCGGATTGCGG
The DNA here is from genome assembly GCF_014205165.1 of Micromonospora carbonacea. Lineage (NCBI taxonomy): Bacteria > Bacillati > Actinomycetota > Actinomycetes > Micromonosporales > Micromonosporaceae > Micromonospora > Micromonospora carbonacea. The sequence goes on along the minus strand of NZ_JACHMZ010000001.1, from coordinate 4,017,175 downwards.
GACGGTCGGAAAAAGTGGCGTCCGCGCCCCCGTGAGATTGCTCTGAATCGATGCCTTGTGAATGTGAGCGGTCACAAGATAGCCTCCGCTTGAGGGGCGAAGGGCTGATCCGCAGCGGCAACGACCAGACCCTGCCGATCAGCCCCTGCAACCTGCGCTTCCTCTATCAGGGGCTGGACCCGAACGCGGGGGGCGAGTACAACAACCTGCCCTGGCGGCTGGGCCTGATCACCCAGACCAACTCCACCTGCTGACGGCGTTCGTCGGCGGGTCGACGCTCCGGCGGCGGTCGGACCACGGCCGGCGTCGGGATCACCACCGGCAGGGCACCGGTCACAGGCGGGCGCGCAGGCGTCGGCCGGCCGAGCCGGTGGGGCCGGTGCGGAGGGGGCGAGCTCCGCACCGGCCCCGTGGTGTGCTCCGGGCCGCCCGGCAGACGGTGCCGCGGCGGTCGCGCGGGCCGACCGGCACCGGCCGGGACTACCGACCGTCCGGCGCGCCCGTCCGCGCCGGGAACCGCTCGATGTTCGCCACCACCCAGCGGCGCAGCCGGGCCAGCGGCTCGCACGCGTCCCACCCGAGGGCGGTCAGGGAGTATTCGACGTGCAGCGGCACCGCCGGATACACCGTGCGGTCGACGAGGCCGTGTTCCTCCAGCCGGCGCAGGGTGGCGGTGAGCACCTTCGGGCTGATCCCGTCGAGGCGGGCGCGGAGTTCGCCGAAGCGCCGGGGCCCGTCCTCCAGCGCCCCGAGCGCCAGCGCGCTCCACTTGTTGGCCAGCAGGTCCAGGATGTGCCGGCATGGGCAGGACGCGTCGTAGACGTCGTGGGCCCGGCCGCAGGCGGTCGTGAGCACCCGGCCATCGTAGTTCCCTTCGGATACCAATGACCGTTGACGGTAACCAGGGCCGTCGAAATAGCGTCCCGGGCATGGCTGAACTGATGCGTGCGGTCGGTTACCGCAGGAACCTGCCCAGCTCCGATCCGTCGTCGCTGCTCGACCTGACGCTTCCCGTCCCGACCCCCGGTGACCACGACCTCCTGGTCCGGGTCGAGGCCGTCTCCGTCAACCCGGCCGACGTCAAGGTCCGCGCCGGCAGCGCCCCGGGCGACGAGCCGAGGATCCTCGGCTACGACGCGGCCGGCGTGGTGGAGCGGGTCGGCCCGGCGGTCACCCTCTTCGCCCCCGGCGACGAGGTCTGGTACGCGGGCTCGCTGGCCCGGCCCGGCACGAACTCCGAGCTGCACCTGGTCGACGAGCGCATCGTCGGGCCGAAGCCGGCCTCGCTCGACTTCGCCGAGGCCGCGGCGCTGCCGCTGACGGCGCTCACCGCGTGGGAGTCCCTCTTCGACCGGCTCCGGCTGACCGCCACCAGCACCGGCACCCTGCTGGTCCTGGGCGCGGCCGGCGGCGTGGGCGCCATCCTCGTGCAGCTCGCCCGGCACCTGACCGACCTCGAGGTCGTCGGGACGGCGTCGCGCCCGGAGTCCCGGCGGTTCGTCCTCGACCAGGGGGCGCACCGGGTCGTCAACCATCACGAGGACCTGGCCGAGGCGCTGCCCGGCGGCGTGGACCACGTCTTCAGCCCGTTCTCCGCCGGGATGGTCGGGATCTTCGCCCGGATCGTGCGCCCGTTCGGGGCCGTGGTCGCCATCGACGAGCCGCCGGGCCTGGACCTGCTGCCCCTCAAGGCCAAGAGCATCGCCTGGCACTGGGAGCTGATGTTCACCCGGCCCCTGCACGACCCGACCAGCCTCGCGCAGCACCACATCCTGCGGCGGGTCGCCGAGCTGGTGGACGAGGGGGTCCTGCGTACCACGATGACCACGCGGATCGACGGCATCGACGCCGCCAACCTGCGCCGGGCGCACGCCGCCGTCGAGAGCGGCGCGACGATCGGCAAGATCGTCCTCGCCGGGTTCTGAGGACCGCCCGCCGGAGCGGCGTCAGGGCCAGTCCGGCCGCCGGGGCAGGGCGAACCGCCAGCCCTGCGCCGCCAGCACGGGCACGACGCGCTCGACCGCGTCGACGGTCTGACCGCGGTCGCCCCCGCCGTCGTGCAGCAGCACCACGGCCCCCGGGGTGATCCCGTCGCGCAGGCGGCGCACCAGCTCGTCGACGCCCGGCGGGTCCCAGTCGCCGACGGCCAGCCGCCAGCCGAGCGGCCGCATGCCCAGGGCGGCGGCCACCGCGGGGCTGCGGCCCCAGGCGCCGTAGGGGGCGCGGAAGTACGGGATCCGCGCCCCCGGCACCGCACGACGGATGGCGGCGTCGGCCTCCCGCAGGTCCGCCTCGATCCGCTCCGGCGGCCAGGAGCTCATGTCCTCGTGGCGCATGCTGTGGTTGCCCAGCGTGTGCCCGGCGGCCACGATCTCGCGTGCCACCTCGGGGTGGGCGTCGACCTGCTCGCCCCACAGGCAGAACACGGCCGCGATGCCGTGCCTGCGCAGCACGTCGAGCAGGCGCGGCGTGGCGGCGGGGTTCGGCCCGTCGTCGAAGGTGAGGCCGAGGACCCGCCCCCCGCCACGGGTGGTGTCGACGATGTCGGCGCTCACCCCGGGGCGGGGCGCGGGGACGGGTCGCATCGGACCGTCAGTGTTCCCGGTAGGTGGCCAGGTCGAAGTCCGCGTGGGCGCCGTCGCCGCCGAGGTCCTGCACCCACAGCCCGAGCAGGGCGCCGGTGAAGCCCCACGCCGCCGGCTCGCCGTCGATGATCAGCGCGGCGTGCTCGTCGGACAGGATCGTCGCGTCCAGCTCCACCGGGACCCGCCGCCACCCCGCGCCGAGGTCGTACCAGAAGCGCACGACGGGCCCGTCGAACTCGGCCCGCAGGCCGACCGGGCCGGTGCCGGGCGCGTCGACGGTGAGTTCGGGGTACGCGGTGCGCCGCCCGCTGTCGGAGCTGAGCAGCTCCAGCACCCGCCGGCCGTCGTCGGCCCGGGTCAGGTAGAGGTGGTGCCAGTTGAGGGTGTTGTAGTAGGCGGTGACCCCGGCGAGGTGGTAGTGGTCGACCGGGTCGAACTCGACGACGGTCTCCAGCGAGCAGTGCGTGGCGCCGACGCGGCGCGCGACCAGGCTCGGCCGCTGCTTGCCCACCGGTGACTGCCCACCGTGGATGCGCAGGTGGGAGGGGCGGCTGCGCAGGTCCACCCAGTCGTCGGTGGCGGGCCGGCGCAGCGTCGACCAGGACGCGCCCAGCTCGCCGGTGTCGAAGTGGTCGGTGGCGGGCTCCTCCGGCCACGGGTGCAGGGGCAGGCCCGGCCCGGCCACCTCGTCCGCCGGGACGCCGCCGGGGACGCTCGGCCAGCCGCCGGCGGGCCACTCGACCCGCTGGATGGCGGTCTCCCGCCCCAGCACGCAGTTGCCCAGCGGGGTGTAGGGGCGGCCGACGAGGTGCGCCAGGTACCAGTCGCCGTGCGGGGTGCGCACCAGGCTGCCGTGCCCGGCCTTCTGCAACGGCAGGTCGGGCCGGCCCACCGAGGTCAGCAGCGGTCCCGCCGGGTCCACCTCGTACGGCCCCAGCAGCTCGCGGGAGCGGGCCACGGTGACCTGGTGCTCCCAGCTGGTGCCCCCCTCGGCGGTGACCAGCCAGTACCACCCGTCGTGGCGGTAGATGTGCGGGCCCTCGGTCAGCCCGACCGACGTGCCGGTGAACAGCAGTTGGGGGCGGCCGACGAGGCGGCGCTCGGCGCGGTCGTAGCGCTGGATCTCGATGCCGGCGAAGCGGTCGCGCCCGGGTCGCCAGTCCGCGCGCATGCTCAGCATCCAGGTGGTGCCGTCCTCGTCGTGGAACAGCGACGCGTCGAAGCCGCGGCCGTGTAGCTGCACCGGATCCGACCAGGGACCGGCGATGTCGGGGGCGGTGATCAGGTAGTTCTGCGGGTCCCAGTAGCCGCTGGCGAAGCTGGCCACGTCGCTGTAGACGAGGTGGAACTGCCCGTCGTGCCAGGTCAGGTCGGGCGCCCACACCCCGTTGGAGTCGCCGCAGCCGCGCAGGTCGAGCAGGCGGCGCTCGGTGACGATCCCGCCGAGCGGACGCCAGTGCACGAGGTCGCGGGAGTGGTGCACGCGGACGCCCGGGAACCACTCGAAGGTGGAGGTGGCCAGGTAGTAGTCGTCGCCGACCCGCAGGATCGACGGGTCCGGGTGGAACCCGGGAAGGACGGGGTTGCGGATCGACCGGGCAGCGGTCGCCACGTCAGCGGTCTCGGTCGACACGTCGGCTCCTCTGGTGCGGCTTTCGGAACTTCCGGACGCTCGGCCCGGATTATCGGTAGGTGCCGACCACGGTAGCCGTTGACGTCGCCTTAGGACAGACCCCTTGACCCGGACATACGCTACGTCGTAGCGTGCCCGCCATCGATCGGTAATACCGGCGAAGCATTGGAACTTCCGAAGATAACGTCGAGTCCTGCCGGCTCGATCAGCATCCGAGCACCTCGTGAGTCCCCGAAGGGATGGACCATGTCAGCGCACCTCTCCCGCAGAACGCTGCTCGGCCTCGTCGGCGCCGGCGCCGGCGCCTACCTGCTCAGCGGCTGTAGCGGCGACGACGAGTCGGGCGACCCGAACGCCCCGCAGACCATCGACTGGTGGCACATCCAGAACACCGAGCCGATGCTGCCGGTGTGGGCGGCGGCGGCCGAGGAGTACAAGACCGCGCACCCGAACGTCAAGATCGAGATCCAGCCGCTGGAGAACGAGGCGTTCAAGGCCAAGCTGACCACCGCCACCCAGGCCGGATCCCCGCCCGACCTGTTCCAGTCGTGGGGCGGTGGCGTGCTCCGCCAGCAGGCGGAGGCCGGCCTGGTCAAGGACATCACCGACGACGTGCAGCCGTGGATCGGGAGCCTGCTGCCCCTGTCCCTGGAGCCGTACACCATCGACGGCAAGATCTACGGCGTGCCGTTCGACATCGGCATGGTCGGCTTCTGGTACAACAAGGATCTCTTCGCCAAGGCCCAGATCACCGAGCCGCCGACCACCTGGGCCGGGCTGCTCGACACGGTCCGCAAGCTCAAGGCCGCCGGCGTCGTGCCGATCGCGCTGGCCGGCAAGGAGAAGTGGCCGGCCCACTTCTACTGGGCGTACCTGTCCATGCGCATCGGTGGGCTCGGCGCGCTCCAGCAGGCCGCCAAGGACAAGAACTTCGACACCCCCGACTTCGTGGCGGCCGGCGACCGGCTCAAGGAGCTGGTCGACCTCCAGCCGTTCCAGAAGGGCTTCCTCGGCGCCGAGTACGGCTCCCCGGACGGCCAGGCCGCCACCATGGGCAACGGCGGCGCCGCGCTGGAGCTGATGGGGCAGTGGGCGCCGTCCGTGCAGGCGTCCAGCTCCACCAGCAAGAAGGGCATCGGCGACAAGCTCGGCTTCTTCCCGTTCCCGGCCGTCGACGGCGGCAAGGGCTCCGCCACGGAGGTGTTCGGCGGCGGCAACGGCTTCGCCGTCGGCAAGGACGCCCCCGCGGCGACCCTCGACTTCCTCAAGGCCCTGCTCAGCGTCGACAGCCAGCGCAAGTCCGCCAAGACCGGCGCGGTGCTGCCGACGGTCAAGGAGGCGACCGACGCGATCGCCGACCCCAACAACAAGACCGTCGCGCAGGCCCTGGCCAGCGCCACCGGCTTCCAGCTCTACCTCGACCAGGCGTACCCGCCCGCCGTCGGCCAGCAGGTCAACGACAGCGTCGCCGAGCTGATCGCCGGCAACAAGACGTCCGCGCAGATCCTCAAGGACATCACCGCGGTCGCGAAGAGCCAGTAGCCGTCCCCCGCCCCGTGGCCCGCTGAGAGAATCGAGTGGAACACGTATGACCAGGCCATCGACCGTGCCGGAGACCAGGCGCGGCGGCCCGGCGACCGACCCGCCGGGGCCGGGCACCGCGCGACGGCGCGGCGCCCGGCCCCGGCCGGGCCGCCGCCGCGTCCTCGCCATCTTCCTGACCCCGGCCCTGGTGCTGTTCCTGCTGCTGGTCATCGCCCCCATCGTGGTGGCCAGCTACGCCAGCCTCTACAAGTGGAACGGCTTCAACCTGCCGCAGAACTTCGTCGGGCTGGACAACTACACCCGCGCCTTCGGCGACCCGACGTTCCGCGGCGACCTGTGGCACGGCCTCGTGCTGATCGTGCTGTCGCTGACCGTCCAGCTGCCCGTCGCGCTGGGCCTGGCCATGCTGCTCAACCAGCCCCTGCGGGGCCGCAGCATCTACCGGCTGATCTTCTTCGCCCCGTACGTGCTCTCCGAGGTCACCACGGCCGTCCTGTTCAACCTGGTGTTCTCGCCGAACCGCGGGCTGGGCGACTCGATCGCCCGGTGGCTGGGCTCCGACGCCGGCACGATCTTCGCCGACCCGGACACCGTGCTGTTCGCCGTCTTCATGATCGTGTCCTGGAAGTACTTCGGGCTCTACATGATGCTCTTCCTGGCCGCCCGGCAGAGCATCCCCAAGGAGCTGAACGAGGCCGCCACCACCGACGGCGCCGGCCCCTGGCAGGCCTTCCGGCACGTCACCCTGCCCCTGCTCGGGCCGACGATCCGGATCAGCGTCTTCCTGTCGGTCATCGGCACCATCCAGTTGTTCGACATGGTCTGGGTGCTCACCGGCGGCGGCCCCATCCACGCCTCCGAGACCATGGCCGTGACGATGTTCCAGTACGGCTTCCGCCGCTTCGAGGTCGGCTACGCCAGCGCGATCAGCATCATCATGTTCCTGCTGAGCTTCGTGTTCGCCCTCATCTACCAGCGCGTCGTGCTGCGCCGCGACACCGAGGGCGCGATCACCAACCAGGGAGACAACCGATGACCAGCACGGCGAACCCCGCCCTGCGGGCCCGCCGCCTCGTGTTGCACCTCGTCTGCATCGTCGTCGGCGCGGTCATCGTCGTGCCGGTCTGGTTCGGGGTGCTCGGCGGGTTCAAGGACAACGGCCAGCTGTCCGTCAACCCCCTCGGCTTGCCCGACCCGTGGGTGCCGAGCAACTACACCGACATCCTCACCTCCGAGGTGTTCTGGCGGCAGCTGGGCAACAGCGTCCTCATCGCGGTGACCGGCACGTTCATCATGGTCGCCGCGGCGGCGATGGCCGCGTTCGTCTTCGCGCGCTTCGCGTTCCGGGGGCGGGAGCTGCTGTTCACCCTGTTCGGCGTGGGGCTGATGTTCCCGTTCGCGGTGGCCATCCTGCCGCTGTTCGTGCTGCTGCGCAGCATGGAACTGCTGGACAACCCCCTCGGGGTGATCCTGCCCCAGGCCGCCTTCGGCCTGCCGATCACCGTCATCATCCTGCGGCAGTTCTTCCGCACCATCCCCGGCGAGGTCGAGGAGGCGGCGATCCTCGACGGGTGCAGCGCGTTCGGCTTCTTCTGGCGGATTCTGCTGCCGATGGCCCGCCCCGCGCTGGCCACCGTCTCCGTGCTGGCCCTCGTGACCAGCTGGAACAACTTCATGCTCCCGCTGGTGGTGTTCACCGACCAGAGCTGGTGGACCCTGCCCGTCGGGGTCCAGGCGTTCCAGGGGCAGTACTCCGACGACACCGCCCGGGTGCTCGCGTACGTCGTGCTGTCGATGGTGCCGGCCCTCGGGTTCTACGCCGTGGCCGAACGCCAGCTCATCAGTGGTCTCTCGGGCAGCGTGAAGGGGTGACCCGAGGCCGCTGCGATAGCCTTCTGCGACCGTAGCCAGGTGAGACGAAAGGGCGGACCGTGGGTTCCGACAGCAGCCGAAACGTCACCATCGCGATGATCGCGCGTCTGGCCGGCGTTTCCGTGCCCACGGTCTCCCGGGTCATCAACGGCCGCTCCGACGTCGCCCCCCAGACCCGGGAGCGCGTCGAGGAGCTGCTGACCCGGCACGGCTACCGTCGCCGGCTGCCCAGCCGGCGCAGCAGCTCCGCCCTGATCGACCTGGTCTTCAACGACCTGGACAGCCCCTGGGCCGTGGAGATCATCCGGGGGGTGGAGGACGTCGCCCACAGCAGCGGCGCGGGCACCGTCGTCTCGGCCATCCACCAGCGCACCTCGGCGGCCAAGCAGTGGCTCGACAACATGCGTGGCCGGTCCACGGAGGGGGTCATCTTCGTGACCTCGATGGTGGCGCCACCGTTGCAGGCCGAGCTGCGCCGGCTCAACCTGCCGGTGGTCATCGTCGACCCCGCCGGTGTGGCCCCGCAGGAGGCGCCCACCATCGGCGCCACCAACTGGGCGGGCAGCCTGGAGGCCAACCAGTTCCTGCTCGGCCTGGGCCACCGGCGCGTCGGCTTCATCGCCGGGCCGCCGCAGCTGATGTGCAGCCGGGCCCGGCTGGACGGCTACCGGGCGGCGCTCGACGCCGCCGGGATCGCCGTCGACGACGCCCTCATCCGGCCGGGCAACTTCTATCACGAGTCCGGCTACGCCGCCGGGACGCAGCTGCTGGCGTTGCCCGACCCGCCCACCGCGATCTTCGCCTCCAGCGACCAGATGGCGCTCGGCGTCTACGAGGCGGTCCGCAAGCGCGGCCTGCGGGTGCCCGACGACGTGAGCGTGATGGGCTTCGACGACCTGCCCGAGGTGCGGTGGTGTTCTCCGCCGCTGACCACCATCCGGCAGCCGCTCGTGGAGATGGGCATGCTGGCGGCGCGTACCGTGCTGCGGCTCGCCCGGGGCGAGCGGATCGAGAGCCCACGGATCGAGCTCGCCACCGAGCTCGTGGTCCGCGACAGCACCGCGCCCCCGTCCCGTACGCGCTGACCGGGGGTGGGCCTGGTCCGGCCCACCCCCGGTCACCGTCGCGGGGTCAGGAGGACGCGCAGGCGAGGTTGGTGGGCGCCTGGGCGCTGCCGGTGCTGGAGGCGATGTAGCCGGCCGTGGTCGAGCCGCCGGCGGACAACTGCCCGTTGTAGGCCGCGTTGGTCACGGTGACCTGGCTGCCCTGCTGGCCGAAGGTCGCGTTCCAGCCCTGGGACAGCGACTGCCCGCTGGGCAGCGAGAAGGTCACCCGCCAGCCGCTGATGGGGACGCTGCCGGTGTTGGTGATGGTGAGCCTGCCCTCGTAGCCGCCGGACCAGGAGCCGACCTGCGTGTACGTGACGCCGCACGCCTGCCCGGCCGGCGGGGTGGTGGGCGGCGGGGTGGTGGGAGCGGGCGTGGTCGGTGCCGGGGTCGTGGGGGCCGGGGTGGTGGGCGTGGGGGTCGGGTCGCCGCCGGTGCCGAACTGCCACCAGTTGAGGTTGAACAGGTTGCCGCTGCCGCCGACGAACCGCAGGTACAGGTCCTGGGTGCCGGTCGCGCCGGTCACCGGGCAGGACACCGTCTGCCACGTCTGCCACCCACCCGTGACCGGCACCGTGCACACGCCGACCCGGGTACCCGTCGGGCTGCCCAACCGCGCCTCGATCGTGCCACCACTGCCCGCCGACGCCACCCGCGCGCTCAACGACGCCGCACCCGACCCGAACGCCACCCCCTTCACCTTGATGTAGTCACCGTTGTTGAGGAAACCCACGTTCATCCCGCCCTCACCGGCAGGCTCCGTCTCCACCCCCACCGACCAGGCGATCGTCTCCGCCTCCTGCCGCACATACGGATTCAACGTCCCGATCTGCGGCGCCCCGGCCGTGGTCATGTTCATGCTCGGGATCGTCCCGTCACTACGGTAGGAGAACTTCTCCACCGCCACCGACCGGGTGTAACCACCCCCACCCGGCAACGCCCCATTGTGATAGAAGAAATACGACCCCCCGTTGAAGTCGATCACCCCCGGGTGGTTCGTGAAGCTGCCACCCTGCCGCGGCATCACCGTCCCCCGATACGTCCACGGCCCCGTCGGACCCGGCGCCGTCGAGTAACCGATGAACTCCGAACAACACTCCGCCGCGAACACGTTGTAGTACATGCCGTTACGCTTGTACACCCACGGCCCCTCCTCATACAGGGTCGGCCGACTCGCGTTACCCGTCCGCGTCCCGAACCCCGCCGTGGTCAACGGAATCTTCGTCGGACTCCCCGAATACGAGACCATGTCCGCGTTCAACTTCACATACCACAGGTTCGGGTTACCCCAGTACAGGTACGCCTGCCCATCATCGTCGATCATCACGTTCGGATCGATCTCACCGTTACCCACCAACGGACGGCCGATCGCATCCCGGAACGGCCCCGTCGGACTGTCGGCCACCCCGACACCGATCACCATCCCACCACCACGCTGCTTCACCGGCACATACCAGTAGAACTTGTTGTTGCGGGCGACGACGTGACCCGCCCACGCATCCGCCTCCGCCCACGAGAACGTGGCCAGGCTCATCGGCGAACCATGATCAGTCCAGTTCACCATGTCCGCCGACGAGAACACCCGCCAGTCCTTCATCGTGAAATACGTCGACCCATCCTCGTCATGGCCGGTATAGAGGTAGATCCGACCGTTGTAGACCAACGGCGCAGGATCCGCCGTATAGATCGTCTGCACGATCGGATTGTCCGCCCGCGCCGGAGCGGCGAACAGCGTCGAGACGCAGAGCAGCGCCGCCACGAAGGCGACGCCGCGCCTGAGTCTGGTGCCGGTCAGGGTTTTCACGGATACCTCCCGAGACGGGGGCAGCGCACCTGGAACGGGTGCCTGCCGGGGGTGGGTGGGCGCAGGGGCGGCCGCCCGGCGTCCGCCCGGGAACGGCGGCGCGGTCGGCCCTGGTAGGGGCTGCGACGTCACGGGTCGGAGCGGGCCCTGGCGTCCACGGGGACGCCGGGCGTGCTCGTTCCCGGCTGGTGCTCCGGCTCTGCCGCCCCGGATCGGCGATCTCGGTGACGGCGGCGGAGCGTGCCCTTCGCTCCTGAGAGGCAGGATACTTGTTACCGTTAACACGAACAAGACGGGGATCGATGTCTCGGCGTGGGCCCGGCGCGGGGCCGCCCACCCGGGGCCGGCGGCGTTGCCGAGGTCTGCCATGCTCGGCACGATGACGACCGGCCGCCCCACCAGACGCCGCCCGCGCCGCCGGGCCGTCCTCGTCGTCCTCGCGCTCGGGGCGGTCGTCGCGCTCCTCGCCGTCGCCGGGGTCGCCTGGCGGTTCCTGCGGCCACCGGGCCCGCGCCCGCTGTTCCAGCTCCCCGTCGCCTGCGGCGAGACGTGGCAGCTCGGCACCTACCCCGGGCACGACGACTACGACGTCGACCTGTTCCCCAAGCGGGGCGAGGCGTGGGGGCGGCCGGTGCTCGCCTCGTCCGCCGGCACGGTGACCGTGGCCGGGATCAACGGGTCGCTGGGCGGCCGTACCCCCGACGACCCGGACGGTCCGCGCGGGCGGGGCGGCGGATACTGGGTGAAGATCGACCACGGTGGCCGGTGGGAGACGCAGTACCTGCACCTGCTCGAACCGCCGCTGGTCCGCGAGGGCCAGCGGGTCGCCCAGGGCGAGCAGATCGGGCGGGTCGGCAGCACCGGCAACTCCGGCGCGCCGCACCTGCACTACGAGCAGCGCCGGGGCTGGGAGAAGGTCGAGACCTGGTTCGACGGCGAGCCGTCGGGCATCACCCACGACGACACCGAGTACACGGTCACCCGCAAGAGCAACAACTGCGCCGCCGGCCGGCCGTAGCCGGTCGGCCCCGCCCTCCACTCGTCGTCCAGATCGCGTCCACAGCCGGCTGGCAGCGTCTACGGCACCGACGCGAAGGGCGTCACGTGGCGAAGGGACGCGACTCAGGTGCGAAGAGGAACGAACTGGAGGCTGGCCGCGGCGGTCAGCCTGGTCGTCGCCGCCGGATCCCTCACGGTTTCCGGGCCGGCGGCGGCCGCCCCCGTCATCCGGCTGGCTCTGGCGGCCCCCGTGCAACCGGCCGACGTCGCCGGCTCGGTCGACTATCTGACCAGGACCTACGGCGTCAGCGTGCGGGAGGCGGTGCGCCGGCTGGAGTTGCAGCGGACCGCCGGGGCGTTGCAGGACGTGCTGGCCCGGGACCACGGCGACACGTTCGCGGGCTCCTGGATCGACCAGGAGAACGGGGGCGTGCTCTATGTCGCCAGCACCGCCGCCGGAAGACTGGCCCCGGCGCTGGGCGCGATCCCGGACCGGCAGCACATCCGCGTCGTCGGGGTGCGGCACTCCCTGCGGGAGCTCGCGGCCAGGGCGCGGGAGGCCAGCGCGCGGCTGGGGCTCACGCCCGAGCAGGAGCCGGTGATCAACCCGCAGCGCAACCGGGTGGAGCTGCACCACGGCGCGGCGGCCGCCGTCCGCGGCTCGGCCGGCCGGCTCGCGCTGGCCGGCGACCTGGGCGTCACCGTGGTCGACTCGCCGACCCCCGCCCCGCAGGCCTGCGCGATCCAGAACTGTGAGGCGCCGATGCGCGGCGGCCTGCGGCTCGACTTCCTCGACTTCAACAAGAGCCCGAAGTGGACCTGCACCAACGGCTTCAACGTGCACGGCTCCGACGGCTGGCAGTACACGGTCACGGCGGGGCACTGCAGCGAGGGTGGGGAGGGCTACTACTCCCGGCACGCGGGCCTCTACGTCGGCCGCTACAACTCTCCGACCTACGTCAGCCGAAACTACCCCAACGACGGGGTCATCATGCCGTACGTGGTGATGAACGGCTTCGAGTACGTCAGCTACTGGGTGGTGAACCCACGCAACACGGTGTTCCACTCGGGGAAGAGCAAGGAGTTCCCGATCGACGGCATGTACAGCTACGCCCAGATCGAGGTCGGCTGGGTGGCCTGCCACACCGGTCAGACGTCCAACAACACCAGGTGCGGCACGGTCCTGTCGAAGGACGGCGGAATGATGACTGACATCTGCACGCGCAGCGGGGACAGCGGCGGCCCGCTGTTCAGCGAGGTCGACCACATCGCGTACGGCATCCTGCACGGCGGCACCAACAGCAACGGCACCTGCACCACGCGGTCGTACTACTCGCCGCTGTCGAAGATCTTCGACAGCGCGTGGTTGTATTCCGGGATCACCTTCGGCGTGAACTCGGACGCCTGACCGACCGGCCCCGCCGACCGGCGGGAGGGCCGTAGCCAGCGCCGCCGCCTGGCCACGGCCCTCCCCGTGCGACGCGGTGGCGGCCCCGCCTGGGTCAGCACCCGCCGGTGCGCCTCCCGCAGGTCCGGCCCCGGGTCGATGCCCAGCTCGTCGGCGAGCCGGTCGCGGACCGACCGGTACGCCGCCAGGGCCTCGGCCTGGCGGCCGGCGGCGGCGAGCGTCGTCACGAGGCCCGCCTGGACGCGTTCGTCGAGCGGGTCCTGCTCGGCCGCGCGGCGCAGCGACGAAAGGACCGGCGCCGGGCGGCGCAGCCGGACCGCGATCCCGGCGGCGTCGAGGACGGCGTCGGTGAACTCGCCGTCGAGGCGCGCGAACGTGGCCCGGGCCGCCGGCGTGCCGCCCAGGCCGTCGCCGGCGGGGCCGTGGCCGAGCCGCAGCGCCGCGACGTACCGGTCGAGCGCCCGGTCCGGCTCGCCGCCCCGCGCGTACGCCTTCGCCTCGGCGAGGGTGCGCCGGAACAGCACGAGGTCGAGCGCCTCCGGCCCGGCCGTGAAGCGGTAGCCGTTGCCGTGCCGGGTCAGGTACGCGCCCGGGGCGCGGGGCGGCAGGCCGGGTTCGAGCAGGCGGCGGAGCCCACCGACGTACTTGTGGATGGTGTTCACCGCGCTCGGCGGCGCGCCCGGCCCCCAGAGCAGGTCGACCAGCTCGGGCGTGCCGACCGGGTGGCCCGTGCGGGCGAGCAGGAGCGCCAGCAGGCAACGTTGCTGCGGCGGCCCGGCGTCGACCTCGGCGTCGCCGCGCCGGACCCGTAGCGGGCCGAGGATCCGCAGCCGCGGAGCCGGGCGGCGCGGATCGACAGTGTGTGAAACAGGCATGCGCCTCACGTTAGGTAATCCCGCGAGTGCTCAGCGTACGTCGGATGACGTAATGACGCGCGCCAGCTCCGCCCGCGACTTGACGTGGACCTTCGGGTAGATCCGGTACAGGTGGGTGCTGACCGTCCGGGGGGACAGGAACAGGTGCGCGCCGATCTCCCGGTTGCTCAGCCCCTCCGCCGCCAGCCGGGCGATCTGCTGCTCCTGCGGGGTGAGGGCGGTCAACGCGTCCGTCGGCCGCCGCCGTGTCTCGCCCGTGGCCCGCAGCTCCGCCCGGGCCCGGTCGGCCCACGGCGTGACGCCGAGCGCGTCGAAGGTGGCCACGGCGGCCCGCAGCGGCGGCCGGCTCTCCGTGACCCGGTGCGCCCGCCGCAGCGCCGTGCCGTGCGCGAGCTGGAGGCGGGCCCGGTCGAACGGCCAGCCGGTCAGGTCCCCGGCCAGCGCGGCCTGGTGGTCCCCGTCGAGCACCGCGCGGGCGTAGCCGAGGCCGACCCGCAGCGCGGGCGACCCAGTGGCCGCGGCGACCGGCTCCAGGTCGCGGACCACCGGGCGCAGCTCGTCCTGGAAGCCGCCGAGCAGGGCCGCCTCGGCCAGGTGCCCGAGCACGAGCAGTTGGTGGGCCGGGAAGTAGGCGCTGTCCGCCGGGTCGAAGATCCGCATGAGCTGCCGGAACGCGTCGTCGGGGTAGCCCTCGGCGAGCGCGGCGACGCCCCGGATGCGCTGCACGAGGGCCAGCATCGGCAGCCGCCGGCCGGCGGAGAGCGCCTGCTCGGCGGCCTCGGCCCGGCGGTGGGCGGCGGCGACGTCGCCCCGCAGCGCCTCGACCAGGCCCATGGTGAGGCCGCCGCCCAGCGCCCACATCGGCAGCCCGGTCTCCTCCGCCAGGCTGATGCACTCGGCGGCCAGCGGCACGGCGGCCCGGGTGTCACCCAGCGCCGCGTACGCCGCCGCGGCCGCGTTGAGCGCCTGGGAGAGGACGCCGATCCGGCCCTGCGCGCGGACCTCGGCCGCGGCGGACAGCGCGAACGTCCCGGCGAGGTCGAACGCGCCGATGGCCCAGGCGGCGATCGACAGGTCGCTGCGCAGGGCCGGTGGCAGGTCCGTCCGGTGCGCCAGGCGCTCCAGCCGGCGCAGCGCGGCGACGCCGTGCTCGACCGGTGCGACCAGCAGCAGGATCGCGGGCACGCGCGGGTCGTCGTCGATCGACCCGAGCGCGAGCGTGACCTCGGTGAACCGGTCGCGGACGGGCGTCGGCACGTTGGAGTAGTAGACGCGCAGCGCCAGGTCGTTCATCGCCTGGAGGGCGCGTTCGGGGTCGCCGTCGCGGCGCATCGTGTCGATCAGGTCGGCGTAGGTCAGCAGCCGCTCCGGCCCGGACCAGGCGATCGGGAGGTACGTCTCGCGCAGCCAGGTCAGCCGGGCGTGGTCGGCCGGCCGCAGGACGCTCTCGTCGATCTCGCCGAGCAGCCGCCGCACGGTGTGCTGGTCGCCCTGCTCGTGCGCCACGAGACAGCTCGACACCTGCCGGTGGCCGCGCGCGGCCGGGTCCCGGCTGAGCTGGACGGCCCGGGTGAGCGCGGCCAGCGCGAGCGGCGCCTGCCGCGGCGCGGCGGCGGCCGCCACGTCGGTCAGCTCCCGGGCCAGCGCCTCGTCCGGGCCCGGCGCGGCCGAGGCCCGGTGCCAGAGCTGGCGCTGCGGGCTCGCCGCCAGCACCTCGGCCAGCGCCGCGTGCCCGCGCCGACGGTCCGCGGGCGCGGCCTGCTGGCGCAGCGCCGAGCGCAGCAACGGGTGCCGGAACCGCAGCTCGTACTGCTCGTCGACGGCGACCAGGCGGGCGGTCACCGCCGGCTGGATCGCCTCGGTGGGCACCTCGACGCCGCCGAGGAGCGTGGCCGCCGCCAGGATCTCGTCCAGGCCGGACCCGTCGTTCAGCGCCGCGACCAGCAGCAGGGTCCGGGTCTGCGGCGGCAGGTCGGCGACCAGCCCGCCGAAGGTCCGCTCCACCCGCGCGCTCAGCGGCAGCGCCGACGGCGACAGCGCGCCGTCGCCGAGCCGGGCCACCGAGCCGCCCAGCTCCACGATGCCCAGCGGGTTCCCGGCGGCCTCGGCCAGCACCCGGGCCCGCAGCCGGGGGGCCAACCGGGGCGCGGCCCTGTCCAGCAACGTCTCGGCGTCGGCCCTGGCCAGCAGCTCCAGCCGCAGTTCGGGCAGCCCCGCCCTGGTGAGCCGCCGGTCGACGTCCTCGCCGTCGCGTACCGCCATGACCACGGCGACCCGGTCCGACCCGAGCCGCCGGCTGAGGAACGTCAGGGTCTCCCAGGTCGCGGCGTCCAGCCAGTGCGCGTCCTCGACCGCGAGCAGCGTGGGCTGCTCCGGCTCGCCGAGCAGGTGCAGCACCTCGACGGCCCGGCGGTACGGCGAGTCCGCCGCCGTCGGGGCGGGGCGCAGCGGGCGGAGCAGGTGATCGAGCCCGGCGTACGGGATCTGCCCCTCGGCCTGCACGCCGGTCACCTCCAGCACCCGCACCCCGAGCCCGCGCCCGGCCCGTGCCACGTGCTCCAGCAGGGCCGACTTGCCGATCCCGGCCTCGCCGCGCAACACCAGCGCGCCGCCCCGCCCCCCGATCGCGCGGGTGAGCAGGTCCCCGAGCAGACGGATCTGGTCGTCCCGCCCGACGAGCCCGGCCATGCCCCCATCCTGCACCGTCACGCCGTGGCCTCACCCGCCGTCGATGCGGGGCCGCCGGTGGTCGGTCAGCCGGAACCCGACCCCCCGCACCGCGACGACGGTGACGCCCGTGCCGAGCTGGTCGAGCTTGCGGCGCAGCCGCTTCACCAGGGACTGCACGCCGGCCGTGCGCTGGCGCCCCTCGTCGTGCCAGACCGTGCGGTGCAGCTCCGCGTAGCTCCAGACCCGCACCGGCTCGCTGGTCAGGCGGGCCAGCAGGTCGCGTTCGAGCCGGGTGAGGAAGACCTCGCGCCCGCCGTAGCGGGCCGTCGACCGGGCCGAGTCGATCCACAGCGTGTCGTCCGGGGCGGGGGTCGTGGCGGCCGGCGGCCCCTGCGGGACGGCGATCAGCCGGCGCAACTCGTCGAGGTCGGCCACCAGCAGCAGGGGCGCGACGCCGTCGAGGCGCTCGGCGAGCCGGATCCGCTCGGCCGGCGACGGGGTCACCGCGATCACCAGCGGGACCGTCGGCCCTGCCTCGTCGAGGGGGCCCGCCGGCGGGCCGCCGTCGCCGCCGCTCACCGCGCCCACCCGGAGCAGGCCGGCCGCCGCCGCCCGAGTCTGTCAGCGCCGTGACAGCGACAGGCGGCCGGCATCGCCGGGCGGGCTGCTCCTAGCGACGAGTTGCTCACGTCGCGTGCTTGATCCTTCATCTTTGTCGATCATAGTTTGCCCACAGGCGGCCGGCGTGACCCGCACGACGCCTGAGGGGCCCGGGGGTTCGTCGCCGTGCGTCCAGACGGGAGGCTCGGTCGTTGTACCCCTGCCACGGCCCGACCAACCGCGGGTCGTTCGTGCAGGAGGCGGCACCGAATGCTGAGACGTCCACACCCCAGGGGCCTGGCCAGGCGCCTGGTGAGCGCCGGTGCGGCGCTCGCCCTCGCGGCGACGGCCCTGGCCACGACCGCCCCCGGGGCGCAGGCCGCGCCGGGCGGCACGCCCGCGGACAAGATCCGGCCCGAGCTGGTCCAACGGCTCCAGACCAAGACCGAGAGTGACTTCTGGATCCACTTCGGTGCCCGGGCGGACCTGAGCAAGGCCGCCGCGATCGCCGACTGGACCAAGCGGGGCGCCGCCGTGGCGGACGCGCTGCGCCGCACCGCCGTCGACAGCCAGGCCAAGGTCCGCGCCGAGCTCGACGGCGCGGGCGCGAAGTACCAGAGCTTCTGGGCGACCAACGCCATCAAGGTCAGCAGCGGCTCCCTGACCATGGCGCAGAGCCTCGCCGCGCACGCCGAGGTCGACGGCGTCTACGCGCCGGTCGCCTACGAGCTTCCCGAGGTCACGAAGGGGACCGACGAGAAGACGGCCAACGCCCTGGAGTGGGGCATCGCCAACATCAACGCCGACGACGTCTGGTCGCGCTACGGCGTCACCGGCGCCGGCATCACGGTGGCGAGCATCGACTCCGGCGTGCAGTTCGACCACCCGGCGCTGGTGCGGGCGTACCGGGGCAACAACGGCGACGGCACCTTCGACCACAACTACAACTGGTTCGACGCGGCCGGCGACTGCGCCGCCGCCCCCTGCGACGGCGACGGCCACGGCACCCACACGATGGGCACGATGGCCGGCGCCGACGGCGCCAACCAGATCGGTGTCGCGCCCGGCGTCCGGTGGATCGCGGCCAACGGCTGCTGCCCGACCGACGCGGCGCTGATCGCCTCCGGCCAGTGGATGCTCGAACCCACCGACCTCGACGGCGAGAACCCCGACGCGAGCAAGCGACCCCACGTCATCAACAACTCGTGGGGCACCCGGCTGCCCTCCACCGACCCGTTCATGGAGGACGTGACGCTGGCCTGGGCCGCGTCGGGCATATTCGGCGCCTGGTCCAACGGCAACAGCGGCCCGGCCTGCCAGACCAGCGGCTCGCCGGGCAGCCGGTCCAGCAACTACTCCACCGGCGCGTACGACGTCAACAACACCATCGCCAGCTTCTCCGCCCGGGGCGCCGGCCAGGGCGGGGCCGTCAAACCCGACATCTCCGCGCCCGGCGTCAACGTCCGCTCCAGCATCCCCGGCGGCGGCTACGGCAGCCTGAGCGGCACCTCGATGGCCTCCCCGCACCTGGCCGGCACGGTCGCGCTGCTGTGGTCGGCGGCGCCCGCGCTGGTCGGCGACGTCGCGGCCACCCGCGCCCTGCTGGACGGCACGGCGATCGACACCGCCGACGCCCAGTGCGGCGGCACCGCCGACGACAACAACGTCTACGGCGAGGGCCGCCTCGACGCCCTCGCCCTGCTCGACGCCGCCCCGATCGGGGAGACCGGCACCCTCGCCGGCACGGTCACCGACGCCGCCACCGGCGACCCGGTCCCCGGCGCCACGGTCGCCCTCACCGGCCCGGCGTCCCGGCAGCTCACCACCGGCGCCGACGGCAGGTACTCCTCCCTGCTGCCCGCCGGCGACTACCAGGTCGCCGTGACCGCGTTCGGCTACGCCGCCCGGACCCTGCCCGCCACGGTCCGCGCCGCCGCGACCACGACGCTCGACGTCGCGCTGACGGCGGTGCCGTCGGTCACCGTCAGCGGCTCGGTCACCGACGGCTCCGGCCACGGCTGGCCGGTGTACGCGAAGGTCAGCGTCGAGGGCCTCCCGGTGTCCGACTACACCACCCCCGGCAACGGCCGCTACAGCCTCACCCTGCCCGCCTCGGCCACGTACAAGCTGAAGGTGGAGCCGCAGTACCCGGGCTACCAGACGGTGACCCGTGAGGTCGTGGTCGGCTCCGGCAACAAGACCCAGAACGTCGCCGTCACCGTGGACCCGGCCGCCTGCACCACCGCGCCGGGCTACGGGTACGGCTCCGACGGCGTGTACGAGACCTTCGACGGCGACCGCGCCCCGACCGGCTGGTCGGTCGTGGACAACGCCGGCACCGGCCAGGGGTGGCGGTTCACCGACACGGGGAACCGGGGCAACCTCACCGGCGGCACCGGCGGCTTCGCGATCGTCGACAGCGACGACTACGGCAGCGGCGGGAAGCAGGACACCTCGCTGGTCAGCCCGGTCGTCGACCTGACCGACGTCGCCGCGCCGGTGATCCGGTTCAACCAGGACCTCAACTGGGTCAGCTCCGAGCGCGCCGACGTCGACCTCAGCGTCGACGGCGGCGAGACCTGGACCAACGTGCTGCGGCAGGCGGCGGACGTACGCGGGCCCAAGGTCACCGAGATCGCGATCCCGCAGGCGGCGGGCAAGTCCGGGGTCCAGGTGCGGTTCCACTACTACGACGCCACCTGGGAGTGGTGGTGGCAGGTCGACAACGTGCTGATCGGCAGCGAGGTCACCTGCGCGCCGACCGACGGCGGCCTGGTGCTCGGCCACGTCCGCGACGCCAACGACAACGGCTACGTCAACGGCGCGACCGTCACCAGCGACGACCGGCCGGCGGAGACGGCCACCACCGTGGCCACCCCCGACGACACCGAGCTGCCCGACGGCTTCTACTGGCTGTTCTCCTCGCTGACCGGCGCGCACCGGTTCACCGCCAAGGCCGGCGGCTATCTCAGCCAGGGCAAGCAGGTCACCGTGGAGGCCGACTGGGCCACCACCGCGACCTTCAAGCTCGCGGCGGGCCGGCTGTCCGTGCAGCCGGCGGAGGTCAGCGGCACGGTGCGGATGCCCACCGGCACCGTCGCCAAGACCTTCACCGTGACCAACACCGGCGGGGCACCCGTCGACGTCCGCTTCGGCGAGCGTGACGGCGGGTTCGAGCTGCTGCGGGCCGACGGCTCCCGGGTGACCCAGCGGCAGATCCTGGCCGCCGAGGGGGCCCCGGAGCAGCGGATCACGGCCGCCACGTCGCTGGCCGCGCGGGCGTCCGGCAACGCCGCCGCGGCGGCCCCGGCCCCGACCGGCCCGCAGGCCGCGCCCTGGACGGACGTCACCGACTTCCCGGCCAACATCATGGACAACCGGGTGGTCAGCCTGGACGGCAAGGTGTATTCGATCGCCGGCGGCAACGGCACGGCGTCGTCGGCGAAGAACTACGCCTACGATCCCATCGCCCAGACCTGGGCACCGATCGCCGACCTGCCGGGCGCGCGCAACGCCGTCACGGCCGGCGTCGTCGACGGGAAGATCGTCGTGACCGGCGGTTGGGGCGCGTCCGGCCCCGACGCCGCCACCTGGTCGTACGACCCGGCGGCCGACGCCTGGACGAAGAAGGCGAACAACCCGCTGCCCCGGGCGGCCGCCGGCCAGGCCGTCGCCGCCGGCAAGCTCTACGCGGTGGGCGGCTGCACGACGGCGAACTGCACGCCGATGTCCAACGACGTCGTCCGGTACGACCCGGCCAGCGACACCTGGGAGACGCTGCCCGACTACCCGAAGTCGGTGGCGTTCCTGTCCTGCGGCGGCATCGGCGGCGTCGTCTACTGCACCGGCGGCAACGACGGCACCGTGCCGCAGAAGGCCGGCTACGCCTTCGACCCGGGCACCAACGCCTGGACCGCGATCGCCGACGCGCCGGCCGACAACTGGGCCAGCTCGTTCGCCGTCGCCAACGGCAAGCTGCTGGTCGTCGGCGGCTCGCAGGGCGGGGCGATCACCAACGCCGGCTTCGCCTACGACCCGGCGGGCAACTCGTGGTCGGCCCTGCCGAACGCCAACACCGCCCGGTACCGGGGCGGCGCGGCGTGCGGCTTCTACAAGGTCGGCGGCTCCTCGGGCGGCTTCACGGCGACGCCGGACAGCGAGGCGCTGCCCGGCTTCGGCGAGTGCGCCGAGGCCGCCGCGGACGTCAGCTGGCTGACGATCGACAAGACGGCCGCCACGCTGGCGCCGGGCGAGAAGGTCACGGTCACCGTCGGGATCTCGGCCACCGTCGACCAGCCGGGCACGTACACGGCGTCCGTGGTGATCACCGAGGACACCCCGTACACGGTCGCGCCGGTGTCGGTCACGATGACCGCGCAGCCGCCGAAGACCTGGGGCAAGCTGCTGGGCACGGTGACCGGGACGAGCTGCCAGGGCGTCGGCGCGCCGCTGCCCGGGGCGGTGGTGCAGGTCGACTCGTGGGCGATGTCGTGGACGTTCGCCACCGACGACCAGGGCCGGTACGCGTACTGGCTGGACAAGCGGAACAACCCGCTCACGTTGATCGTCGCGAAGGACGGCTGGAAGCCGCAGACCCGCCAGACGAAGATCAACACCAGTACGCCCACGGTGGAGAACTTCGCGTTGACGCCGATCCGCTGCTGACCCGCGGCGGCTGACGGGACGATCCCGGCCCGCCCGGTCACTCGACCGGGCGGGCCGGCGGCGTCTGCGGGCGGGCCGGCCGGGGGGGCGGCGCGAGCACGGCGTGTTCGCGGGCGACGGCGGGAGGGGCTCAGGGCAGCGCCAGCCGGAAGCCGACCCCCCGGACCGCGTCGATGGTCGCCGGCACGCCCAGCCGGGCCAGCTTGCGCCGCACCCGGCGCACCACCGAGTGCAGGTCGGAGCCGCGGCCGAGGCGCTCGGTGCCCCAGACCTCGCGGTGCAGCCGCCGGTGGGTCCAGGTGTGCCCGGGCGTGCCCACCAGGCAGCGCAGCAGGTCGTGCTCCAGCGGGGTCAGCCCGATCTCGCGGTTGCGCCAGCGCAGCACCCGCCGGTCGGAGTCGATGCTCAGCGCGGTCGCGGCCGGCGCGACGGCGGTGACCGCGACCCGGTGGGCCGCCGCGTCGGCGGGCGCGGCGGCGGGCCCGCCGGCCACGCCGAGGAACCGCCGCGCCTGGTCCACGCTGGAGACGATCAGGACGGCCTCGGACCCGCCGAACAGCTCGGCGAGACGGCGGCGGTGCGACGCCGAGGAGGCGATGCCGATGGCCAGGGAGGGTCTCCCGCTCATCTCCGCCCTCCCCGTCCAGCCGCTTGCGGAACGGCGTTGACATAATAATGTGCGTCGATGTCCTGGGCAATGTCCCTTCCCGACGGTGCCGCCGCCTCGGCGTGGCAGGATGTCGACGTGCCCGACGCCCGCAGACCTCCGGTCGCGTTCGAGACGACGGCCCGGTAGGCCACGCGCGGGCCCGGCGTCGGCGTCGCGGACCCGCGACGCTGCGGGCCCGCGACGCCGGGGGGACTACCGGTAGGTCAGGTCGGACGAGGAGTAGAGGCAGTTGGTGCCGTCGGCCCCGGTGCCGACCTGGGTGGGTTCGCTGCCGGTGTTGTTGCCGTTGTACTTGCGGCAGATCACCATCGCCCGGCTGGGGTCGTTGACGATCGTGATGCCCGAGAACCGGGCGGTGTCGCCGTAGTTGACGTTGATCCCGGCCACCGTGTTGCCGGGGCGGGTCAGCGTGCTGTTACGGATGACGACGCTGCGCTTGTACTGGGTGGAGCAGTTGCCGCAGGAGCGGTAGAACGTCCCGAAGTTGGTCGCCTGGAAGTTCTGGACGGTCAGCGTGCCCGCCCCGTTGTGCTGGAAGACCTTGTCGCTGGCGCTGCGCGCGCCGCCGCCGTCGACCAGGAAGGTGGGCGACCCGCTGCCGCGGAACGTGGCGGCGTCCTCGCCCACGTCCTCCCACCACACGTTGCGCAGCGTGCAGGACCCGGCGCAGTGCACGCCGTCGCCGGCGGGCCCGCCGATGATGACGTTCTGCAGGGTGGCCCCGGCGGCGAGCTGGAACATCGGGTCCTGGCTCTCCTCCTGGCTGCCGTCGCCGATGCAGCAGTAGCGGCGCATGCCGCCGTCGAACACGCCGGAGACCGCGATCGTGCCGTTGACGCCGACCTGCCCGGTCGGCGTCGGCCAGGATCCGGTCGGCGGCGGCGTGGTGGGCGGCGGCGTGGTCGGTGGCGGGGTGGTGGGCGGTGGGGTGGTCGGATTGCCCGGCGTGGTCGGGCTGCTCCCGCCGGTGCAGGTGACGCCGTTGACCGCGAAGCTGGTCGGCGTCGGATTGCTGCTGTTGTTCCACGTGCCGTTGAAGCCGAAGGCGGCCGACGCGTTGGTGGCGAGGTTGCCGTTGAAGCTCGCGTTGGTGGCGGTGACCGCGCTGCCGCTCTGCGTGACGGTGGCGTTCCACGCCTGGGTGACCGTCTGGCCGGCGCCGAACGACCAGGTGAGCTGCCACGAGGTGATGGGGTCGCCGACGTTGGTGAGGGTGACGGTGGTGGAGAAGCCGCCCGGCCACTGCGAGCCGACCACGTAGCTGACGCGGCAGCCGGCGGCGGCCTGTGCGACGCCCGCGGTGGCCACGACCCCTGCGGCGGCCAGCGTGGCCGCCGCCGCGGTGACGACGGCAAGGGACTTTCGGCGCTGTCTGTGCAGCATGTTGCTCCCTGGCTGTACGTGGGGCCCGCGAGGGCGCCGGCAGCCGGTGCCCGCCGGATGCCGGAGCGGACCCTGGTCCGTGCCCGGACGCCCGTCCGTCGGACGGGCCGCGCCGCCCACGGGGCAGGCGCTTTCGCCAAGCAGAGCGCAGATCGATGATCGACACAATCCCGGTCCCGCCGCCGCATAGGGAAACACCCGATTAGCGCGCGGGCGCGGGGCCCTAGCGTCAGGCGCATGTCCCGTCGTACGTACCCCCCGGCCCGCCCGCCGCGCCCGGCCCGGGCCCGCCGCCTGGCCCCCGTTCTGCTGCTCGCCCTGCTGGCCCCCGCCGCCTGCGGCCGGCTGGCCGGCCCGCTCTCCGCCGACCCGGGCGACGCCGCCGACCGGCCCGCCCCGGTGGCGACGCAGCCCGGCGGGGCGGCCGCACCGACCGCTGCGCGGGACGGTGGGGCGGCCGACCCGACCGACGGGCAGCCGCCCGGGCCGGGAGACGACGCGCTGGGCCTGCCCGACCCCTGCGCGCTGGTCCGCAAGGCCGAGGCCGAGCAGCTCGCCGGCCGAGGACTGGACGACGGCAGGCCGGTCGGGGACACCTGCACCTACACCGCGCCGGTCGACGGGCCGACCGCGCAGGTCGAGGTCTTCGTCGGTGAGGGCGCGAAGACGTACCTCGACACCGAACGGGCGCTCGGGCACGAGACGCGGGCGCTGTCCGGCGTGGGCGACGAGGCGTACGCGACCGACGACTCGTTCTTCGTCAACGCCTCCGGCAGGTGGGTGGCCGTCCGGCTGGTGCGGCTCAACGCCCCCGAGGCCAACCGCGAGCCGTTGGAGGCCCTCGCCCGCGCCGTCGCCGGCCGGCTCTGAGGCCCGGCGGCCGCCCCGTCCCGCCGGCCGCCGCGCCGCCCCCGGGTGGCGGCCGCGTGCCATCATCCCGCCATGGACACCTCCCTGGTGGGGCGCGACGCGGTCGCCGACCGGGCGTGGCGGGCGCTGGGCGCGGGAGCGCCGGTGCTCGTGGAAGGCCGCAGCGGCATCGGCAAGACCGCCCTCTGGCGGGCCCTCGTCGCCCGGGCCGAGCGGGCCGGCTGGGCGACGCTGACCTGCGCCCCGACCGAGGCCGAGGCGGCGCTGCCGTTCGCCGCGCTGGCCGACCTGCTCCGGCCGCTGGCCGCCGCGGTGCCGGCCCTGCCCCCGCCGCAGCGCGCCGCCGCCGAGATGGTGCTGCTGGCCGCGTCCGGCGACGAGGTGGTCGACGAACGGGCGGTCGGCGCGGCGACCCGGGCCCTGATCGAGGCCGCGCTCGGCGCGGGGCCCCCGGTGCTGCTCGCCGTCGACGACGCGCCCTGGCTCGACGCGCCGAGCGAGCGGGCGTTGCGGTTCGCGCTGCGCCGACTCGCGCCCCGGCCGGTCGTGCTGGTCGCCCGGCGCACGGACGGTCCCGGGCCCACCGCCGCGCCCCTCGGCCTCGACGACGACCGGCCGGCCGGCGCGCCGGTGACGCGCGTCGCCCTGCCCCCGCTGGACGCCGGCTCCCTGCACCACATCGTCCGGGCCCGGCTGGACGGCGCGGTCAGCCGCCCGCTGTTCGCCCGGATCGTCCGCGACGCCGGCGGCAACCCGCTGCTGGCCATCGAGATGGCCCGGGCGGTGCTGCGCCTGCCCCGCCCGCCGGGGCCCGGCGAGGACCTGCCGGTGCCGTCGTCGCTGCGGCAGCTGCTCGCCGACGCGCTGCGGGCGCTGCCCGCCCGCACCCGGGACGCGGTGCGGCTGGCGGCGCTGCTGACCGTGCCCACCCTGCCGGACCTCGCCGCGGCCGGGGTGCCGGCGGACGCGTGGGACGCCGCGGAGGAGGCCGGCCTGCTGCGCGTCGCCCCGGACCGGGTCGGCTTCGTCCACCCCAGCTATGCCGCCGCCGTCCGTGGCGGCATCCCGCCCGGGGTCCGCCGACGGCTGCACCGGGCACTGGCCGACGCGGTGCCGGACCCCGACGAACGCGCCCGGCAGCTCGCCCGGTGCGCCGTCGAGCCGGACGGCGCGGTCGCCGCCGAGCTGGCCGCCGCCGCCGAGCGCCAGCATGCCCGGGGCGCCCCCGCCGTCGCCGCCGACCTGTTCGAGCGGGCCGCGCAGCTCACGCCCGCCGGCCAAGCCGACGCCCGGGACCGGCGTCGCCTGGCCGCGGTGCGCTGCCGCATCGACAGCGGCGACCACGCGGCGGCCGGCGCGGCGGCCGACGCCGCGACCGGGCAGCTCACCGGGCAGGCGCGGGCGGAGGCGCTGCTGCTGCGCGCGTTGGTCGCGTGGTTCGCCGACGACCTCGCCACCGCCGTGTCCACGGGCGAGCGCGCGCTGGCCGCCGCCGACGGCGGCCCCCTCGCGGGGCGGATCCACGCCCACCTCACCCTGTTCCACGACGGGCCCGGGGCCGCCCGGCGGCACGCCGAGGCCGCCATCGCCCTGCTCGGCGCGGACGAGGACCGGCCCCTGCTGACCGCGTCGCTGCTGCTGCTGTTCTTCCACGAGGTGCGCGCGGGGCGGCCCGCCCGCACCGGGCTGCTCGACCGGGCGCTGGAACTGGAGGCCGGCGAGCCGTCGTGGCTGGCCGGCACGATCCCGGCGATCTGGTGGAAGGCCACCGACGACCACGCCCGGGCGCGGGAACGGCTGCACGACATGCGCGCCCGGGCGGCGGCGCGGGGCGACGAGCCGTGGCAGCACGAGCTGCTCACCCACCTCGGCGAGGCGGAGCTGCTGGCCGGCCGGTTCGCCGCGGCCGAGGCGCACGTCGCCGCCGCCCGGGAGCTGGGCGAGCAGCTCGGCAGCGCGCTGGTCGGGGAGACCTGGCTGGCGGGAACGCTGGCCGCGTACCGGGGGCGGCTGGCCGAGGCCGCCGGGGTCGCGGAGGCGGGACTGCGCCGGGCCCGGGAGGTCGACGACGCCTGGAGCCGGCGCATCCACCTGCAACTGGCCGGGTTCGTGGCGTTGTCCGCCGGCCGGGCCGCCGAGGCCGCCGCCGCGTACGGCGAGCTGGCGGGGGCGCTGGCCGGCTCCGGAATCGCCGAGCCGGTGGCGTTGCGCTTCGAGCCGGACTGGATCGAGGCGTGCGTCGGCTGCGGTGACCTCGACACGGCGGGCCGGGCACTGGCCCGCCTCGCCGAGCGGCACGGCCGGCTGCCCCGGCCGTGGACCACCCTCGGGCTGGCCCGCAGCCGGGTGCTGGTCGACGGCGCCGCAGGCGTCGACACGTCACCGGCCCTCGCCGCGCTGCACGCCGCGCGGGCGGCCGTACCGGCGGACGTGCTGCCGCTGGATCGCGCCCGCTGCCTGCTGGTCGCGGGCCGGGCGCTGCGGCGGGCCCGGCGTCGCCGGGAGGCCCGCGCGGCGCTGGAGGCGGCCGAGGCGGAGTTCGGCGCGCTCGACGCCGCCGCGTTCGCCGCCGCCGCGCGCGGCGAGCTGGACCGGATCGGCCGGCGGACGGCCGCGCCGACCACGCTCACCGCCACCGAGGAGCGGGTGGCCCGGCTGGCCGCGCAGGGGCGCACCAACCGGGTCATCGCCGACACGCTGTTCATCAGCCCGAAGACCGTCGAGGCCAACCTCGCCCGGGCCTACCGCAAGCTCGGCATCTCCAGCCGCGCCGAGCTGGGCGCGGTGCTGGGACGGCCGGCGTCCGGCTGACCGGCGGGGCCGGCCGTCGGTGACCGGCGGCACGGCGGTCCGCCGGCCGGCGGGGCGGACCGCACGGCCGGTGCCGGGGGCGGTGCGCAGGGGGCAGAATGTCGCCGTGCCCTCCGACCTGCTGGCGATGATCGCCGCCGAACGCCGCCGCATCGCCGACCTGCTCGACTCGCTGACCCCCGCCCAGCTCGACACGCCCAGCCTGTGCGGGGCCTGGACCGTGCGGGAGGTCGCCGGCCACCTGGTGTCGCCGCTGGTGGTCAGCCCGTGGCGGATCCTGCCGCTCGTGCTGCGCTCCGGTTTCAATCTGCACGCGGCGAACGCGCGCCTGGCCAGCCAGGTGGCCCGCCGGCCGGCGGCCGAGCTGGCCGCGGCGCTGCGGACCCACGCGGAGCACCCGTTCCGGCCGCCCGTGGTCGGGTTCTTCGGGCAGCTCACCGACGTGCAGGTGCACGGGCAGGACATCCGCCGCCCGCTGGGCCTGCCCGCCGACCTGGACCCGCTGCGGCTGCGGACGTCGCTGGACTTCCTGACCGGCGGCCGGGCCGTCGGCTTCGTCGACCGCCGCCGGGTCGCCGGGCTGCGGTTCGAGGCCACCGACCTGGGCTGGGCGGCGGGCGAGGGCCCGGTGGTCCGGGGCACCGGCGAGGCGCTGCTGCTGACGCTGACCGGCCGGCGGGTGGCGCTGCCCGAGCTCGACGGCGACGGCGTCGCGGTGCTGACCGGGCGCTGGCCCGGCTGACCGGGCGACGCCCGGCGGCCCGGCACCCGTCTGGTCCGTTTTGCTCGAACCCAGCAGGGTACGACCCGGATGCCCGTTCATCACCGCATCCCGGAGGTACCCGTCCAGATGAGTGCCCGCAAGCCCGCCAGGGCGGTCAAGGACGTCGTCGAGGCCGCCGCGGGGAAGGTCGCCGACGTCCTGACCCCCGACGCCCCCGGCGCGCCCGGCAGCGCCCCGCCCCCCGTGGCGGAGCCGACGACGCCGCACGGCCCGCTGCCACCGAAGGGGGAGCAGGGCGCTCCCGACACCCGCAGCCCGACGGGTGCGCCGACCGGCGCGCCGACGACCGCGAACGGCCAGCAGGGCGCCTACCTCACCACGTCGCAGGGGGCGCGGCTGCGCGACACGGACCACTCGCTCAAGGCCGGGCCGCGCGGCCCGATCCTGCTCCAGGACCACCACTTCCGCGAGAAGATCACGCACTTCGACCACGAGCGCATCCCCGAGCGCGTCGTGCACGCCCGGGGCACGGGCGCGCACGGCGTGTTCGTCGGCTACGGCACCGCCGAGCCGATCACGCGGGCGGGCTTCCTCGCTAAGGGCCGCGAGACCGAGGTCTTCGTGCGGTTCTCCACCGTGCTCGGCTCGCGTGGCTCGGCCGACACGGTCCGCGACACCCGGGGCTTCGCGACGAAGTTCTACACCGACGAGGGCACCTTCGACCTCGTCGCCAACAACATGCCGGTCTTCTTCATCCAGGACGCGATCAAGTTCCCCGACATCATCCACGCCGGCAAGCCGCACCCCGACCGGGAGATCCCGCAGGCGCAGAGCGCGCACGACACGTTCTGGGACTTCGTCTCCCTGCACACCGAGGCGCAGCACCACACGATGTGGAACATGTCCGACCGGGGGATCCCGCGCTCGTACCGGATGATGGAGGGCTTCGGCGTGCACACCTTCCGGCTGGTCAACGCCGCCGGGGAGACCGTGCTGGTCAAGTTCCACTGGAAGCCGCAGCTCGGCGTGCACTCCCTGACCTGGGAGGAGGCGCAGCTGCTCGGCGGCGTGGACCCGGACTTCCACCGCCGGGACCTCTACGACGCGATCGAGGCGGGGGCGTACCCCGAGTGGGAGCTCGGCGTGCAGGTCCTGCCCGACACGCCGGAGGAGACGTTCGCCGGGATCGACCTGCTCGACCCGACGAAGATCGTGCCGGAGGAGCTCGCGCCGGTGCAGCCGATCGGGCGGCTCACGCTCAACCGGACGCCGACGAACTTCTTCGCCGAGACCGAGCAGGTGGCGTTCCACGTCGGCCACCTGCCGCCGGGCATCGACGTCACCAACGACCCGCTGTTGCAGGGCCGGCTCTTCTCGTACGTCGACACGCAGCTCACCCGCCTCGGTGGGCCGAACTTCTCCCAGATCCCGGTGAACCGCCCGCACGCCCCGGTCAACGACATGCTCCGCGACGGCTTCCACCAGCAGGCGGTGCACGCGGGGGTCGCGCCGTACCGGCCGAACTCCCTCGACGGCGGCAACCCGTTCCCGGCCGGCGACGCCGAGGGCGCGTTCGTCGACGTGCCGGTGACGGTGGCGCAGGCGCCGAAGGCGCGCGCGAACCCGGCCTCGTTCGACGACCACTTCAGCCAGGTACGCCTGTTCTGGCTGAGCATGTCGGCGGTGGAGCGGGAGCACATCGTCCGCGCCTACACCTTCGAGCTGGGCAAGTGCTACCACCAGGCGATCCGGGAACGTCAGCTCGCCTGCCTGGCGAACGTCGACCCGGTGCTGTGC
This sequence comes from Micromonospora carbonacea, assembly GCF_014205165.1. Classification (NCBI taxonomy): domain Bacteria; kingdom Bacillati; phylum Actinomycetota; class Actinomycetes; order Micromonosporales; family Micromonosporaceae; genus Micromonospora; species Micromonospora carbonacea. Next base: position 3,987,158 of record NZ_JACHMZ010000001.1, on the reverse strand, counting down.
GCGCAGGTGGCCGCCGGGCTGGGCCTGCCCGCGCCGGAGCCGACCGTGCCGTTGGCCGACGTCGCGCCCAGCCCCGCGCTGTCGCAGGTCGGCCGCGAGTGGCCGGCGGACGGTCGTACGGTCGGGATCGTCGTCGACCCCGACGCCGGTGTCGACGGGGTCGGCCAGGTGCAGCGGGCCGTCTTCGCGGCGGGCATGGTGCCGCTGCTGATCGCCCCGCACGGCGGGACGGTGGGTGGGCTGCCGGTGCAGCGGACCTTCGCCACCGGCCGGTCGGTCGAGTTCGACGCGCTGCTGGTGGCCGGGGCGCCCGCGCCCGCGCCGGACGCGCTGCCGGCGCGCGACGCGAAGGCGGGCGCGCCGGGCCCGGCGGCGATCGACCCCCGCGTGCTGCTGCTGGTGCAGGAGTGCTGGCGGCACGCCAAGGCGATCGGCGCATGGGGCCCGGGCGTCGCCGTGCTGGAGTCGGCGGGGGTGGTCGGCACCCCGGGGGTGGTCGCGGGCGACTCCGGCGACGACGCGCTCGCGGCCGTGCAGCGGCTGCTGGCCGCGCACCGGGTGTGGGAGCGGTTCCCGGCGTCGCTGGCCTGACCGGGCCGTCCCGGTCAGGGGCCGTCCCGGCCAGGTGCCGCCCCCGCCGGGGGCCGCCCACGGCTCTGCCGGGCGGGCGGCCCCCGGCCGGGCGGGCGCCGGGCGGCGGGACGTGCCGGTCAGGAGGTGCCGGACAGGGCGGCGACGAGCCCGAAGCCGCCGCAGCACAGCACACCGAGCACGGCGAGCGTGACGAGCATGATGCTGTAGTTGGACCACATGCCGAAGCGCGTGACGTCGGTGCCGTGCCCGTCGTGGACCCGGTTGCGCCAGCCGCCGAAGCGGAACGACAGGTGGTGGGCGGCCCCGGGCTGGGCGACGAGCGCGGTGGTGATGACGGGGATTCCGATGAAGTCGGTGTACCGCACGTCGTGCGGCCCCGCCGGGACGGCCACGTGCCAGGTGCCCTCGCCGGGGATCGGCACCGTCCGGCCGTCGATCTTGAACTTGCTGGTGGCCGGGGCGGGGACGAGGTAGGGCCCCCGGTTGACCGAGACGACCAGTACGGCGTGGCCCGGGGGCGGCGGGATCGGTTGCGGGTAGGCGGTCAGCGGCGCGACCGCGCCGGGGCCCGGCGGGTACGGCGAATGAGGAGGATAGGACACGGCGACATCCTGGCACGGCCGCGCACCCGGGCCGGACCGCCGGGGCGGTGGCGGTCGTCGCCGGCGGGCGGTGTGACCGTCGCCGCACTGCTTGACTCCACCCCGACGCCCGTAGCAGCATCACGGGGCGAGACGCTGTCTCGAATTGTGGTGACTGTCGGGGAAGGGTCGATCGTGCGCCGCTGGCTGTCCCGGATCCCGCTCGACCCGTACATCCTGGCCCTGCTGGCCACCCTGGTGGTGGCCACCGTGCTGCCGGCCCGGGGTCGGTTCGCCGACGGCGCGTCCGTGGCGACCACCCTCGCCATCGGGCTGCTCTTCTTCCTCTACGGCGCCCGCATCTCGCCCGGCGAGGCGTGGGCCGGCGCGCGGCACTGGCGGCTGCACGCCCTGGTGCTGTCGAGCACGTTCGTGCTGTTCCCGCTGCTCGGGCTGGCCGCCCGGGTGTTGCAGCCCGCGGTGCTGACCCCGGAGCTCTACCAGGGGCTGCTGTTCCTGTGCGTGGTGCCCTCCACCGTCCAGTCGTCGATCGCGTTCACCTCGATGGCCGGCGGCAACGTGCCGGCCGCCATCTTCAGCGCCTCCTTCTCCAACGTGGCCGGCGTGCTGCTCACCCCCGTCCTGGCCGGCGTGGTGCTGGCCGGCACCGGCGCGGTGAGCTTCTCGGCGGGGTCGATCCTGGAGATCGTCGCCCAGCTCCTGCTGCCGTTCGCCGCCGGCCAGGCCCTGCGGCCCTGGCTCGGCGGCTGGATGGGCCGGCACAAGCGGGTGCTCACCCTCGTCGACCGGGGGTCGATCCTGCTGGTCGTCTACACCGCGTTCAGCGCCGGGGTGGTCGCCGGGGTCTGGCAGCGCACCTCGCCGGGCCGGCTGCTGGCGCTGCTCGGGGTGCTGGCGGCGCTGCTGCTGGTGGTCCTGCTCGCCACCGCCGGGGCGGCGCGGCTGTTCGGCTTCGCCCGGCCCGACCGGATCACCGCCATCTTCTGCGGGTCGAAGAAGAGCATGGCGACCGGGCTGCCGATGGCGGCGGTGCTGTTCAGCCCCCAGACCGTCGGCCTGGTGCTGCTGCCGCTGATGCTGTTCCACCAGCTCCAGCTGCTGGTCTGCGCCGAGCTGGCCCGGCGCTGGGCGGCCGGCGGGTCCGCCATCCGGGAGGACGCTCGGTGATCCCTTCCGCTCGGATGGGTGATGTGCCATCTTCGATGGATGCGGGTCGGTAGTCATGCTGGCGCACGGGAGCGGGGCCGTGCGGGAGGGCGGGGGGCGGTAGCCCGGTGCCGCTGACCGACGAGCAGCGGCCGGCCGTGCGCCGCGCCCGACCGCGCACCGGGCTGACCGTCGGCCTGCTGACCGTCGCCCTGCTGGCCCTGTTCGGGGGCGTCGCGTACGCCGCGCTGCTGCACGTCCAGCAGGCCAAGATCCGCCACGAGCTCGACTGGGCGGTGCTGCACGGCCGCCCGGCCGACCCGTCCGGCTGCACCTGGATCTTCGGCGGCGCGAGCGACACGGGGCACGCCGGAGCGCCCCCGGCCGGTTTCCCGAGGCACGACGCGATCCACACCGTGGCCCGCACCGGTCGGCCGCAGGTCAGCCAGGTGGCCCGCAACGGCACCGTCTACCACGTGCGGACGCAGCTCCGCGGCGACGAGGTCGTCCAGGTGGTCTTCGACGCCCGCTTCCAGCTCGCCGAGCGGCGCTACCTGCTGTGGGGGATGTCGCTCGCGGCGGCGGCGGTGCTGGTCGCGGCGACCGTGACCGACCTGCGGTTGCGCCGCGCGGCGGTGCTGCCGCTGGCCGAGGCGCTCGACCGGCAGCGCCGCTTCGTCGCCGACGCCAGCCACGAGCTGCGCGCCCCGATCACCCGGGTGCACACGGCGGCGCAGTTGCTGGCGCGGCGCGCGGCGCGCTCCGGCCACGACGCGGACCGGGCGGACCTGGACCGGCTGCTGGACACCACCCGGCGGCTGGGGGAGATCGTCGACGAGCTGCTGCTGTCGGCCCGGCTGGCCGACACGACGTCGGTGGCCCGGCCGCCGGCCACGGTCGACCTCGCCGCGCTCGTGGCCGAGGCGGTGGAGGCCGACGTGCCGCGCGCCGCCGAGCACGGGGTGACGCTCACCGTGGCCGGCGCGGACGCCCCGGTGCCGGTGCACGGCGTCGGGCCCGCGCTGCGCCGGGTGGTGGCGGAGCTGCTGGCCAACGCCCTGAACCACACCCCGGCCGGCGGCCGCGTGGAGGTGCGGCTGCGCCCGGCGGCCCCGGAGCACGTCGAGCTGGTGGTCACCGACTCCGGCCGGGGGTTCGACCCCCGGCACGCCGACCGGATCTTCGACCGGTTCCATCGGGGACCCGGCTCCGGGGACCGCCGCGTCGGGCTCGGGCTGGCCCTGATCCGCGAGGTGGTCACCGCGCACGGCGGCACGATCAGCGCCGCCGGCCGGCCGGGGGTCGGGGCCGCGTTCACCGTACGGCTGCCGCTGCGTGGCGGGGCGCGGCCCGGCGCGGTGTCGTCGGACGGCGACGCTGCCGGTTCCCGGTGGCCCTTCTGCTGGTGGGCAGGTCGGGACCGGGCGGGCCGGGAGCGCGAGCTGACCGGGTCCTGACCGGGTCCCGACCGGCGGAGAATTCCGCGGGTCAACCTTCTCAGCATTCGGTGGGACCATAAACAAATGGACGACCCGCCGGCCCCGGCGCACGGCCCGCTGCTCCTCGTCGAGGACGACGCGGAGCTCGCCGACATGCTGATCGAGCTGTTCAGCGGGGACGGCTACCGCATCGACCTGGCCCGGGACGGGCAGCGGGGCCTGCACCTGGCCCTGCGCGGCCGGTACCAGGTGATCATGCTCGACCGGCGGCTGCCCGCCATCGACGGCGTCGACCTGCTCATCCGGCTGCGCCGCTGCGCGGTCGCCGCCCGGGTGCTGATGCTCAGCGCCCTCGCCGAACCCACCGAGCGGATCCGGGGCCTGGACGCCGGGGCCGACGACTACCTGCCGAAGCCCTTCGAGGTGGCGGAGTTGATGGCCCGGGTCCGGGCGCTGACCCGCCGTCGCTTCGACGGCGCGGAGCTGATCCCCATCGGGGCCGGGCAGCTCGACCTGGCCCAACGCGGGGTGCGGCTGCCCGACGGCCGGGAGGTGACGCTCAGCCGGCGGGAGTTCGAGCTGATCCGGCTGCTCGCCACCCAGCCCCGCATGGTGCACAGCCGCAGCCAGCTACGCGGGCGGGTCTTCGGCGCCGACCGCACCGAGGCGGTCGTCGACACGTACGTGCACTACCTGCGGCGCAAGCTCGGCGACGGGGTGGTCCGCACCGTGCACGGGCTCGGCTACCAGATCGGCGCGCTCTGAGCCGGCCGCCCGGGACCGGCGCGGTCCCGGGCGGCGGCCCGTCCATCAGGAGTCCCAGATCGCCCCGTACGCGGGGACGCCGCGTTCCTCCATGCCCCGCACCACCTGCCAGGTCAGCGGGCGGTTCGAGATGCAGATGACCGCCTCGGCGTCGAACTGGCGGTACGCCTGCCAGGCCAGCCGCAGCATGTCGGGCTTGCCGTCGCGGGCGGTGTCCCACAGCAGCGCGTCGGGCTGGTGGGCGAGGATCTCGTCGACCAGCGCGTCGCCGAAGGTCTCCCGGTGCCGACGGGCCACCCAGACGAGGCGGGCCGGCACCTGCTCGGCCAGCAGGTGCGGCAGCACCGGGCCGATGCCGCTGCCGGTGGCCACGTAGACCACCCGCCGGAACAGGGTCTCGACGTTGGCCACCCCGGCGGTGCTGATCCCCTTCACCCAGACCCGCTGCGGCGCGTCGTCGATGAACCGGCCGGTCCAGTCGCCGGCCCGGGAGACGGTCAGCCGGAAGCCGGAGCGCCCCGGCGCGGGCACGTTGGCGAAGGAGTGCCACTCCCACAGCGGGCTGCGGCTGATCGCGGTGGACGAGCCGGGGAACGGGGTCACCCCGTGGTCGAAGTGGACCAGCGCCACGTGCGACGAGGGTCGCTCGACCACGACCGGCACCCGGCGCAGCCTCAGCCAGGGCAGGGCGATGCTGGCGGTCAGCCCGGCGAGCGCCCAGCCCTGCGGCGAGGCGGCGAGGGCGACCGGGCCGCCGGCCAGGAGCCCGGCCTGCGCCCACAGCAGCAGCAGCGCCGCCCAGCCGCCGAGGCGGTGGGTGCGTTCGAACAGGTCGTGCCGGCGGGCCCGCACCGGCGGCAGGGCGGTGCCGACGACCGCGAGCAGCAGGCCGGCGGTCGCGTACCCGGTGACCAGCGCCCCCGTCCCGCCCGGCCCGCGCCCGCCGGCGGCGGTCAGCGCGCCGAGCTGCCCGAGATACCAGGCGGTGCCGGCCAGTGCCCCGCCGACGTGCAGGCCGCCGAAGTGGTAGACCTTGCCCAGGGTCCAGCGGATCCGCAGGGGCCACCGGGTCGGCGCGCGGGTGGCCAGCCAGAACAGCAGGTTGATCACGTGCTGCTGGCGCACCAGGACCGCCAGCGCGACGTTGGCCAGCGCGGCGGCCCCCAGGGCCTCGGCCGCGCCGGGCCCGCGCCACCAGCCGGCGGCCAGGCCGTACGCCAGCAGCGCGGCGTTGGCCGCGAGCACCGCCGCGACGAGGCGGTGGTGGTGCATGAACCGGGGGTGGGCGAGGACCCGGCGCAGCGTCGACACCGGGGGCGGCGGCCCGTCGCCGGGCGGGGCCGCCGCGTCGGTACGCGGGGGAGCGGGCGGGGCCGGCTGCGGCCGCAGGCCGGTGGTGGTCACGCCGCCGCCTCCTCGATGTGCGCCCACTGCCAGCGCAGGTCGAGGGCGAGCCGGCGCAGCGCGTCCCGGTCGACCTTGCCCCGCCCGGTCATCGGCAGCTCCGGCAGCGGGTGCACGGCCGCCGGCACGCAGTAGTAGGGCAGCGCGGCGGCCACCGCGTCCCGGCACCGCTGCGGGTCCAGCCCGGCCGGGGCGACGAAGGAGACCAGGTCGCGGTCGGTCAGCTTGAGCGTGACCGCCGCCCGGCAGCCCGGCGCCGCCTCCAGCACCGCGGAGACCGCGTCCAGCTCGACCCGGAAGCCGCGGACCTTCACCTGGTCGTCGGTGCGGCCCAGGTGCTCCAGTTCCCCGTCGGCGGTCCAGCGGCCCCGGTCGCGGGTGCGGAACATCAGCCGGCCGTCGCCGAGGAACGGGTCCGGGGCGTACCGCTCGGCGTTGAGCGCGTCGTTGTCGAGGTAGCCGGCGGAGACGCAGCCGCCGCCGGCCCACATCTCGCCGGCCTCGCCGATGCGGCACGGCCGCCCGTCGGCGTCGAGGACGTAGACGGTGTTGTTCGGCGTGGGCCGGCCGATGGTGAGCGGCCCGCCGGGCCGGTGCCGGTGCATGGTGTTGACGATGGTGGTCTCGGTCGGCCCGCAGCAGTTGTAGAAGGCGCGGCCGGCGGCCCACCGGTCGGCCAGCGGGCGCGGGCAGGGCTCGCCCGCCACGGCGACCGTCCGCACCCCGGCGCACCGGTCCGGGTCGATGCGCCCGAGCACGGACGGGGTGGCGATCACCACGTCGGCGCGGGCGGCGGTGGCGGTGAGGTCGCGGTCGCGCACGAGCAGGGTGCCGCCGTTGGCGAGGCAGCCGAGGATCTCCCAGGCGGCCATGTCGAAGGCGACGTTGAGCAGTTGGGCCACCCGGCGGCCCGGCCCGATCCCCAGGTTTCCCGGGGCGGTGAGCAGGAGGTTGGCGACGTTGCCGTGGGTGACGGTGACCCCGTTCGGCGTGCCGGTGGTGCCGGAGGTGAACAGGACGTAGCAGCCGTCGGCGGCGGTCGCCGGGCGGTCGGTGCCGGGGGCGCTCAGGTGCCGGCCGGGCGGCAGCGGCTGCGCCGTCAGCTCGTCGACGGCGAGCCGCGGCACGCCGGGCAGCGCCGGCACCGCGTCCAGGGCCCCGGCCGTGGTCAGCACCACCCGGCACCGGGCGGTCGTCGCGACCTGCCGCAGCTGCCGGTGCGGGGTGATCCGGACGTCCTGCGGGACGTAGGCCGCCCCGGCCTTCAGCGTCGCCAGGATCCCCACCAGCATCGGCAGCGAGCGGCTGGCGAAGACGCCCACGGCGTCCCCGGCCCGGACGCCGAGGTCGGCGAGCCGGGCCGCGAGCCGGTTGGCCTGACGGTCCAGCTCGCGGTAGCTGATCGTCACGCCGAGGTGCTCGGCCGCGACGGCGTCGGGCGTGGCGGCGGCCCAGCGTTCGAACGCGTGGTGGATGCGCAGGTCGGGCACGGTCGCCTCGGGCCCCTGGCCGAACCGGTGGAAGAGCCGGCGTTCGCGCGGTGGAAGGTGGTCCAGCAGGGGCCCTCGCCAGCCGTCCGGCCCGGCGGCGAGGGCGCGGGCCGGGCGGGGCGTCGCGCCGGGGATCGTGTCGGACTCTCGTACGGGCATGGGTCGCTCCTCGTCTGACCGGCCGCCCTGCGCGGCGATCAGAATCGATGCTGGCCAATGCATTTGGGAAATGTCTTAGATTCCGGGGAGGCGCCCTCGGGCTGCTTGTCGGATTGCGAGACGCCGTCTCTCTTGACGTTGCGCTGGGGCTGCCCTAGCCTGGGGCGACACCGTCAGCCGCAGGAGACGCCATGATCCGAGTTCCGCAAGGCGCTGGATTGTTGGTGCGCGGTTACGAGGAGCCGCTGCGGGTACACCCGCCGCGAGAGGGCATGCGCCCCGGGACCGCCGCCGGGGATCCGCAGACCCCCTTCTGACGGGCCGCCCCGCCGCCGTGGACCGGCGGCGAGGCCGCCCCTGCCGTCGATCGCCCGGCCCGTGGCACCGCCCGCGCCGGGGCACCGACCCGTACCCGTCAGAAACCGACCCTCGGAGCGCATCATCATGACCACCGCAATCGACCTCGCCCCCATCTCCGGCCCGTCCGCCTGGCGCGGCGACGAGCTGCGCACCTCGACCGAGTGGGTCTACCAGCTCAGCGACACCGAGCTCGACGAGCTGGAGAACGTCGGCCGCCGCTTCGTCGCCGACAACCCCGACCTGCGCACCGTGACCGCCGCCGACTACCCGCTGCCGGCCTGCGCCGGCCTCAACGAGGAGTGCGCCCGGCAGCTCGACTCCGGGCGCGGCTTCATCCTCGTCCGCGGGCTGCGCACGGAGGCGTACGGCGACACCCTCGCCGGTGCCATCTTCTACCTGATGGGGCTGCACCTCGGCGTGCCGATGGGGCAGAACCAGATGGGCGACGTGCTCGACCACGTCATCGCCACCTCCAACAAGACCCTCGACGACCCGTCGGCGCTGCCCTCGCGGGTGCGGGACCGGCTGCCGTTCCACTCCGACAGCTCCGACGTCGTCGCGCTGATGTGCCTGCGCGCCGCCAAGGCCGGCGGGGCGAGCAGCCTGGTCAGCGGCACCACCATCTACAACGAGATCCTGCGCCGCCGGCCGGACCTCGCGCCGCTGCTGTTCGAGCCGTGGCACTGGGACTGGCACCGGCAGGACCCGGACGCCCCGGCCCGCACCTACACCTCACCCATCTGCAGCTACGTCGACGGCGTCTTCAGCACGTACGCCGGCAGCTCGATGATCTTCTCCGCGCAGGACTACCCGGAGGTGCCCCGGCTCACCGAGGCGCAGATCGAGCTGCTGCACCTCTACGACGAGGTGTCCCAGGCCCCCGGCCTGGCCCTGGACATGGACTTCCAGCCCGGGGACGTGCAGTGGCTGCTCAACTACGCCGCCCTGCACTCGCGCACCGGCTACGTCGACTTCCCCGAGCCGGAGCGCCGCCGCCACCTGCTGCGGCTGTGGCTCAAGCGCGACGTCGGCCGGCCGCTGGTCACCGGCTTCGGCAAGCACGTGGTGAGCGAGCGCGGCAGCGAGATCGCGCCGGGCGGCCGGTTCCGCATCGCCGAGGCGGTCGAGCCCAACTTCGAGTGGGGCAACTGACCCACCGGCCCCTCGTCAGGACGGCCCGCAGCGCCCCAGAGTCGTGGCGCGGCGGGCCGTCCGCGTCGTGCCGGCCCACCGCAATCACGCCGGCTGTGCCTGGCGGGCGCGGCCCGCGTCCCGGTCGGCCCGCCGGCCGGGACGCCGGCGCGCGGCGAACCCGAGCAGCCACCCCATGAGGACGACCTCGCCGACGAAGGTGACCGTGGCGACCTGCACCGGGTACGCGGCCGGCACCAGCGCGCCGATCGAGTCGGCGAGGTAGCCCGCCCCGGCGACCGCCACGAGCGCCGCCACCCAGGTCGGCACGGCCGCCGACCGCCAGGCCAGCCACCCGATCAGCAGCAGGTGGACGCCGAACAGGAGCAGGCCGACGCTCCAGACCTCCTCGAAGTCGGCGATCCGCGCGCGGACGCCGGCGTCGATCCGGTCGGTGCCGCCGTCGCGCAGGAGGCCGGCGGCGGCGACCAGATGCGTGATCGCCACGGCGAAGACGACGGCGTATCCGGTGCGGCACCAGGCGGCGAGCAGCGCGACGGCCCGGCCGGCGTCGGCGAGGAACGCGCGCAGCGCCCAGGCGACCAGCACGTCGAGGCAGGCCACCGCGAGCAGGGCGACGACGGCCAGGACGAGGGCCCGCTGGTGCGACAGCGGCAGGCCGGTGGCCCCGGCCGCGTCGGCGGCGGCCAGGCGCTGCACGACGCCGAAGGTGGCCAGCCCGGCGAGGATCGCCATCAGCAGCAGGCCGACCCCGGCGGCCCGCGCGGCGCGCCACACCCGGGTGTCGCCGGCCCCGGCGGCGCTCGACGGCGCGCCCCCGGTGGGGTCGGGCCGCCCGCCGGTGGCCGGGGCGAAGCCGCGGGCCAGCAGGAGCACGCCGAACACGAGCTCGAACAGCCCGCCCGGCGCCGCCGGCGCGAACCCGACCCGGATCCCCGACAGCTCGGCCGCCGCGCCGGCCGCCAGCAGCGCGTACCCGGCGGCTCCCCAGCCCGCGAGCCAGCGCGGCAGCCAGCGCTGCCGGGCCAGGGCCAGGCAGAACGGCACGCTGCCCAGGCCCAGGGACAGCATGGCCGCCTGGTAGACGATGTCGGCTGCCCCGGCCCCGGCGGAGTCGCGCAGGACGAGCCCGGCGGCGAGCAGGAACGCCTCCGCGCCGCGCGCGACGAGGTAGCCCCAGGCGGCTCCGGGGCGCAGCGCCCGGAAGGCCAGCGCGCCGATGGCGGCGACCAGGGCGGAGTTGAGCGCCACGAGCGCCGCCCCGGCGGGCTGCCCGGGCAGGGCGCTGCCGACGCCGTAGGCGACGAACGCCAGCAGGAAGAACGCGCCGGCGCAGCGGCCGGCCACACGGAGGGACATCGAGCCTCCCAGGCTTTCGTACTAAGTACGTGGTACTAAGTACGATAGGCTCGGCGCGCCAGCGCGGTCAACGCGGTGTCGAGCGGAGGGGGCCGGACGGTGGGCGGAGCGGGGCGGCAGCTCAGCCGCGAGCGGGTGCTGCGGGCCGCCGTCGGCATCGCCGACGCGCACGGCCTGGCGGCGTTGACCATGCGGTCGCTGGCCGCCGAGCTCGACACCAGGCCGATGTCGCTCTACCACTACATCCGCAACAAGGACGAGCTGCTCGACGCGCTCGTCGACGGCGTCTTCGCCGAGATCGAACTGCCCGGGGCGGGCGGCGACTGGCGGGCCGAGGTGCGCCGGCGGTGCCTCTCGGCCCGCGCGGTGCTCGCCCGGCACCCCTGGGCGCTGGCGCTGGTCGAGACCCGGACCAGCCCCGGGCCGGCGACCCTGCGCCACCACGACGCCATGCTCGGCGTGCTGCGGGCCGGGGGCTTCTCGCTGCCGATGACCGCGCACGCGTACGCGATCGTCGACGCGTACGTCTTCGGGTTCGTGTTGCAGGAGGCGTCGCTGCCGTTCGACGGCGGTGACTCCGCCACCGAGGTCGCGGACTCGATCATGGAGGGGTTCGCGGCGGGCGACTACCCGCACCTGGTCGAGTTCGCCACGCAGCACGTCCGGCAGCCCGGCTACGACTTCGGCGGGCAGTTCGAGTTCGGCCTCGACCTGATCCTCGACGCCCTGGCGGCCCGCAACGGCCCCGCCGGCCCGTAGCGCCGCCGCGCCGAACGGGCCGGCTCCGGTGCGAGGGCCGGCCCGTCCAGCAGGCGGGTGCTAGAGATCCAGCACCAGTCGCTCCGAGCTGCTGCGGCCCACGCAGATCATCATGCTGCGTCCGGCCGCGCGCTCGGCCTCGGTGAGCAGCGAGTCGCGGTGCTCCGGCGTGCCGGCCAGCACCCGCGTCTCGCACGCGCCGCAATAGCCCTTCTCGCAGTCGTACGTCAGGCCGGGCACCGTCTCGCGCAGCACGTCGATCATCCGGCGGTCCCTCGGCACCCGCACGGTCGCCCCGGTGCGGGCGAGGTGCACCTCGAACTCGGTGTTGGCCGCCGGGTCGAAGGCGACCTCCAGGTCGTCGCCGGCGGTGAACCGCTCGACGTGCAGCTGCCCCGACCGGTCCGCCTCGGCGCAGGTCCGCTCCAGCGCGCCGATCATCGCGGTGGGCCCGCAGCAGTAGATGGCGGTGTCCGGCCCGGCGGACGCGACGAGCGCCGCCAGGTCGGGCAGGCCGGCCTCGTCCTGCGGCAGCAGGGTGGCCCGGTCCCCGGCCAGCGCCACGACCTCGTCGGCGAAGGCCATCGAGGCGCGGGTGCGCCCGCCGTAGACCAGCCGGAACGGCACGCCCCGGCGGTGCGCCTCGCGGGCCATCGCCAGGATCGGGGTGATGCCGATGCCGCCGGCGAGGAACAGGTAGCCGGGGGCGTCGACGAGCGGGAAGTGGTTGCGCGGGCCGCGCACGGACAGGGTCGCCCCGGCGCGGGCCACCGCGTGCAGCTCGACCGAGCCGCCCCGGCCGCCCGCCTCGCGCAGGGCCGCGATGCGGTAGTGGTGGGCGTCGTCCGGGTCGCCGCACAGCGAGTACTGCCGGACCCGGCCCGACGGCAGCCGCACCTCCAGGTGCGCCCCGGGCGCCCAGGGCGGCAGCGGCGCGCCGGTGGCGTCGGCGAGGCGTACCTCCAGCACGTCGTCGGCGGCGAGGGCCGCGACCTCCACGCGCAGGTCCCGGTCGACGGCCGGGCCGGCGGCCTGGCGCGCGCCCGGCGCGTCGGCGGCGCGGGGGCCGGGGGTGAACACGGCGGGCACGGCGTCCCAGCCGGTCTGGTTGCCCCGGGTCGGGTAGGTGACCAGGCCCTCCTCGACGACCCGGTAGTCGGGCAGCCGGGTGAGCACCTGCGTGATCATCTCGCGGAACATGAGGCGGGCCAGGTGCGCGCCGGCGCAGCGGTGGCTGCCGATGCCGAAGCTGAGGTGCCGGGTGGCGTCGCGGTCGAGCCGGATCTGCTCGGGCTCGGGGAAGACCGCCGGGTCGTGGTTGGCGGCGACCCAGGGGATCAGCACCCGCTCGCCGGCCGTGACCGGGCAGCCGCCCACCTCGGCGTCGGCGCGGGCGGTGCGGGCCATCGACTGCGACGGGGCGAACGCCCGCAGGAACTCCTCGGTGGCGTTGTGCAGCAGGTCGGGGGAGTCGATCAGCCGCTGCCGGTCCTCGGGGTGGCGGCTGAGGTGCACCAGCGTCGACCCGGTCAGCGAGGTGGTGGTGTCCACCCCGCCGGCGATCAGCAGCCCGATGACGGAGACCAGCTCGTCGGCGTCGAACAGCTCGCCGTCGGGGCGGCGCTGGGTGGCCAGGTAGCTCACGGCGTCGCCGGTCGGCTGCGCGCGGCGCTCGACGATCAGCTCGCGGATGCGCTGGTCGAGGTACGCCAGGCCGGCGGCCCCGCGCGCGGCGCGTTCGCTGCCGGGCAGCGCGGCGAAGATGTCGTGGATGGGGCCGGCGAGCTTGGCCCAGTCGGCCTCCGGGAAGCCCAGCCAGTCGAGGGTGACGGCGGCCGGCAGCGGGTTGGTCAGGTCGCGGACGAAGTCGACCGAGCCCTCCGTGACGAACGAGTCGATCACGCGGGTGGTGTGCCGGGCGATCATCGGGGCCAGCTTCGCCACCGCGTCCTGGGTGAGCAGCGGGTTGATCAGGTCCCGGTACTCCGTGGCGGCCGGCGGGTCCAGCTCGATCGGGTACTGCTCCAGGCCGGGGCCCCGGGGGATGACGATGGCGGTGCCGTCGCCCCCGGCGACGGACCGGGCGGAGGAGAAGGTGTCGTCGTCGCGGGCGATGCGGACCACGTCGGCGTACCGGGTGGTGTAGACGAAGCCGCCGTGCGCGGTGGTGCGCCCGACCGGGCAGGTCTGCCGGTACGCCTCGTAGTAGCCCACGGGGTCGGCGTTGCACTCGGCCGAGTGGTGGTCGAAGGGGGTGGCCGGCGCGGTCAGCGGTTGTTCGGTCATGGGGACGAGCTCCACGGGTGCGGGACGCTGCGCGGTGTTGCCCAGCCGCGCCACTGGGGTGTCGGACGACGAGCGTAGCTCGCTCGCATCACGAGACGGTGTCACGAATCGAGGTTCAGAAGGTCAGGACCGCCTTGCCGACCTCGCCGGCGCGTACCGCCGCCACCGCCTCGTTGATCTGCTCGAACGGGAAGTAGGTGATCAGCCGGTCCACCGGGAAGCGGCCGGCGGTGTGCAGGTCGATCAGCTTCGGCAGGAAGACCTGCGGCAGGCTGTTGCCGCCGATGATGCCGGTGACGGTGCGGCCGTTGAGGATGCTGCGCCAGTCGAAGCTCATCCGCTCGCTCGGCCCGACGCCGATGACGCCGCAGCGGCCCAGCGGGCCGAGGACCTCCACCGCCGTGCGCAGCACGTCCTCCCGGCCGGTGGTGTCGATCGCGACGTCGAAGCCGTGCGGGGCGATCGCCGCCAGCAGCTCGCGCGGGTCCCCGGCGGCCGAGTGCACCCCGTGGGTCGCGCCGAGCAGCCGCGCGGTGTCCAGCTTGCCGGCGTTGACGTCCACGGCGGCCACCACGGCGCAGCCGGCCGCGCGGGCGGCCAGGATCGCCGCGACGCCCACCGCCCCCGCGCCGAAGACGACCAGGGACGATCCGACCTCCGGGCGCAGCACGTTGAGCACCGCGCCGGCGCCGGTGCCGAAGCCGCAGCCGAACGGGCCGACGACCCGCAGGTCGATCTCCTTGGCGACGGGCACCACGGCGCGGGCCGGGGCGACCACGTGGCTGGCGAAGGACGACTGGCCGAGGAAGTGGCCGTTGACGGGCGCGCCGTCGCGGGACAGCGCCGAGCTGCCGTCCGGCCGCCGCCCGGTGAAGTTCACGGCGTCGAACCGGCGGCAGTACGCCGGGTTTCCGCCGAGGCAGAGCGGGCACTCGCCGCAGGAGGCGAAGCTCATGGCCACGTGGTCCCCGACGGCGACGCCGGTGACCCGCGCGCCCACCTGCTCCACCACGCCGCTGCCCTCGTGGCCGAGGACCGCCGGGGTGGGGAAGAAGGTGGAGAACTCCAGGTCCGTGCCGCAGACGCCGACGCTGTCCACCCGCACCAGCACCTCGTCCGGCCCCGGCTCGGCGAGGTCGAGCTGCTGGAGGGTGAACGGCGCTCCCGCCTTCTCCAGCACCGCCGCAGTGATCCGCACACGCCCTCCCAGTCAACTCACAAAGCGAGACTGCATCTTGACATGTGAAACATGAAGGGTCAAGGATTCCCTTATGGCTGACCTGGACATTCCCCCCGCCCGCCAGCTCATCGACGGCGCCTGGGTCGCCGCCGCCGACCAGGGCGAGCTGCCGGTGCTCGATCCCGCGACCCGCGAGCCCATCCAGCCGGTGGCGCGGGCCCGGGCGGCCGACGTCGACGCTGCCGTCGCGGCGGCCCGCCGGGCCTTCCCCGCCTGGGCGGCGACCTCGCCCACCGAGCGCGGGGCGATCCTGCGCCGCTGGGCCGACCTGATCCTCGCCCACGTCGACGACCTCGCCGACCACGAGGCCCGCGACGTGGGCAAGCCCCGCTCCGGCGGGCGTCTCAACATGTACATCGCGCACGGCATCGTCGACTACTTCGCCGGCGCGGCCGACAAGCTCACCGGCGTCACCCTGCCCACCCGCACGCCGGACTACTTCGGCTACACCCGCCCCGAACCGTACGGGGTGTGCGCCGTGATCATCCCGTGGAACGTGCCCGCCGTGCTCACCGCGGCCAACGTCGCCCCGGCCCTCGCCGCCGGCAACACCGTCGTGCTCAAGCCCTCCGAGGTCGCGCCCCTGGCCCCGTTCGCCCTGGCCGAGCTGGCCCGCCGGGCCGGCCTGCCGCCGGGCGTGCTCAACGTCGTCACCGGCCTCGGCCCCGAGGCGGGCACCGCGCTCACCGGGCACCGCGACGTCGACCACATCAGCTTCGTCGGGTCCACGGTGACCGGCCGCGCCGTCATGCGGGCCGCCGCCGAGAACCTCGTCCCCGTGAAGCTGGAGCTGGGCGGCAAGTCCCCGAACGTCGTCTTCGCCGACGCCGACCTGGACGTGGCGATCCCGGCGATCGTCACCTCGATCACCGAGAACGCGGGGCAGAACTGCTACGCCGGGTCCCGGCTGCTGGTCGAGGAGTCGATCCGCGCCGAGGTGGTGGAGCGGGTCGCCGCCGGCATGGCGGCCGTGCGCACCGGCCCCTGGGACCAGGACCTGGACATGGGGCCGCTGGTCAGCCAGGCCCAGTACGACCGGGTGCGCGGCTTCCTGGCCGAGGCCCCGACCGCCGGGGCCCGGCTGGTCACCGGCGGCGAGTCGGCCGGCGGACGGTACGGCGACGGCTGGTTCGTCGCGCCGACCGTCTTCGACGGGGTCGACCCCGGCATGCGGCTGGCCCGCGAGGAGATCTTCGGCCCGGTGCTGGCCGTGCAGGGCTTCCGGGGCGTCGACGAGGCCGTCGCGCTGGTCAACGACACCGAGTTCGGGCTGCTGACCTGCATCTGGACCAGCGACGTGTCCCGGGCGCTGCGGGTCGCCGCCGACGCGCGCAGCGGCCAGGTGGCGGTCAACCAGTTCCACGACGCCGGGGTGATCGGCTTCCCGTTCAACATGCAGAAGGAGAGCGGGTTCAGCCGGGGCGGCGGCTACGCCGCGCTGCGCGAGTACACCCAGGAGAAGGCCGTGGCGGTCCGGCTGCTCGATCGCCCATCGGCGTGACCCGGCCGAACGAGCTCCCGGCGGCCCGGGCGCGGCTCAGCGTCGCGACCGGGCCGCCGCCGGCCGCGTTCGCCCAGGCCCTCGCCGAGCTGGCCTTCGGCGGGGCCGGCTGGCCCGGCCTGCTGGCCGCGCTCGCGGAGCGCGTCGGCGCGGCCTGCCGGCTGGTCTCCGAGTCCGGGGAGCTGCTGGCCGCCAGCGACGGCGCGGCCGGCGACGCCCGCGACGCCGACCCCGGCGACGTGCGCCGGGCGCTGACCGGCTCCCGGGCCGGCGGCGGGCCGGTGGCGGGCGTGGTCGCGGGCCGGGTCCGCTGCGCCGACGGGTGGACCGGCCGCGCCGTGCCGGTCGGCGCGGGACAGCGCCGGCTCGGCGCGCTGCTGGTGGCCGAGCCGGTCACCGCCGGGCAGCTCGACCTGGCCCGGGCCGCGACCACCGCGCTGCTGATCGACGCCGTACGCCGCGAGTCGCCCCCGCCGCCCGCCCTCGCCGACGCCGCGGCCGTGCTGCGGGCGCTGCGCGCCGGCGTCCGCCCGCCCGGGGCCGGCGAGCCGCCCGGTCCCGGCGACGTCGCCGACCCGCGCGGGTTCACCGAGGCCGACCTGCTGCGGGCCGGCGCGGCCCACGGCTGGCGGCTGGACCTGCCGCACGCGGTCGCCGGGATCGGCTACACCGGGGCCCAGCCGCGGCGCTGGGCGTCGGCGCTTAGCTGGCTGGACCGGCCCGTGCTCGCCGAGGGGCGGCGGGCCTGGACCCTGCTGCACGGCGACGACGTCGAGCGCGAGGCGACCCGGCTGCGGGCCCGGCTGGACCAGATCGTCGGCGCGGGGCAGGTGCGGGTGGCCAGCGGCGCGCTGGTCAGCGGGGCCGCCCGGACGGCGGTGTCGTTCCGCGACGCCGACCGCCTGCTGCGCCTGCTGCTGCGGCAGCCGGACGCGCCGCCGGAGCTGCCCTTCGGCCGGGCCGGGCTGCACCAGGTCCTGCTGGCCGTGCCCGACGAGCGGCTGCGCTGGTTCGTCCAGCGGCACCTGGGGCCGATCGCGCACCGCGACGACCTGCTGCGCACCCTGGACTGCTGGCTGGCCACCGGGGGCAGCCGGCAGGCCGTCAGCGAGCGCCTGCACCTGCACCGCAACTCGGTGGGCTACCGGGTGGGGCTGATCAAGCGGCTGCTCGGGGTCGACCCGCTCGCCCCCGACACGGCGACGGTGCTGCGCACCGCGCTCGCCGCGCGGGAGCTGCTGGCCGCGTCCGACCCGGGCTGACCTGCTGATCGATGCCCGGTGAACGGGGCGGCGGGGACGCAAGGGCACGGCTTGGTTTCGCTGGCGTTCCTGTTTCGGTCAAGCCGTTGACATGCCGACGCACCGCAGGCAGAGTACGTCGCTAAGCAACGCGAATCACAATGCAAGACGCCATATTGATTGGCAGAGCGCCGGAGGGGTCCTGTGCGAGCGATGGTCCAGACGGGGTTCGGTGGCCCGGAGGTGGTGCGACTGCGCCACCTGCCCGACCCCGAGCCCGGCCCGACCGAGGCCGTGATCCGGGTGCACGCCGCCGCGCTCAACCACCTCGACCTGCTCCAGCGCAAGGGCCCGGGCCTGCTGCCCGGCTTCCGCCTGCCCCACGTCGCCGGCATGGACGTCGCCGGCCAGGTCGTCGCCGTCGGTTCCGACGTCACTACGGTACGCCCCGGCGACCGGGTGCTCGTGGACCCGACCGTCGGCTGCGGCGCCTGCCCGGCCTGCGCCGGCGGCCAGCCCGGCTACTGTCCCCGGCTCGCGGTCGTCGGCGGCAACCGCCCCGGCGGCTTCGCCGAGTACGTCGCCGTCCCCGCCGCCGTCGTGCACCCGGTGCCCGCGCACGTCGACCTCGCCGACGCCGCCGCGCTGCCCACCGCCTGGAGCCTCGCCTGGCACGCCGTGCACCGCGTCGGGGCCGTCCGCCCGAGGGAGTGGGTGCTGGTGCAGGCCGGCGCGAGCGCCGTCAGCATCGCCGCCATCCAGCTCGCCCGCCGGGCCGGCGCGCGGGTGCTCGCCGTGGCCCGCACCGAGGCCAAGCGGGCCGTCGCCGCCGACCTCGGCGCCGACGTGCTCGACCTCGACGAGCGGACCGTCGCCGAGGTGCGTGAGCGCACCGGCGGCCACGGCGTCGACCTCGTCGTCGACCACGTCGGCACCGCCACCTGGCCGGTCTCCCTGGCCAGCCTGCGCACCGGCGGCCGGCTGGTGCTGCTCGGCAACACCAGCGGCGACCAGGTGACCTTCTCCCTGGCCGACGTCTACCACCGGGGGCTGCGGCTGCTCGGCGCGGGCGCGTACGCACCGGCCGACTTCGCCGCCATGCTCGACGCCTTCTACACCGGTGGGCTGCGGGTGGTGCGGGCCACCGAGTACCCGCTGGCCGACCTGCCCGAGGCGTACGCCCGGCAGGAGTCCCGCGACCTCGTCGGCAAGATCCTGGTGCGGCCGTGACCGGCGGCCCGCCGGTGCCCCCGGCCGCCCCCCGCCCCGCCGACCTGCTGATCGTCGACGCCGAGATCGTCACCATGGCCCCCGGCCGCGAGGTGGTCACCGGCGGCGCGATCGCGGTCGTCGCCGGCCGGATCGCCGCGCTCGGCCCCGCCGACGCGCTGCGCGCCGCGTACCCGGGCAGCCCGGAGCTCGACGCCGCCGGCTGCGTGGTCGTGCCCGGCCTGGTCAACGCGCACCAGCACACCACCGCCGACCCCCTCGTGCGCAGCAGCATCCCCGACGACGTCCCCGCCCAGCAGGCCATCTACGACTGGATCGTGCCGCTGCACGCCGCCGTCACCGGCGACGACGACGAGCTGTCGGCCACCCTCACCGCCGTCGAGGCGCTCAGCTACGGCGTCACCACGCTGCTGGAGCCCGGCACCGTGGCCCACCCGCTGCGGGTCGCCCGGGGGCTGCGCGCCGCCGGCATCCGCGCCCGCGTCGGCGGCTGGGGCTGGGACACCCCCGGCGCGCCCTACGCGCTGCCCGCCGCCGAGGCCCTCGCCGCCCAGGCCGACACGGTCGCCGCGCTCGCCGGCGACGACCTCGTCACCGGCTGGATCACCCTGCTCGGGCACGACCTGGTCAGCGACGAGCTGTTCACCGGCGCCGCCGCGCTGGCCGAGCGCCTCGACGTGCCGATGACCTGGCACATCTCGCCCGGCCCGGACGACGTCGCCGCGTACGCGGCCGCCGGCCGCGCCCGGCCCGTGCTGCACCTGCGCGACCTCGGCGTGCTCGGCCCCCGGCTGCTGCTCGGCCACGCCGTCTGGCTCGACGACGCCGAGCTCGCCGCGCTCGTCGACTCCGGCACCGCCGTCGCCGCCTGCCCCGGCGCGTACCTGCGCCTCGGGCAGGGCGTCAGCCGTGCCGGCCGGCACACCGAGCTGCGCCGCGCCGGCGGCCGGCTCGCGCTGGGCTGCGACTCGCACAACGCGGGGGACACCCCCGACGTGTGGCGCGCCGCCCGGCTCTTCGCCGGCCTGGAGCGGGACCGGGGCACGCCCGACCCGCTGCGCGCCGACGAGGTGTTCGCCCTGGCCACCGTCGACGGCGCGGACGCCGTCGGGCTGGGGCGGCTGACCGGCTCTATCGAGGTCGGCAAGGCCGCCGACCTGGTCGTGCTGGACACCCGGACCATCTCCTGGGCCCCGCGCGGCGACCTGGCCACCCAGCTCGTCTGGGGCGCGGCCGGGCACACCGTCCGCGACGTCCTGGTCGACGGTCGGCTGGTGGTCCGCGACCGGCGGGTCACCACCGTCGACGTCGACGCCCTGCGCGAGGAGGCCACCGCACGCCGGGCCGCCCTGCTGCGCCGGGCCGGCATCGACATCCCCCATCGCTGGCCGACCGTGCCCGCGACCGAACACTGCGCGCGCCCGGCCGAGCCGGCCGCCGCAGCGCCCCCACTGTGAAAGGAAAACGCACCATGACACTTCGTACCGCGAAGGGCCCGGCGGCGGTGCTCGCCGGAGCCCTGGCGTTCGCGCTGGTCGGCTGCGCGAGCAACGACGCGTCCGCGCCCTCGGCGGGGGGAACCGCCAGCGGCGGGACCACCCAGGCCGGGCAGCCCGACGTCAACGGCGACGGCAAGGTCGTCATCGGGGTGCTCAGCCCCGGCGACATCAACGACAACGGCTACTACGAGAGCTTCGTCATCGGTGCCGAGAAGTTCGCCACCAGCAAGGGCTGGCAGGTCATCAAGCGCGGCAGCGTCCCGGCCACCGAGGCGCTCGGCGCCGCGCGGGCGCTGTGCCAGCAGGGCGTGGACATGGTCGCCCTCGGCGCGTCCGAGCTCAAGGACGCCATCCCCGCCTCCGAGGAGCCGGTCTGCGCGAAGACCGCCTGGTACGTGCCGTCGTCGGAGAACGTCCCGCAGACCCCGCGCACCGTCATCTCCAGCGACGACCCCAACCAGAGCATGCTGGCCGCCGGCTACGCCACCGGCCTGCTGATGGAGCAGAAGAAGGCCACCAAGGCCGGCTTCGTCACCGGCATGGAGGCCGACTTCTCCGTCAACGCCGCCAAGGCGTTCAAGGCCGGCATCCGCATGGTCGTGCCGAAGGCCGAGCTGGTCACCACCTACACCGGTGACTTCAACGACTCGGCCAAGGCCCGGGAGGCCGTGCAGGCGCAGCTCAGCCAGGGCGTGAAGGTCATCTACCCGTACCTGGGCGGGGCCACCGACGCCGCCGCCAAGCTCGCCGCCGACGGCGGGGCCATCACCCTGACCCCCGGCACCGACCGCTGCGACTCGACCGACCCGCGCTTCGACGTCTCGGTCATCTTCGACCCGGGCGCGTACTTCGCCGCCGCCCTGGAGCTGTTCGCCAAGGGCGAGATGCAGCTCGGCACCACCAAGGTGTGGCACCTCGGCAAGGACGCGTACCCGACGGTCAAGATCTGCTCCCCCACCGCCGAGCAGACCCAGAAGATGGACGCCTTCATCGCCGACGTGGGCGCCGACAAGATCGACACCAAGGCGGAAGTCGCCAAGCTCGGCTCCTGACCCCTGCCGCTCGACGACCAACGAGGTGGACGGACTGTGAACGTTGACGACCAGCTGACGCCGGCTCTCACCCTGCGCGGGGTCAGCAAGCGTTACGGTCCGGTTGTCGCCTGCGACGCCGTGGATCTCGCCGTACGGCCCGGCGAGATCCACGGCCTCCTCGGCGAGAACGGGGCCGGGAAGTCGACCCTGATGAAGATCCTGCTCGGGCTGGTGCACCGGGACACCGGCACCATCCTGCGCGGCACCGAACCGATCGAGATCGACAGCCCGCAGGTCGCCGCCGACCTCGGGCTGGGCATGGTCCACCAGCACTTCAGCCTGATCGAGCCGCTCACCGTCTGGGAGAACGTCATCCTCGGCGACACCGGGCGGGTCGACCGGGCGGCGGCCTGCGCCCAGGTCGAGCAGGTCGCCAAGCGCTACGGGCTGCCGATCGACCCGCTCGCCCGGGTCGACCGGCTCTCCGCCGGGGAACGGCAGCGCGTCGAGCTGATCAAGTGCCTGCGGCGCGACCCGTCCGTGCTGATCCTCGACGAGCCGACCTCCGTGCTCACCCAGGCCGAGTCGGCCGAGCTGTTCACGGTGCTGCGCCGGGTCGTGCAGGCCGAGAACCGCGCCGTCATCCTGATCAGCCACAAGCTCGCCGAGATCATGGCCGCCACCGACCGGGTCACCGTGCTGCGGCGCGGCGCGGTGGCGTTCCACGGCACGACGGCGGACACCACCGCCCAGGAGCTCGCCCGGCAGATGGTCGGCCGCGACGTGTCGCTGCGCGCCGAGGGCGCGGCCCTGGGCCTGCTGCCCGTCGAGCCCCAGGGTCCGGCCGGCGCGCCGCCCCCCGCCGCCCCCGCCGGGGCGGACCCGGCGGCGGGCCCCGCCACGCCGGCCGCGCTGCGGCTGCGCGGGGTGACCCTGCGCGTCGGCGGCCTGCCCGTCCTCGACGACCTGCACCTCGACGTCGCCCCCGGCGAGATCGTCGGCCTCTATGGCGTCGAGGGCAACGGCCAGGCCACCCTCGGCGAGCTGCTGTCCGGGCTGCTGGTCCCCGACGACGGCGCCGTCGAGGTCGGCGGCCGCCCCGTCGACCTGGCCCGGCCGGGCGCGCTGCACGACGCCGGGCTCGGCATCGTCCCCGAGGACCGGCACCACTCCGGGGTGGTCCTCGACATGAGCGTGGCGGAGAACCTCGTCATGAAGTCCCTCGCCGGGGTCTGCACGCGCGGGGTGCTCAGCCGGCGACGGATGCACCGCATCGCCCGGCGGCAGATGGCCGAGTTCAACATCGTGGCCCCCTCGCCGGACACCCCGCTGCGCAGCCTCTCCGGCGGCAACCAGCAGCGGGTGGTGCTGGCCCGGGAGCTGTCCGCCGGACCGAAGGCGCTGGTCGCCGCCCAGCCCACCCACGGGCTCGACGTCGGCGCGATCGAAGACATGTACGTGCGGCTGCGGCAGGCCGCCGCGGAAGGAGTGGCCGTGTTGCTGATCTCCACCGAGCTGGAGGAGGTGATGGCCCTGGCCGACCGGATCGCGGTGATCTCCTCCGGCCGGATCGTCGGGGTCCTCCCCACCGCCGAGGCCACCGCGGAGCGCCTCGGCATGCTGGTCGGCGGGGTGGCGCACTGATGGCCGCCTCCACCGTCGCCGCGCCGCCCGCCGGCCCGAGCGGCCCCGACGCCACGGGCCGCCGGCTGCTGCGCCGGCTCAACCCGGGCGTCGGCGGCTGGCAGGTGGCCGCCGCCACGGCGGCCACCGTGGCCGTCGCCCTCGCCCTGTCCGCCCTGCTGATCGCCGTCACCGGCGGCTCACCGACGGCCTCCGCCAAGGCCATGTACCAGGGCAGCATGGCCAGCCCCGCCGCCTGGAGCACCTCCCTGCTGTACGTCGCGCCGCTGCTGCTGGTCGCCGTCGGCGCCTGCGTCAGCGCCCGCTCCGGCTTCTTCAACATCGGCCAGGAGGGGCAGGTGCTGATCGGGGCGCTGTTCGGCGCGTGGGCCGGGCTGCGCCTGGCGCTGCCCGGACCGCTGCTCGTCGTCAGCGTGCTCGCCGCCGCGCTGGTCGGCGCGGGCGCGTGGGCCGGGCTCAGCGCCCTGATGTACCGCTTCCGCGGCGTCAACGTCGTGGTCAGCACGATGCTGATGACCTTCCTGGCCCAGCAGCTCGTGTCGTTCGCGGTGAACACCCCGTGGCTGCTCCAGGAGTCCCGGCTGGGCCGGGGCACCCTGTCCCCGCAGTCCAACCCGCTGCCCGAGGGCGCCCGGATCGACTCCCTCGGGGAGTACCCGAACCTCCAGATCAACGGCGGGCTCGTCCTGGCCATCGTCGTCGCGGTCGTGTTCAGCCTCGCGCTGGCGCGTACCCGCTGGGGTTTCCGGCTCACGATGACCGGCCTCAGCCCGGCGGCGGCCCGGCACGCCGGCGTGCGCGTCGGCGCCCTCGGCGGGATGGCGCTGGCCATCTCCGGCGGCCTCGCCGGCCTGGCCGGGGCGCTGCTGCTGGCCAGCCCCGTCGGCACCAACCGGCTCCAGCCCGGCATGTCCCTCAACATCGGCTGGGACGGCCTGCTGGTCGCCCTGGTCGCCCGGAACAACCCGCTGCTGGCCGTCCCCGTCGCGGTGCTGTTCGGCGTGCTCCGGGCCGGGGGCAGCTTCCTGGCCGCCACCGGGGTGCCGCCGTTCCTCGTCGACGTGGTCAAGGCGCTGCTGGTGCTGGCGTTCGTCGCGCCGCCGGTGGTGATCGGCATGCTGCGCAAACGCCGCCGCGCCGGCGAGCCGGCGACCACCACGCCCGCCACCGACCCGGCCGTGAGCAAGCAGGACGCTATGGAAGGCAGTCTGGCATGAGCGCCGCCGACAACATCGCCACCATCCTCTCCAGCGGGGCCCGGCTCACCGTCCCCCTGGCCTTCGCCGCCTGCGGCGAGTACGTGGCCCAGCGCGCCGGCACCCTGAACATCTCCGTCGAGGCGATGATGCTCGGTGCCGCGTTCGGGTCGATCGCCGTGGCCAGCGCCACCGGTAGCGCCACCATCGGCCTGGCCGCCGGCGCGCTCGTCGGCGTGGCCGTGGCGTTCGTGCACGGCAACCTGTCGCACCGGGTGCAGATCAACACGTTCGTCGTCGGCCTGGTCCTCAACGCCCTCGTGCTGGGCCTGACCAGCTACCTGATCACGGTGAGCACCTTCACCGGGCACCAGGTGTGGCAGGTGAGCGTGCCGGTGCTGCGGGACATCCCGATCGTCGGCCCGATGCTGTTCGTCCAACGTTGGCCGGTGTACCTGCTGCTGGCGGTGATCCCGCTGACCTGGTGGCTGGTGCAGCGCAGCCGGTGGGGGCTGGAGCTGCGGGCCGTCGGGGAGAACCCGCAGGCCGCCGACGTGAGCGGGATCCACGTCAACCTCCGCCGCCGGCAGGCGCTGCTGTGGTGCGGGCTGCTCGCCGGGCTCGGCGGCGCGTACCTGGCCGTCGGCGAGGTCGGCTCGTTCAACCAGAACATGACCGCCGGGCGCGGCTACCTGGTCATCGCGGCCGTGATCTTCGGCGCCTGGCGGCTCGGCCGCACGCTGGTCGGCTGCGCCGTCTTCGGCCTCGCCGACGCGATGCGGCTGGCGCTGCCGGCGCTCGGGGTCACCATGAACTCGCAGCTGCTGATCGCCGCGCCGTACCTGCTGGCGCTGCTGGCGATGCTGGTGTTCGCCACCGCGCACCGCGAACCCCGGGCGCTGGCCCAGCCCTTCCAACGCGGCACCACCTGACCCCGGCGTCCGACCCCCCGCGGCGCGGCGGCCGCCCCCGGACCGGGGGCGGCCGCCGCGCCGTCCGTGGGCCCGGGTCGACGCCCGCGCGGGCCCAGGGGAGAGGCGGGCGGGCCATGACGTTTTGTCACGGTCGGCCGTGACAGCGGGTCACTTACGCGGCGTACGGGCGCTTGATTGGCTGGTCGTGCATCACGGGAGCGACCCGGATGCTCCGCCGATCCGAAACGAGAACCCATGCGCAAGCCCGTGCGAGCCGTCCTCACCACCCTCGGTGTCCTGGCCGCGATCCCGGTGCTCCTGCTCGCGACGACCTCGGTGGTGAACGTGGTGGCGACGCACCGGGAGGCCGCCGCCATCACCCCTTACGGGCAGCTCGTGCCCGTGGCCGGCAAGCGGATGAACGTCGTGGTCAGCGGTGCCGGCGCCGAGACGATCGTGCTCCTGCCCGGCCTCGGCACCGCGGCCCCCGCGCTCGACTTCCAGCCGCTGATCGCGCAACTCCGGGACAGCTACCGCGTCGTCGCGGTCGAGCCCTTCGGCACCGGCCTGAGCGACCCCGCCGACACCGAACGCACCGCCGCGAACATCAGCCGGGAGGTGCACGAGGCGCTCCAGCACCTCGGCATCGACCGCTACGTGCTGATGGGCCACTCGATCGCCGGGATCTACGCGCTGACCTACAGCGCCACCTACGCCGACGAACTCGTCGCCTTCGTCGGAATCGACAGCAGCGTGCCCGGCCAGCCCGGCTCGGACGAGCCGATCCCGACCGGGCTGATCGTGGCCCTCAGCAGGCTCGGCGTCACCCGCGTGCTCGGCGCGATCGCCGCCGATCCCTACGCGGACCTGCCCTACGACGAGCGGACCAGGGAACAGCTCAGGCTGCTCGGCAGGAGGAACGCGGCGGCGCCGACGATGGTGGACGAGATGGAGCACGTCCCGTCGAACTTCGCCGCGGTCAGCGGGGCCACCTTCCCGAAGGGGCTGCCGGTGCTGTTGTTCGTGCGGTCGAACGACGCCGACGTGCCGGGCTGGGTCGCGCTCCACGAGCGGCAGGCGGCGAGCGTCGACACCGGCCGGGTCGTCACCCTGGAGGGCGACCACTACCTGCACCACACCCGGTCGGCGGAGATCGCGCGGGAGACCAGGACGTTCCTGACGGCGTCCTCGCTACGCTGAGCCGGTGACGGACACCTGGCAGGGTGCGCCGCGAGTGACCGCAGACCTCAGGGCGGTGCGCCTGTCGACCGCGCTCTCGCTGGGGCTGGGGCTGCTGATCGGTGGCGTGGTGCAGGTGCTGCTCGGGGTGGGTGTGGCCACCGGCCCGCGGGCGGTCGCCCTCGCGGTGGCGACGGCCGCCGCCGTCCTGGCCGGGCTGGCCACCGTCCCCCTGCTGCTCCGGGTCCACGAGGACGCGACGCCACGCCATCCACTCGTCCTCGTGCTCCTGGCGCTGTCCGGCGTGGTGTGGGCCCTGGCCGTCGCGCCGCCGTTCGCGGGCTGGGGCTGGGCGTTCACGCTCGCGATGGCCGGCGGGGTGCTCGGTTGTCTCGTCCGCGGCGGGCGGCGGGCGGCGGTGATCCTCGGCTGCTGGGCGGTGATCGGACTCGGCGGCCTCGCCGGCGTGCAGGCATCGTCGCGCGCCGCCGCCGTGCCGTCGCGGGCCGGTGCGGGCGGGGACGCCGTCGTGATCGGCACCCTCGCGTTGTACACGCTGCTGCCGCTGAGCGCGGTCTGGATGCTTCAGGTGGTGCTGCGACTGGAGCACGCCCGCCGGCTCGCAGCCGACCTGGCGGTGACGCGGGAGCGGCTCCGGTTCGCGGCCGACCTGCACGACATCCAGGGCCACCACCTCCAGGTGATCGCGTTGAAGAGCGAGCTGGCGGAGCGCCTCCTGCCCGGTCAGCCCGAGCGGGCCGGGCGGGAGCTCGCCGAGATCCGCCGGATCGCGCAGGTGGCCCTCGACGACACCCGCGCCGTGGTGAACGACTACCGCACCGTCACCGTGGCGGCGGAGGCGCGCAACGCGGCGGCGGTGCTGCGCTCCGCCGGCATCCGGTGCGCGGCGCGCGTCGAGGCGGCGGACCTGCCCGTGGCGCTCGGCGCGATCTTCGCCGTCGCGATCAGGGAGGCGGTGACCAACGTGCTGCGGCACAGCAGGGCGACCGAGGCCACGATGGAGCTGGTCCGCGTCGCGGCGGAGTACCGGCTGACCGTCACCAACGACGGCGCGGGCGTGGCGCGTCCGGAGGCACGCGACGGCACGGGCCTCGTCGGCCTCGCCCAACGCGTCGCCGCCCAGCGTGGAACGGTCGAGACCACCCACGAGGACGACACCTTCGTGCTGATCGTCCGCGTGCCCACGGCGGACGCCGGCGGGCCGGGGCCCGGGGCCGTTCCGGACGAGCCGGCCCCGCCGGCAGGGCGAAGGGGGATGCGCCGGTGATCCGGATCGTGATCGCCGACGACGAGGAGCTCATCCGGGGCGCGCTCGTGGCGCTGCTCTCCCTCGAACCCGACATCGAGGTCGTCGCGGACGTCGCGGACGGCGAAGCCGCGGTCGCGGCCGCCGTCGCCCACCGACCCGACCTGACCCTGCTCGATCTCGAGATGCCCGGACTCGACGGGGTCGACGCCGCCCGACGACTGCTGCGGCTCGTCGCGACGCAGGTCGTGATCGTCACCCGGCACGCCCGGCCGGGAACGTTGAAGCGCGCGCTGAGCGCCCAGGTGCGCGGCTTCGTGCCGAAGTCCACCCCGGCCGCGGAGCTCGCCAGGATCATTCGGTCGGTCGCCTCGGGTGAACGCTACGTCGACGCGCGCCTCGCGGCGTCGGCGCTCACCGAGCAGGAGTGCCCCCTGACGCCCCGGGAGATCGACGTGCTGAGGCTGACCCGGGACGGCCTGCCCACCAAGCACATCGCGAGGCAGCTCGGCCTCGCCCACGGCACCGTCCGCAACCACGTCTCGTCCGCGATGGCGAAGCTGCACGTGGGTTCGAAGGGCGCAGCCGCCGCGACCGCGTGGGAGCAGGGCTGGATCTGAGCGTGGCGGCCCCGGGCGACGGCGAGACGGACGGGTGCCCGGCGCGCCGCGGATCGTCCTCGGTCGCCGGGCACCCGTCGTGGCGCTACTTCGCGGTGCCGGTCAGCGCGACCAGGGCGTTGGCGGTGCGGAAGTAGGGGTTGCGGCCGAGGTCGCCGACGGTGGTGATGTTGAAGGCGTCCTTGAGCAGCTTCGCGTCGCCGTCGCTGACCCCGGCGAGGGCGGACACCGGGGCGTCGACGATCTCGGTGAGGGTCTTGTCCTGGTAGGCCTTGTCGACCAGCTTGGTGAGGTCGGCGGTGACGGGCATGCACACTCCTTCGGAACACCGGCCGGACAATCCGGCCGGATGCGAACAAACCTGACAAATTAGATCATGAAGCGGCGCGCGGATCCACATGGGACCGCCGGCGGCTCACTCCGCCTCGTCGCCGCCCTCGTCCTCGTCGTCGCCGAAGACCTCGTCGGCGATCATCCCGCCGGCGAAGCCGAGCGCCGCGCCGCCGACCACCCCCGCGACGACGCCGCCCATGCCGGGCCCGTCGTGCCGCTCGTGGTGCTCGTCCTTGTGGTGGCCCCCGGGGTGCCCGTAGCCCGGCGCGCCGTAGGCGGGCTGGCCGTAACCCGGTGCGCCGTAGGCGGGCTGGCCGTAGCCGGGCGGCGGGGGCGGCGGCGGGTAGCCGGGAGCGCCGTAGCCCTGGACGGGCGGGGCGTAGCCGTGGCCGGCGTGCAGGCTCTGGTGGCCGTCGAGGACCTGGCGGACCCAGGCGTCGACCTGCGCGGCCCAGTCGCCGTGCTCGGCGCCGCCGTGGGCGACGTGATGGCGGCCGTACGAGTCGTGGCCGCCACCGAACAGGCCGCCGCGCTTGTCGAACTCCAGCACGACGTCGACGCCGTGCTCGTTGGCGACGAAGGTCAGCTCGACCTCGTTGACGGCGTGGGCGTACTGCGGGGCCGCGAAGTACTCGATCTCCTGGTAGAAGGGCAGCGTCTGGTGCAGCCCGGAGATGTGCCCGCGTTCGAGGTCGGCGGCCTTGAACTGGAAGCCGAGCCGGCCGAACGCCTCCAGGATGCGCTCCTGCGCCGGCAGCGGGTGCACGTACACCGGGTCGAGGTCGCCCTTGTCGACCGCGCCGCGGACGGCCACCTCGGTGCGCAGGCCCATCGTCATGCCGTGCAGGTGCTGCCCGTACAGGTCGGTCACCGGGGTCTCCCACGGCATCGCCACCTGGAACGGCAGGGAGAGGTGCTGCCCCTCCCGCAGGTGCAGGCCCCCGGCGACCTGGACGCGATGGAACTCGACGAGCGCGTCGTACTCCTCCTCCGCGCCGTCGACCTCCACCCGGGTGACCAGGCCGACGGTGATGTGGTCGATCTCCACGTCGTGACTGCCGCCGGTCAGGTTCACCTGGCCGCCGAGCAACAAACCCGGGCGGGTGTTCGGGTTGGACAGGACGGTGTCGACGCTGGGGCCACCCACCCCGAACGCGCCTAGCATCTTC
Source organism: Micromonospora carbonacea (assembly GCF_014205165.1). Lineage (NCBI taxonomy): Bacteria > Bacillati > Actinomycetota > Actinomycetes > Micromonosporales > Micromonosporaceae > Micromonospora > Micromonospora carbonacea. The sequence goes on along the minus strand of NZ_JACHMZ010000001.1, from coordinate 3,957,576 downwards.
TTGAACACTCCGAGCGTCTCCCTTGACAGTCACCATGCGCGCCACCCGGATTCGGTGGAACCTGCACCGGAAACCCTTGTGCCACAACGGATTCAGCGGCGTCCATGGTGGAAGCCGCTGCGCCGGGGAACGTACCAACCCAGCCTGGGAGGTAGCTGATAGCGCTGGTGCGGCTACCCTTCGGTAGGGTCGCGGGGGCCGGTGTGGCCTGCTCCGACGGCGATCCTGTAGCCCCTGCCATGCGGCGTCCGGCCCCTGCCGAGCGTTGATTCGTGACCGCGTCGAAGATCGTGCTCGATCGCGGAACGAGTGGCCTCCGCCGCGGTGCGACACCCCTCTTCCCCCGAACGAGCGCGATCTTGTCCCCACGGCCGACTGATCGTGCGCCACACCCGATCCGGCCCGGCTCGCCGAGAGCGGACCGTGCTCAGGGGTGCGGCAGCAGGCTCAGCGCGGACGGTCCCCACCCGGTCGGGTCCTCGCCGGGCGGCACCATCGCGAGGGCCTGCCAGAGCAGCAGGACGTCCCACCAGCCCGACTCCGCCGGGGTCAGCGGGCGCACGGACTGGTAGCCGGCGAGGAACCGGGCCTGGACCTCAGGCGGCACCGGCCCCCAGTCGTGGTAGCGGGTGCCGAGCAGGACCGTCGCGCGGGCCAGGTCGACGAGCCGGTGGTCGTGCCGGGCTTCCTCGAAGTCGAGGACCGCCGCGACCTTGCCGTCGGCGCACAGGACGTTGGCGGAGCGGAAGTCTAAGTGGACGAGTTGCCGCGGCAGCCGGTCGGGTGGCACGCCGGCGACCAGTCCGTGCAGCGCGTCGCGGGCCGCCGCGGGCAGCGGCGCGGCGCGGGTGTCGAGCCATGCGGTGATCTGCTGTGTCAACGGTGGGGATGCCACGGCGGGCGTGGTGAACCGCTCGGCGTGCGGGTATGCGGCGAGCGCGTCCTGGAGCCGGGCCAGGACGGCTCCGGCCGCCCGCACCTGACCGGGGTCGGTGGTGTCGAGAAGATCGCCCTCGATCACCCGTTGCAGGCCCAGCGAGACACCGTCGGCCTCGACCTGGAGCCGGCCGTCCCGGGTGGGAACCGGCGCCGAGACCGGCAGGCCCCGGCCGTCGAGCCAACTCGTGAGTCGGGCCACCTCGGCCAGGCGCGGGAAACGGCCGGGCAGCACCGACCACTTCGCGAGCCGCCGACCGGACGGCGTGTCGACCCACGCCAGCGCGTTGCCGTCGCTCAGCACGATCCGCTCGCACGAGTCGACGTGTACGCCCCAGTGCTCGTCCAGGACGTCGGCGACCCAGCGGCCCGCCGACTGCGCGTCGCCGAAGCCGAACCTTCCGTCGAGCACGCGGTGCGGATCGCGCGCCTCCCACAGCATCTCCACCACCGGCGCCTGCGATCCGGTCATGCGGCCCAGTGTGCCGGATTCCCGTACGGGAAGGCGGGCGCCCCGGCTGCCGGGCCGTCTGCTGACGGCGGCGGCCGGGGCGCCCGGTCGAGCGTGGTGTGTCAGGTCAGGCCCGGCTCCACCGCTGGTTGGCGGCGGTGTGGCAGGTCCAGGCGAGCACGGTGGTGCCGTTGGCCGTGCCGGAGTTGTTGACGTCCAGGCAGAGCGACGGGAACCGCACGTTGCTGATGGTGCCGTTGCCGTTGAAGGTCCACTGCTGGTTGGTGCCGCCGGTGCAGTCCCAGATCTGGGCGCGGGTGCCGGCGACGGCGTTCGTGGGCAGCTCCAGGCACTTGCCGAGGACCTGAAGGGCCTGGCCGGACTGGGTGAACTGCTGGTTGGCGTTGCTGTGGCAGTCCCAGATCAGCGTGCCCGTGCCGTTGGCCGTGTTGCCGTTGTCGACGTCCAGGCACCGGCCGCTGGACTCGCTGCGCAGCCGGAACGTGGTGGTGGGCGGCGGGGTGGTGGTGCCGCCGCCGCTGACCCGATAGACGACCGTGCCGTGGGCCGGGACGCTGGCGGAGATGGCGCCCGTGGTGGTGGAGGTGCCGTTCGTCCAGGCGTCGCGCAGGGTGAACGAGGAGCCGGACTTGCCGATCGCGGCGGCGGTGGTGGAGATGGTGGTGGTGGAGCCGCCCTGGTTGAACAGGGCGACGGCCACGTCGCCGTTGGCGAGCCGCTTGGCGAGCACCCGGCGGGTGCCGTCGTTGGAGACCTGGGTGGCCTGGAGGCCGAGGGTGTCCTGGTTGATCGCGATGAGGTTGGCGTTCTTGAGGATGGTCTGCGTGGCGCTGTTCATGTTGCGGATGTCGTTGCCGGCGATCAGCGGCGAGGCCATCATCGCCCACATCGCGAAGTGGCTGCGCATCTCGGTGTCGGTCATGCCGCCCCGGCCGACCTCCATCATGTCGGGGTCGTTGAACGCGCCCGGACGCGCGTAACCGGCCAGTGGCACGGTGACGTTGATGATGTTCTGGATGCCCATCGGGTAGCCGTTGGTCTGGCCGGTGTCCCAGGCGTTGGTGATGTCCTCGGTGGTGCGCCAGATGTTGGCGACGTCACCCCAGTTGCGCATGGGGCCGGTCTTCTCGTGGATGCTGTTGGAGTTGATGCTGTAGAGGATCGGGCGACCGGTGGCGGCGAGCGCGTCGCGCATGATGGCGAACCGGTTGACCTGCTCGTTGATGGTGCCGGTGGGGGAGCACCAGTCGTACTTGAGATAGTCGACGCCCCAGGCGGCGAACTGGCGGGCGTCCTGGGCTTCGTGGCCCATCGCGCCGGTGGCCCCGGGGTAGGAGTTGAAGTACTGGGCGCAGGTCTTGTCCAGCGGGGCCTGGTAGATGCCGAACTTGAGGCCCTTGCTGTGGATGTAGTCACCCAGGGCCTTCATGCCGCTGGGGAACCGCGTCGGGTCGCCCTGGAGGTTGCCGGCCGAGTCGCGGTTGGGGTTCATCCAGCAGTCGTCCACGACGACGTACTGGTAGCCGGCGTCCCGCATCCCGGTGCTGACGATGGCGTCGGCCATCTGCCGGATCAGCGCCTCGTTGATGTTGCAGTAGAACGTGTTCCAGCTGTTCCAGCCCATCGGCGGGGTGCGGCCCACCCCGTTCTCCAATGCCTGAGCTGGTTGCGGGGCGGCAACCGTGTCGACCACGGTCAATCCGACTGCTCCCAGGAGTGCGACGCCAAGGGCGGCGAACCATCTCGTACGTGCGCGCATTGACTCTCCATCTTCGGGACGGTGGACGTCGTCGTGCCGCCTGCCAATTGATAGGCCATTCGGCAGGCATGAGGTGTGCACTGGTGACATCTTGGTGGCGGTCACCTGCGATTACGGGGCGGTAATGCGACCTGTCTTCAGCGCTGCACGGAATTCCCCAATGGCCGCGGCTCGATGCGGTAATGCGCATCGCTCCGAGGCCGACGGGGATCCCGATAAGCTGGTTGGAGCAGCCCGGTAGCTCCTCGGGAAAGTTAACATGTGACCGCTCACACGGGCAAGCAAAGGAGCTGTTGTCGATCGTCTGCCGCCAATGGGGTCACGTTCCGTTCCCGGTCGTCAGCCCAGGCGGGCCGATCTGACCACCCGCACCTCGCCGGCCGGCAGGTGCAACTCTCCGCCGACGGGTCGGTCGGTGAGCATCTCCCGGCCCGTGACCGCGACGACGGCATCCGTGTCGGCGTGGTTGACGAAGAAGGTGAAGACCTCGTCGTCGTTGCGCCGCACCAGCACCTCCACCCCGGCCGGCACGCCGGTGGGGGCGGCCACCAACGAACGCGCGAGGGCGAGCAGCGAGTCGCCGTCGAGGCCGGCGGAGACGTACACCGCGCGGCCCCCGCCCGGCAGCGGACGCGACGTGACCGCGGGACGGCCGTCGAGCTGCCCCCCGGAGTATCCGGCCAGCACCTCCGCCTCGCCGACCCGGAGGAGCTCCGTCCACTCCGTGCCGCGCCAGCCGTTGTCGAGGGTGAACGTCTCGCCCTCCTGCAACGGACGGAACTCCTCACACCGGACACCGAGGAGGTCACGGAACGCGCCCGGGTAGCCGCCCAGCCGCACCTGGTCGTTCTCGTCCACGATCCCCGACAGGAAGCTCACCACGACCGTGCCGCCCGCCCCGGCGAAGGCGGCCACCCGCGCCGCCGTGTCGTCGCCGGTCAGGAACAGCGCCGGCACCACCAGCACCTCGTGCCCGGCGAGGTCGGCCCACGGCGGGAGCACCTCGATGCTCGCGTTCAGCCGCCAGAACGCGTGGTGCCAGTCGCGGACGAGGCGGCCGTAGTCGAGGTGGTTGTTCGGCTTGACCCCCTTCGCCATCGCCCAGCCCGCCTCGTCGTCGAAGAGGATGCCGACCCGGGCCCGGGGAGCGCGCGAGCCCAGGACCGGGGCGAGACTGCGCAGGTACGCGCCCAGCCGGCACACGTCGCGGTAGAGTTCGGTGTCCTCGCCGGCATGCGGGACCATCGCCGAGTGGAACTGCTCCGCGCCGGCCCGCGAGGCGCGCCACTGGAAGAACATCACCCCGTCGGCGCCGTGGCCCACGTGGCTCAGGCTGTTGCGGATCAGCTCCCCCCGCGCCTTGGCCCGGTTGCGCGGCTGCCAGCTCACCGCGCTGGTCGAGTGCTCCATGAGCAGCCACGGCCGGCGCTGCGTCGTCATCGCCCGCATCCGGTCGCCGGAGAAGGCGACGTCCTGCTCGGGGACCGGGTCGGCGGAGCGGGTGTAGTGGTCGTTGGCGACGATGTCCATGTGCGCCGCCCAGCGCGGGTAGTCCACGACGTCGGGCTCGGCGCCCACCATGAAGTTCGTGGTGACGGGAAGCTGCGGGGTGACGGCCTTGAGCACCGCGCGCTCGGCGAGATAGTGCGCGAGCAACTCGTCGGAGGAGAAGCGGTCGAAGTCGAGCACGAGCGAGGGGTTCTTCGCGTTGTTGCCGCGCGGCGGCACGACATGGGCGAAGTCGCGGTACGTGTGGCCCCAGAAGGCGGCGCCCCACGCGTCGTTCAGCGCGTCGAGCGTGCCGTACCTGCGCCGGAGCCAGCCGCGGAACGCCTCCGCCGACACGTCGCAGTAGCAGCGGCCGTTGCCGCCGCCCAGCTCGTTGCTGACGTGCCACATCACGACGTGGTCCCGGTGCCCGTAGCGGTCGGCGAGGGCGCGGACGACGCGCAGCGCGTACTCCCGGAACACCGGGCTGCTCGGGCACCAACCGAGGCGGGCGCCGGGCCAGTGCGGCCGCATGTCGTGGTCGACGGGGCGGATCTCGGGGTGCGCCGCCAGCAACCAGCCCGGGGGCGCGGCGGTCGGCGTGGCGAGGTCGATGGCGATGCCGCCCTCGGCCAGGAGGTCGACGACCTCGTCCAGCCAGCCCCAGTCGAACTCCCCGTCCGCGACCTCGACCAGCCCCCACGAGAAGATGCCGAGCGAGACGAGGTTGACGCCGGCCCGCGTCATCAGCCGCACGTCCTCGGCCCAGGTCGCCCTGTCCCACTGCTCGGGGTTGTAGTCGGCCCCGTAGCTCAGGCCCCTCGTGGGCCAGGCGTCGTCGACGTGCGACCAGCTCATCCGGCGACTCCTCGGTCTCGTGGCAGCCACCCGCCGCCCGCCGCGACCACCGCGACCGTGCGGATCGCCGGCAGGCCCCGGGACGCCTCGATCCGCACCCGCACCTCGCTCACGACGCGCGGGGCGAAGCGCAGGATGCGCCGGTAGCCGACCGCACCCGCCTCGGCCAGCACCTCCTCGCGCCCGTCGGCCACGGCGGTCACGACGATCCGTTCCAGCCGCTGCCCGTACGTGATGTCCTCGCCGACGACCACGGCGGCGACCTCGGTGGGGGCGGGCAGGACGACCGAGACGGCCGGCAGCCCGTCGGACGCCGCCGGTCGCCACACGCAGCCCGCCGCCGCGCCCGCCGCCAGTCGCGCGAGCGCGGCCGGGTCGCCCGCCGGCCCGCCGGCGGCCGGACGCACCGCCCCGGAGGACAGCGCGACGTCGGCCGCCAGCACCGCGCCCCGGAACGCACGGATGCGCTCGCCCAGACCCGTCAGGGCCGCCACGTCGGGGTCGGCCACGAGGCCACGGGAGTCGGGCGGCACGTTGAGCAGCAGGCAGGCGTTGCCGCCGACGGCCGCGCGCCACAGCGCGAACAGCTCGTCGGCGCAGCGGACCGCGTCGTCCTCGCGCCGGTGGTGGAACCACCCCGGCCTGATGGACGTGTTGACCTCGGCCGGATACCACACGAGATCGTCGAGGCGGCCCGCGAGAGCCGCCCGGCTGCCCAGGTCCTCCCCGTCGCTGCGCACGAGGCGGGAGAAGACGCCGTCGTCGACGTGCTGGGAGCCCTCGGCGATGCGCTCGGCATCGCGCAGCCCGGCGGGCACGACGCTCCACTCGTCCGCCCGGGTGTGCCCGGCCTCGTTGCCGCACCACCGCACGTCCGGCCCGCAGACCGAGATCACCGCCCCGGGTTGCCGCCGCCGGACGACGGCGTAGTACCGCTCCCAGTCGTAGTCCTGGTGCGGGCCGTCGGGGCCGTTTCCGTTGGCGCCGTCGAACCACACGGAGAAGACCTCGCCGTAGCCCGACAGCAACTCCTCCAACTGGGCGACGAAGAAATCGTCGTACGCCCTCCCCGAGCCGTACGTGGCCTCGCCGCGGTCCCAGGGCGAGAGGTAGACGCCGAACCGCAGACCGTGCCGCCGCGCCGCATCCGCCACGAGCCGCACGAGGTCGCCCCGCCCGTCGCGCCACGGCGAGGCGGCGACGGAGCGCGTCGTGACCCGCGAGGGCCACAGGCAGAAGCCGTCGTGGTGCTTGGCGGTGAGGATCACGCCGGTCATCTCCGCCGCCGCGAACGCCGTCATCCACTGGTCGACGTCGAGCTCGGCCGGATCGAACAGGGCCGGGTCCTCGTCGCCGAGGCCCCACTCGCGGTCGGTCATCGTGTTCATGCCGAAGTGGACGAAGGCGTAGAGCTCCATCGACTGCCACGCCACCTGCCGCGCGCTGGGACGCACGGCGGTCAGCGCCTCGATCTCGTCGAGGGAACCCGGCGCGCGACGCGGGGGAGTGGGGGCAGGGGTCATCCGAACGTCCCGTCCGTGCCGGGGCCGATGCCGTTCGTCACCCTACTTGACGAATTGACCGCTGTCTTCCCGTGGCCGGTCGGTGCCGCTCTGTCACCCGTGGCGTCAGCGCCGCCGCAGGGCCGGGTCGGTCAGCGCCGGCGGCTGGTAGCCGGCGTCGGCCGGGTTGACGTTGTGGCCGGGCGGCACCAGCGCGTCGATGCGGTCCAGCACGTCGGCCGGCAGCCCGTCGAGCTGACCCGCGCCGAGCTGGCTGCGCAGCTGCTCCAGGGTGCGGGGGCCGATGACGGCGCTGGTCACGGCCGGGTGGCTGAGCACGAAGCCCAGCGCCAGTTCGATCAGCGTCAGGCCGCTCTCCCGGGCCAGCGCGTCCAGCTCGCCGACCAGGTCGAGCTTGCGGTCGCGGGCGGCGGCGTCGCGGAAGTCGAAGTGGTCGCCGTTGCGCCCGGCGCGGGAGTCCGCCGGCACGCTGCCCGCGCGGTACTTGCCCGTCAGCCAGCCGCCGTTGAGCGGGCTGAAGACCATCACCCCGAGCCGGTGCCGCTCGCAGGTCGGCAGCACGCCGGCCTCGGCGCCCCGGGCCAGGATCGAGTACGCGAGCTGCTCGGTGGTGAAGCGCTCCCGCTGGCGCTGCTGCGCGACCCACTGCGCCTCGACGATCTGCTCGGCGGGGAACGCGGAGGTGCCGACGAGGCGTACCTTGCCCTGCCGGACCAGGTCGGACAGGGCGCCGAGGGTCTCGTCGACGTCGGTGCGCGGGTCGGGGCGGTGCACCTGGTAGACGTCGATCCAGTCGGTGCCCAGCCGGCGCAGGCTGTCCTCGACCGCCTGCGTGATCCACCGCCGGGAGTTGCCCCGCCGGTTGCGGTCGGCGCCCATCGGCTCGTGGAACTTGGTGGCCAGCACCACGTCGTCGCGCCGCCCGCGCAGCGCCCGGCCGACGATCTCCTCGGACTCGCCGTGCGCGTACACGTCGGCGGTGTCGACCAGGTTGATCCCGGCGTCGAGCGCCTCGGCGACGATCCGATGGCACTCCTTCTCGTCGGTGTTGCCCCACGCGCCGAACATCATCGTGCCGAGGCAGAGCGTGCTGACCTCGACGCCCGTGCCGCCGAGCCTGCGGTAGCGCATGATCTGACCGTCCTCCTGCTGGTGTGTGTGACCACGCTGGCACGCCGGCCCGGCCCCCGGCACTGTCCCGCCGGGTCGAATCGGCCCGACCGGGTTTGTGTCCCCGGCACATCGCCGCCGCGGCCGGGGGACGAATAGGCTGGTGAAAGCGTAGTTCTGGACATTCCGGCACGGTGGAGGTACTCATGGGGACCGGCCTGACCCAAGCCCGATGGACGCACGTGGCACTGCCCACCGGCGACCTCGACAAGGCGATCGAGTTCTACACGACCCTCACCCCGCTCGTGGTGGTGGAGCGGTTCGCCGACGCCGACGGGGAGAGCGTGTGGCTCTCCAACGACAAGCAGGTCGAGACGCCGTTCGTGCTGGTGCTCGTCTCGTTCAACAAGGACAAGGGCGGCCAGCTCGGCCTGCTCCACCCGTTCGCGCACATCGGCATCGAGGTGCCGCAGCGCTCGGACGTCGACGAGATCGCCGCGCGGGCCCGCGACCTGGGCTGCCTGCACTGGGAGCCGCGTCAGATGCCGCCGCCGGTCGGCTACATCTGCGCGCTGAAGGATCCCGACGGCAACGTCATCGAGATCTCCCACGACCAGCAGGTGTTCGACACCGTACGGCGGCTGTGGGGGAACTGACCGCGGCGCGGACCCGGGAGGCGGTGCTGCGCTACCTGGCCGCGTTGAACGCCCACGACGCCGATGCCGTCGCCGCCTGCGTCAGCGTGGGCTTCGTCAACGAGCACACCGCCGGGCTCGGGCGGGGGGTGGTCGGCCGGGCCGGCTACCGGGACCGGCTCGACGGCTTCCTGGCCGAGTTCGCCGACCTCCGCTACGAGGTGGAGGAGCTGGTCGTCGAGGGGGGCCGGGCCGCGCTGGCGTACCGGATGTCCTTCCGGCTGGTCTCCGCGGGCCGGGCCCCCGTGCGCGTGCGCGGGATGTTCCGGTTCCGGGTCGACGCCGACGGCCTGGTCGCGCACCGGGTCGACTACTGGGACAGCGGCGAGGTGCACCGCCAGCTCGCCGTCGAGCAGTGACCTGGCGCGGCCGTCCGGCCGCGCGGGAGGGGACGGCGGCCACGCCGTCCCCTCCGCCGTTGTCGCGTCCCGGCCGTCGCGCTGGGTAGAGTGCGCATCCTGCGGAGGCGACGGGGATGCGCGAGGTGACACGATGGCGGTCGGGGTCGGGGTCGAGGAACACAGCGGCGACGCGCCGGCGATCCAGACCGTGCAGCGGGCCGCCACCATCCTGAAGGCGTTCTCCGCCGAGCGGCCCCGGCTCACCCTGGCGGAGCTGACCGCCGACCTCGCGATCAGCCGGGCCACCGCGCACCGGTACGCCCGTGCGCTGCGCGCGGCCAACCTGCTGCGCTTCGACACGGCCACCGCCACGTACACGCTGGGGCCGCAGATCCTGGCGATGGAGGCCGCCGCGCGCGCGGCGCTGCCCATCGTCACCGCCGCCGAACCCCACCTGGACCGGCTGACCCGGCTGACCAACCAGACCTCGGTGCTCAGCGTGTGGAACGGCGAGAGCCCGATCGTGGTCCGGTGCATGGACAACGTCAGCGGCGACGTGCGGCTGAGCGTGCGTACGGGATCGCCGCTGGATCTGGTGCGCTCGGCGCAGGGCCGGGTGTTCTGCGCGTTCCTGCCGCCCGCCGAGGCCCCGGTGGTGGCCCGCCAGCTGCGCCTGTCGGCCGGGCTGCGGGCGGTGGTCGAGCAGGTGCGCCGCGACGGGTTCGCGGTCAACTCGCCGGAGGACTTCGGGGTGCGGGTGCTGGCCGCGCCGGTGTTCGAGCGTACCGCGGTGGTGGCCGCGTTGGGTGTGCTCGGCACCGACGCGGTGCTCTCCGGCGCGGCGGAGGCCGCGGCGGCGGACGCCCTGCTGCGCATCGCGCGCGAGCTGTCCGAGGGGCTCGGCGCGGCGGTCGGCTGACCCGGCCCGCGTCCGGCCCGCACCGGTCAGCGGCGGCCCGCGCCCCCGCGCGCCGCCGGGGGACGGGTGCCGTTGCCGTTGTCCGGCGTGGGGTGGTGGCCGTTGCCGGTGCCGGCGGTGCTGCCCAGCTCGGCGGTGACCAGGGCGGCGACCTGTTGCAGGGCGATGGCGAGCGGGGTGTCGGTGCCCTCCGGCACGGAGGTGGTGGTGCCGACGATGGCCATCGCGGCGATCAGCGTGCTGCCGCGGAAGATCGGCGCGGCGATGCTGCGCACGCCGTTGGCCGACGGCGTGTTCGCCGAGATGCCGGTGCGGCGGATCTTGTCGACCTCCCGGCGCAGCTCGGCGGAGGCGGCCAGCTCGTCGGCCAGCCCGACCACGTCGTCCTCGGGCAGGAAGGCGCAGAAGACCCGGCCCTGGGCGGACTCGGTGCGCGAGAGTCGGGAGCCGGTGCGGACGCTGACGCGGATGACCCGGTCGGTGTTGTCGTCGGCGCGGACGACCACGGCCGTGTCGCCGTCCCAGACGCTGAGCACCACGGTTTCGTCGATCTCGCGGACGAGCTGCTGCATGTGCGGGCCGGCGATGCTGATCACCGGCATCGCGGCGCGCGCGGCGGCGGAGAGGGTCAGGATCTGCGGGCCGAGCGAGTAGAGTCCCTCCCGCTCGTCGTAGCGCAGCAGGTTGCTCTCCCGCAGCGCCTTGGTGTAGCGGTGGGCCGTCGCCTTGCTGGTGCCGAGGCTGGCGGTCAGTTCGTTGAGGCTGAGTCGTGGGCGCGCCGCGGTGAACGCGTTGAGGATGACCGCCGCGCGCTGCACGGTCTGGATCGCCGGGGCGCTCTGGTCCGCGTTCTTCCCCGGCGAGGGGCTGTCGTCCGCCATCTGGATCCCTCGTTGCGTGAAGTGAGACAGTATCATGGCATATGGCACATCAGGCTGTCGATATCTGCCGGCTTCGTAGCGCGATGTCGGCATAAATCCGGGCGAAACGCACCAGCTCGGCCACCGCGAAGCGGTCCCGCCGGGGGTCGTCCGGGTCCGCCGGCAGCGGCGGCGGGCCCAGCCGGACGGTCGGCACCCCCCGCCCGCGCAGCACCACCCCGTCGGTCGACCCGGTCCAGCCCCGGATGGGCTGGGGCGCGCGGCCGTGGGCGGCCCGCCAGGCGGCGTCGGCCCAGTGGCAGACCGGGGCGTCGGGGTCGGTGGCCGCGGCCGGGTGGACGGGCCAGCCGGTCACGCTCACCCCGCAGTCGCCCAGCGGGGTGCCGCGCAGCTTCTCGGTCAGCGTCGCGGCCAGGGCGTCGGCGATCTCCGCCGGCTCGTCGCCGGGCACCGTCACCAGGTAGAGGTGGAAGTCCAGCCGCCCGGGCAGCAGGTCGGGCTTGCCCGGCTGGCCGGCCCGCACCGCGCCGACGCCCACCTCCGCCCCGACCTGGCCGCCGCGCCCGGCGCGACTGGCCAGGTGCGCGGCGCGGAACGCCTCCAGCGCCGCGACCACCCGGCCGAGGTGCGCCAGCAGGCCCCCCGGCGGGACGGCGGCGTCGCGGAACAGCGCCGGATGGAACCGGCTGGTCAGCCGTACCCGCAGGAACATGGCCCCCGGCTCGGCGGTGAGCACGCCCGGCGGGCCGCTCTTGGCCACGACGGCGGCGGCCGGCAGCGGGTGCCGGTCGAGGTGGTGGGCCACCCCGCCGGGGGTGGGGCCGGCGTCGGGGTCGGTGCGGTGGGTGCCGGCGGCGGCGAGCAGCAGGGTCAGCCGGTGCGGCCGGCCGGCGGCCCGGCACGCGCCGGCCGCCGCGGCGAAGCCGACCAGGGCGGCCGCGGTCGCCGCGCGGGCCACCCCGAGGCCGAAGCCGCTGACCACCGGCTCGGCGTCCGCCCCGTCGGGCCTGCGCAGCTCGGGCGCGGGGGCGTCCCGGCCGGTGATCGGCGCGTCGAAGTCGGCCCCGCCGGTCAGGGAGGTGTCCAGGTGTGAGTAGACGAGCAGCTCCGGCGCGGTGCCGAGGGCGGAAGAGCCGACCAGGTTGGCGCTGTCGGGCAGCGCCGCCGTCGCCGCCAGGGGGTCGACCCGCCAGGACAGCTCCGGCCACCGCGTGGCGGCCCAGTCGGCGAGCCGGCGGGCGGTGGCCCGTTCCCGACCGTACGGGCTGGGCTCCGCCCCCAGCGCGGCCAGCGCGTCGAGGACGCCCGCCTCGTCGATCGCCTGTTCGGCCGCCCGCCGCAGTGCCGCCGGCACCTCGTCGTCCATCCCCGCACTCCCGCCGCCGTGACTTCATTCAAGATGACGTCTCGTATGTTGACATACTTGGGATGGCTTCTCTAGCGTGACCTGACATCAACGACATCGCCCCGCATCCGCCGACGTCCGCGCGACGGTCAGCGGTGCGGATGCGGACGGCCGACCCAACCGCTGGAGGACCGATGACCTACGTGGTCACCGACGAGTGTGTGGACGTGCAGGATCGGTCCTGCGTCGAGGAGTGCCCCGTGGACTGCATCTACGAGGGCGACCGGATGATGTACATCAACCCGGACGAGTGCGTCGACTGCGGGCGCTGCGAGCCGGTCTGCCCCGTCACGTCGATCTTCCACCTGGAGGATCTGCCGGCCGACCGGGCCCACTTCGGCCCGATCAACGCCGAGTTCTTCGGCGAGATCGGCAGCCCCGGCGGGGCCCGCAAGATCGGTCGGGTCGGCCGCGACCACCCGGCCGTCGCGGGGAGCGCCACCTGATGGGCGAGCTGCACGAGGTCGACCTCGCGATCGTCGGCGCCGGCCCCGCCGGCCTCTACGCCACCTACTACGCAGGCTTCCGGGGGATGAGCGTGGCGGTGATCGACTCGCTGCCGGAGCCCGGCGGCCAGATCGCCGCCCTCTACCCCGAGAAGGCCATCTACGACATAGCCGGCCTGCCCTCCGTGCGCGGCCAGGAGCTCGTCGACGCCCTGCTCGCCCAAGCCGCCACCGCCAAGCCGACCTTCCTGCTCGGGGAGAGCGCGGTCGACCTGACCTGCGCCGAGGACCACGTGGTCGTCGGCACCGAGGTCGGCACCCAGGTACGCGCCAAGGCCGTCCTGCTGACCGCCGGCATCGGCACCTTCACCCCCCGCGAGCTGCCCGTCGGCAGCGACTACCTCGGCCGGGGCCTGCGCTACTTCGTGCCCCGCCTCGACGAGCTCGCCGGCCAGGAGGTCGTCGTGGTCGGCGGCGGCGACTCCGCCGTCGACTGGGCCCTCGCGCTGGAGCCGCACGCCCGCAGCGTCACCCTCGTGCACCGCCGGCCGCAGTTCCGCGCCCACGAGCACAGCGTCGCCCAACTGGAGTCCTCCACCGTGCGGGTGGTCACCCCGTACGAGGTGTGCGGCATCGCCGGGGAGGAGAACGTCACCTCCGTGACGATCGCCGAGGTGCGCGGCGAGGGCCGCGAGGAGCTGCCCGCGCAGGCGGTGGTGGCCGCCCTCGGCTTCATCGCCGACCTCAGCGCCATGGAACGCTGGGGCCTGGAGATGCACCGCCGCTACGTCGCCGTCGACCGGTCGATGCGCACCAACCTGCCGCGCGTCTTCGCCGCCGGCGACATCGCCGACTACGAGGGCAAGGTGCGGCTGATCTCCGTCGGCTTCGGCGAGGCCGCCGCCGCCGTCAACAACCTCGCCCCGCTGGTCAACCCGGCGCTGGGCACGGTGCCCGGACACTCCTCGGACGCGGCATGACCGCCCCCCGCGACGACGCCCGGCACACCGCCGGCGACGGCACGCACCTGGTGGCCACCCGGCACGGGCTGGGCCGGCTCACCGGCGACGGCGACGTCGAGCTGCTCGACCTGCCGTACGCCGACGTGGCCGCGCTGCTGCGCGCCGGCGCCGGGCTCGCCCCGGCCCGCGCCGCGGCCGTGCGCCGCCGGCTGCCGCTGGACGCCCTCGCCGGCGACGTCGTCGCCCCGCTGGGCGGGACGCCGGCCGTGTGGGGGGTGGGCCTCAACTACCACTGCAAGGCGCGCACCACCGGGCGGCCCCTGCCCACCCAGCCCGTGCTCTACCTCAAGTCGCCCAACGCCGGCTCCGGCCCCGACGACACCGTGCCGCTGCCCACCTCGGTCAGCGCGCAGTCCGACTACGAGGGCGAGGTCGCCCTGGTCATCGGCGCGCGGATGCACCACACGCCCGCCGAGCGGGCCTGGGCGCACGTCGCGGGGATCACCGCCGCCAACGACCTGACCTGCCGCGACGTGATGGTCGCCTCCGGCAGCCCCACCCTGGCCAAGAGCTTCCCCGGCTTCGGCGCGCTCGGCGCCTCGGTGCTCGGCCTGGACGCCGTCGCCGACCGCGACGCCATCGGCGTGCGGACCACGGTCAACGGGGAGCTGCGCCAGCAGGCCAGCACCGCCGACCTCATCTTCCCGGTGCCCGACCTGCTCGCCTGGATCTCCCGGTACGTGGTGCTGGAGCCCGGCGACGTGGTGCTCACCGGCACCCCCACCGGCACCGGCCAGGACCGGGGCTGTTTCCTGAGCCCCGGCGACCTGGTCGAGGTCACCGTCGCCGGGGTGCTGCCGCTGCGCACCCGGTTCCGCGCCGAGACCCCGGCCCAGGCAGCCGAGACCCCGGCCGCCACGGCCGAGCCCGACCCCCTTCCCGGCGACGCCCGCCCGTCGCCGCCGCTTCGTACAGAGAGTCTGATGCCATGACTGACGACAGTTCCCCGCGCTACGACCTGGTGCTGGCCGGCGGCGAGGTGTTCGACGCCGCCACCGGCGTCAGCCAGGTGACCGACGTCGCGGTGACCGGCGACCGGGTGGCCCGGATCGCCCCCGGCCTCGCTGCGCAGGGCCGGCAGGTGGTCGACTGCTCCGGGCAGTACGTGCTGCCCGGCCTGGTCGAGGCGCACACCCACATCTTCGCCGACGTCTCCAAGGTCGGCGCGCCGCCCGACGAGGCGCACCTGCGCCGGGGCGTCGTCGCGGCCTGCGACGCCGGCACCGTCGGGGCGTCCACCTTCGCGGCGTTCGAGCGGTACGTCGCCGCCCCGGCCCGGATGCGGCTGGTCAACTTCCTCAACGTCTCGGTCCTCGGCCTGATCGACTTCCGGTTCGGCGAGCTGCTCAACCCGGACACGCTGGTGCCGGAGGACGCCCTGGCGGTCGCCGCCGCCAACCCGCACCGGGTACGCGGCTTCAAGATCCGCCTCTCCGAGGACGTCGTGGGGCTGGAGTGGCGCACGCTGCTCAAGCGGTCCCTGGCGCTGTCGGCCGAGGCCGGGCTCCCGCTGATGATCCACATCGGGGAGACCCCGGAGCCGCTGCCGGTGATCCTCGACCTGCTGCGCCCCGGCGACGTCGTGGCCCACTGCTACACCGGCAAGCCGTACGGCATCCTCGGCGACGGCAAGATCCTGCCCGAGGTGTACGCCGCCCGCGAGCGCGGCGTGCTGTTCGAGTCGGCCCACGGCAAGAGCAACCTCAGCTTCGCCGTGGCCCGCCCGGCCATCGAGCAGGGCTTCCTGCCCGACGTGGTCACCTCCGACACCAGCGGCCGCAACTGGCACGGCCCGGTGTTCGACCTGGTCACCAGCATGGCCAAGCTGCGGGCCATGGGCATGACCATGGAGCAGATCGTGCCCCGGGTGACGTCCGCCCCGGCCCGCCTCACCGGCCTCGACGCCGAGGGCTACGGCAGCCTCGTCGAGGGCGGCCCGGCCCACGTCACGGTCCTCGCCGACGCCGAGGAGGCCGAGCTGCCCGACGCCGCCGGCAACCGGATCGTCGCGCCGCGGCTGGAGCCGAGCCTGGTGCTGCTCGCCGGCGAGCAGGTGCCGACCGTGCCGTGGCGCGGCCTGCCGGCGGCCGGCGTCGCCGGGGCCTGAGCCGCTGATGCCCGCCACCGGTTCCGCGCCGTCCGGCGCCGACGCCCCGCCGCCCGGCGGCGTGCACCGCTCCCGCAGGCGGCTGCGGGCGGCGCTGCGCGGTGGCGGGCGGCTCGTCGGCACGTTCCTCAAGCTGCCCGGCCCCGACGTGGTGGCCCTGGCCACCCAGGCGGGGCTCGACTTCGTCGTGGTCGACCTGGAGCACTCCGCGCTGGACGAGCGCACCGCCGCCGACCAGCTCCGGTTCGCCGCCGCGCTCGGCCTGCCGGCGCTGGTCCGGGTGCCGGCGGTCGACCCGGGCCAGGTCAACCGGCTGCTGGAGGCCGGCGCCGTCGGGGTCCAGCTCTCCACCGTCCGCAGCGGGGCCGAGGTCGGGGCGCTGCGCGCGGCCAGCCGGTACGCCCCGCACGGGCGGCGCAGCATCAGTCTCGCCCACCCGGCGGCCGGCTACGGCGTCGGCGGCCTCGACCGGTACCTCGCGGCGGAGGCCGCCGACCCGCCGCTGCTGGTCGCCCAGATCGAGACGGCGACCACCGAGGATCCCCTGCCCGACCTGCTGGCCGACGCGGACGTCGGGTTCGTCGGCACCACCGACCTGGCGGTCAGCCTCGGCCTCGCCGGCACCGACGACCCGACGCCGCTGCTGCGGCGCACCGGCGACGTCGCCGAGGCGGCCCGGGAGACCGGGGCCGCGCTGGGCGGCTGGGTGGCCGACCGCACGGCCGAGGCACTGGCCCGGCACGGCCTCACCGACGCCGGCTACCTGGTGGTCGGCTCGGACCTGCAACTGCTCGGCGCCGGCCTGCGCCGGCTCGCCGGCTGACCCCCACCCGGAAAGGGAGCGCTGACATGCTCAACCCGCAGCTCTACGGCATCGCGGTGAACTGGGACGACATCCCGGCCACCGACGTGCGGCCCGGGGTGCGCCGCAAGGTGTACGCCACCGACGAGGTCGTGCTGGCCTGGCACGAACTGAGCGTGGGCATGACGCTCAACCCGCACCACCACGACGACTTCGACCAGCTCGTGATGATCCTCGGCGGCCGGTGCAACTACTACGTCGACGGGGTGCCGCACCCGATGGGGGCGGGCTCGATGCTGCTCGTGCCGCGCGGCGCGGAGCACTACGTCGAGCCGACCGAGGGCCCCTGCATCAACCTGGACGTCTTCGCGCCGCCCCGGGCGGACTTCCTGGCGCACGCCTGGCGTCCCGGGCAGGGCTGAGGTCGCCGTGACCGACATCGTGGTGGTGGGCAGCCTCAACGTCGACGTGGTGGTGCCCCTGGCCGAGCTGCCCGCGCCCGGCCAGACCGTGCTCGGCGTCGCCGACCACCGGCGCGCCGGCGGCGGCAAGGGCGCCAACCAGGCGGTCGCCGCCGCCCGGCTGGGCCGCCGCGTCGCCATGGTCGGCGCGGTCGGCGACGACCCGGAGGGGGAGTGGCTCACCGGGCTGCTCGCCGCCGAGGGCGTGGACACGGCCGGGGTGCTGCGCGCGCCCCGCCCGACCGGCCAGGCGATCGTGCTGGTCACCGCCGACGGCGACAGCACCATCGCGGTCAGCTCCGGGGCCAACATGTGGCTCGCGCCGGAGCACCTCGCGCCGTCGTACGACCTGATCGCCTCGGCCCGCGCGGTGCTGTTGCAGCAGGAGGTCGCCGCCGAGGTGGTGGCCGCCGCGGTGGCCGCGGCGGGCGGCCTGGTGGTGCTCAACCCGGCCCCGGCCCGGCCGGTGGACGCGGCGACCCTGGCCCGGGTCGACGTCCTGGTGCCCAACCGGGGCGAGCTGGCGGCCCTGGCCGGGGTCCCGGCCACGGCGGCCCCACCCGGCCCGGCGGAGCTGCCCGCGCTGGCCCGCTCCCTGGGCACGCGAGGGCCGGTGGTGGTGACCCTCGGCGCGGACGGCGCGCTGGTGGTCGGCGCCGACCGGGAGTGGCTGGTGCCGGCCGAGCGCGTCGACGCGGTGGACGCGACCGGCGCGGGCGACAGCTTCTGCGCGGCGCTGGCCGACGCGCTGCTCGACGGCGCGGCGATCGACGAGGCGGCCCGCTGGGCGAGCCGGGTGGCGGCGGTGACCGTGACCCGGCCGGGCGCGATGGCCGCCGCGCCCCGCCGCGCCGAGGTCATCGTCGCTGGTTGACAGGGGTCCCCTGCTATGCGGAATGCGTTAACAGGGGACCCCTCCTTGCACCTCAGACGTGGACCGGGAAGTCCGCCTTGCGGATCAGGCAGTGGATGCCCTTCACCCCGTCGACGACCTGGCTGACCTCGAAGTCGGCGGCGGCGCTCAGGTAGGCCAGGGCGGTCTGCGGCGGCATGCCCTGGGTGCGGGCGAGGAAGGCGACGGCGGCGCGCACGGCCCGGCGCATCGCCTCGTCGAGGTCGCTGTGCAGGCCGACGGGCAGCCAGTGGGTCGCGGTCTCGGCGAAGGGGCCGTCGG
The DNA here is from genome assembly GCF_014205165.1 of Micromonospora carbonacea. Taxonomy (NCBI): domain Bacteria; kingdom Bacillati; phylum Actinomycetota; class Actinomycetes; order Micromonosporales; family Micromonosporaceae; genus Micromonospora; species Micromonospora carbonacea. Next base: position 3,939,177 of record NZ_JACHMZ010000001.1, on the reverse strand, counting down.
CGACGCCCAGGGCCCCCGCCTGCGCCTGCGGGACGACCGACAGCCGCAGGGTGGCCCGCAGCGGCGCCTCCAGGGCGGTCAGCGCCACCTCGCCGTCGCCCTGGGCGTAGTGCGGGTCGCCGGCGTAGAAGCCGGCCCCGGGGAGCTGCACCGGAAGGTAGAGGGCGGAGCCGATCTGGAGCTCGTTGATGTCGAGGTTGCCGCCGAACGCGCCGGGCGGCACGGAGTGCACCGGGTCGTCGGTGTCCACCGCCACGCCCATCAGGCCGAGGAACGGGGCGAGGGGGAAGCGGGCGGCCCGCCCGTCGCCGTACGGCAGCGTGCCGTACAGCCGGCCGCCGCTGCTGACCACTGCGGTGAAGTGGCAGACGCTGCCGTACGCGCGGGGCACGTCGCCGCCCGCGCCGGTGTCGGCCGGGGTGAGCGGGAACTCGCCGGGCAGCGCGCCGTAGCCGTGCCGGCTGCTGACGAAGCCGTACGGGGCCCGGACGAGCAGGTCGAGGACCTCGACGCGGAGCACGTCGCCCGGCTCGGCCCCGTCGACCGCGATGGGCCCGGTGACCACGTGCGGCCCGTCGGCGTCGTAGTCGTGGGCGACGTCCGAGGCGGCCAGGTCGCGGGCGTCGGCGAGGACCCCGTCGGCGGGCACGTCGAACTGCTTGAGGTACGCGACCGGGTCGCGGCCCTGGTCCTCCAGGATGCCCTCGTGGCTGAGCGTGTCGATCGTCACCGTCTCGCCCGAGCGGATCCGCAGCACGGGTTCGTGCCGCCGGGTGGGCAGCCGGCCCCACAGGCAGGTCTCGGGCGTGCTCGGCAGGTAGTGGGTTCCAGCGATCGGGCCTTCGTGCGGCTGGAGCATGGGATCCTCCGGGAGGGGTGACACCGGCTGGCGGTGCGATGGGTGGCGCGGCTGGTGACGCGTGTGCCGCCGGCGCGCGGCGGCGGTGGCGGTGGCGTCCGGTGGGTGTGCGGACCGCGGGTGTGCGGGCCACGACGGAGGGGCCCGTACCCGCGGCGCAGCGGCGTGGCCGCGCCCTGTCGACGTTCGGCATCGTGGCCAACGAAACCGCCGTTGCGTGTTGCGCCCGTATTAACAGCGAGTAACCCGGTGCTGGAGTATGTCCTGCTCTTGACAGGTGGCAGGGCCGGATAGCAGCATCGTGGTGCGAGACGCTGTCTCGCATGACGTAGAAGGCGGTGAGGTGATGGCGCAGCAGACGCCGGTACGCCCGCTCGGTGCACCCGGTGACGGCGCGATGATCGACGAGGACTGGGAGGCGCTGCGGTTCCGCGTGCACCGCTCGGCGTACCGCGAGCCGGGGGTGTTCGCCGAGGAGATCGCGCGGATCTGGGGGCACACCTGGCTCTACCTCGGTCACGAGACGGAGATCCCGAAGGCGGGCGACTTCAAGACCCGCACGCTGGGCGGGCGTCCGCTGATCTTCTGCCGCGACGCCGACGGCGAGGTGCGGGTGTTCTTCAACTCCTGCACCCACCGGGGCACCGTGCTGTGCCGGCACAGCGAGGGCAACACCAAGTTCTTCCAGTGCTTCTACCACGCCTGGGCGTTCAGTAACTCCGGCGAGCTGGCCGCGCTGCCCGGCGACGACGCGTACCCCGACGACCCGGCCTTCCGGGCGTCGATGGCGCTGCGTCAGGTGCCCCGCCTCCAGATCCACGAGGGCTTCGTCTTCATCGCGTTCGACCCCGACGTGCCCGACCTGCTGACCCACCTCGGCCCGGCGGCGCACTACATGTCGCTCACGGCCAAGATCGGCGAGCGCGGCATGACCACCCTGCCCGGGGTGCAGCTCTACAGCGTCAAGGGCAACTGGAAGCTGGCCGTCGAGAACGCCATGGACGGCTACCACTTCGCCCCCACGCACAACACGTTCGTCGGCTACCTGCGCGAGACCGGCTTCGCCGTCACCGACGACGACCAGTACGCCTACGACCTCGGCGGCGGCCACGGCCTGCTCGTCCTCACCGGACACAACGGCCGCATCGGTATGGTCTGGGAGCCCCGCTTCGGCGAGGAGGAGAAGGAGCGCACCGCCGTCAAGCGGCGCGAGCTGGAGGCCCGCCTCGGGCCCGAGCTCGCCGCCGAGGTCGCCGACGCCAGCCGCATCCTGTTCGTCTTCCCCAACCTGCTGCTGTTCGACCTGGAGGCGCTGACCATCCGGCAGCTCGAACCGGTCGCCGCCGACCGCACCGACGTGCGGGCGTGGCAGTTCGTCGAGGTCGGCGAGCCGGAGTCGGTGCGCGCGCTGCGCATCAAGACGATGGTCAGCTTCGTCGGGCCGGGCGGCCTCGCCACCCCCGACGACATCGAGGCGTACGAGGCGGTGCAGCGCGGCATCGTCGCCACCGCCGACGCGGCCGACCCCGCCCACGACTGGAGCGACATGTCGCGGGGCATGGCCAACGAGAAGCAGGGCAACCAGGGGCGCTCGATCGACGAGGGCGCGATGCGCAGCTTCTGGCGGCAGTGGGCGCACGTCGTCGGCGCGTCCACCAGCGTGGCCGGCGCGCCGCCGGCCGGTGCCCCGGCGAGCGGCCCGGCCGCCGCCGAGGCGGGGGAGTGAGCGCCGTGACGGCGGGCAACGGCAGCCGTGGGGGAGTGGTGAAAGTGGAGTCGCGCGAGGTCACCCGCGCCGAGGTGGAGGAGTTCCTCTACCGCGAGGCCCAGCTGCTCGACGAGTGGCGCCTCGACGAGTGGTTCACCCTCTTCGAGCCCGACGGCCGGCTGGAGGTGCCGACGACCGACTGGGCCGGCTGGGACGCCACCACCGCCGGATACTTCGTCGCCGACGACTACGAGCTGATCCGGGCCCGGGTCAAGCGGCTCAAGAGCCGCAAGGCGCACGCGGAGAACCCGCACTCGCGCACCCACCGGATGGTCTCCAACGTGATCCTGCTGGAGGCCGGCGCGGAGACCGTCTGGATCACCGCGAACTTCGTCATCCACCGCTACCGCGACGGCGGCGCCTACACCTACGTGGGCCGCTACGAGCACGTGCTCAAGGTCGAGCCCGACGGGCTGCGGTTCCGGGTGCGGCGGGCCGTGCCGGTGATGGAGTCCATGGACCCCGGCGCCCGACTCAGCTTCATCCTCTGAGCCGGCCGCCATGATCACCCACATGCTCGTGTTCCGCTTCCGCGACGACCTGCCGCCCGGCGCGGCCGAGTCCGTCCTGGCCGAGCTGGAGACGTTCCCGTCGCGGTACCCGGCGATGCGCAACTGGCGCAGCGGGGCCAACGTCAGCACCCGCGACGACACCATGAGCCACGGCTTCGTCGTGGAGTTCCCCACCGAGCAGGACCTGCTCGACTACCTGCACAGCGACTCGCACGAGCGGTTCGTCCGGGAACGCTGGCGTCCGGTCGTCGAGCGCCAGGCCATCGTCAGCTTCCCCACCGTGGGGGACCACCAGCACACCGAGAGGGGTAGCAGATGACCACCGAGGCCGCCGCCCGCCGCCGCGGGCCGTACGGCATGGAGTACGCCCGGATCGAGGTGCCGGACCTGGCCGCCTCCATCGAGTTCCTCCAGTACCACGTCGGCCTGCAACTGGAGCAGCACGACGACGAGTACGCCTTCCTGCGCGCCGACATCGAGCACCACAGCATCGAGCTGGTCGCCGCGCCGCAGCGGGAGGTCTCCTGGACCACCGCGGTCGGCTTCAGCGTCGAGTCCGACGCGGTCCTCGACGACCTGCGGGAGCGGGTCACCGCGGCCGGGCACGAGGTGTTCGAGCTGGCCGACCGGGTCAAGGGCCTCGTCCAGCGCGGCTTCGCCGTCAAGGACCCCAACGGCCTGATCGTCGAGCTGTTCACCGAGTTCGCCGAGTACGCCGAGCCGCCGCTGATCGAGCTGCGCCCGCTGGACCTGGTGCACCCGTTCCTCGCCACCGAGAAGTACGAGGAGACCCTGCGCTTCTACACCGAGGTGCTCGGCTTCCTCGTCTCCGACTACGTCGGCGACGTGACGGCCTTCCTGCGCAGCGAGGACCGCTACCACCACAGCCTGGCGATCCAGCGCAACAAGGAGTTCTACGTCGCGCACCTGTGCTTCATGATGAAGAGCTTCGACCACGTGATGCGCGGCCGGGCGCGCGCCCAGTACAAGCAGGTGCCCATCGCCTCGGACCTGGTCAACCACTCCGCGTCGACGTCGATCGCCTTCTACATGCACGACCCGGTGCACGGGCCGCGCTACGAGCTGTGCGACCGGCACCGGGTCTTCACGCCCGAGGAGCACGAGACCCACCGGGCCCGCCGCATGTCGGTGGACCCGCGCAACATCGACGTGTGGCGGCCCGCCGCCGACGACTGGGGCCGGTTCTGACCCCACCGCCTCTCCTCGCGCGCCGGCCCGGCGGCGGGCCCTCGTCGGCCCGTCAGCCGGGCCGGCGCGCGACGGCGGGCAGGCCGAACACGACCGGCACGCCGGGGGAGTAGAGCACGCTCACCGGCTCTCCGGCGGGCGCGGGCAGCCCCGCGGCGGCGACCAGCTCGTCGTCCAGGCTCAGCAGCTCGGCCCGGTGCAGCGGCCAGCGCGGGTGCCAGTTCGGCAGGTGCAGCGTGCGCCCGTACGCCCGGGTGTGCAGCCCCCAGCGGGCGGTGAGGAAGTGCTCCAGCGGCGTCGGGTCGGCGATCGGGTCGCCGACCCGGACCACCAGGCGGCTCGCCGCGCCGGCCGGGCCGGGCCAGCGCCGCCGGCAGCGGTACGTCACCGTGTCGCCGTCGCGGTCCAGCCGCATCCTCGACCACAGGTACGGCAGCCGCAGGCTCGCCCGCGCGACGAGCACCGGGACCAGCCGGGAGGCGTCGAGCGACCGGAACACCACGGCCCGCCGCCCGGCGTCGTCGACGGAGTAGAGCCGGACGTTGGTCTCCCAGAAGGTGCCGAAGTACGGCACCCCCGGGCCCCGGCCGAGGCCCAGCCCGACCATCCGGAAGCCGACGAGGCCGACGTGGGCGGCCCCGTCGAGGGTGTCGGGGCGGGTGCCGGCGGGCAGCAGCGGCGCGACGAGCTCCGGCGCGACCGCCCAGTGCACGAAGGTCAGGTCCGTCCAGCGTTGCCGCAGGCTCGCCCGGGGGAACGCCCGGGCGGGGGCGGCGTCGACGGGCTCGATGTCCACGCCCCCATCCTGCCCGACCCCACCCAGGCCATCCTCCTAGGACGCTCCGCGCGGCGTGTGCCGCCCCGCCCGACCGGCCGGGACTCACCGGTCCGTCGGTTCCGCGAACGTCTCGTGCAGCACCGACACCAGGCGCGGGTTCGTCCAGTACGCCGAGTGCGTGTAGAGCTGGTCCGACAGCAGGTGCTCCACCCGCACGTCCCGGGGCGTGGAGCCGTCCGCCCAGCGGAACAACCGGCTCGCGACGAAGCCCAGCGGGTCCAGCGGATGCCACAGGTTCGCCCACCGGCCCACCGAGTCCGGCAGCAGCACCGGCCCGCTGCCGTCGTACGGGGCGAGCTGGCCGCCGCGCGGGTCGAACAGGTGGAACAGCGGCCACTGGCAGCCGAACGTCACCAGCCCCGCCGTGCGTACCGGGTCCTCGCCGGTGGCCAGGTCCAGCGCGACGACCGCGCCGAGGCTGTGCCCGATCAGGTGCACCGGCTCCTCCCGCCCGGCACGTTCCCCGGCGACGGCGGTGATCTGCTCGCGGATGCGGGCCCGGATCCGCTCGCCGTGGCGCTGGTAGACCAGCACGTCGCCGAGGGTGAGGGCGACGTACCGGGCGCGGGCGATGCGGGCCCAGGTGTAGAAGCGCTCCCCGGCGGCGCCGACGGCCGCGCCGGCCACCCGGTCCAGTTCGGGCAGGCGGCGGCGGATGACGCGGCGGACCGCCCCCGGGTCGCGTACCTCGTGGCCGGCGTCGCCCACGGCGTCCAGCGCCGCCGCCGCGAGCGCCGCGCCCACCTCGGCCAGCAGCGTCGGGTCGTCGGCGTGGCGCAGCCACCGGGTCCGCGGCCACTCCTGCGCGATCGCGTCCAGCACCTCGTCGGTGACGTCCGGCGGGGCGCCCCGCGACTCGACCGGCGGCGGGTCCAACGTCTGCCGGGCCCGCGCCCGGACCAGCTCCAGCCGCTGCGCGGTGGTCAACGGGACCGGGCCGGCGAGCCCCAGGCCGGCGTCGTCGGCGACCGGCGGCGGCCCGCCGTCGCGGACGTCCCAGGACTGCCCGGGGCCGGGCGGCATGGCCAGCTCCACCCCGAGGGTGGACGAGCCGAGGTCACCCCAGTAGGCGGAGTGCATCGTCCACCGGCCGAGGGCGGCGGCGCTCAGCTCCGCCACCCGGCCGGCGACCACCTGCGGGTCCCGGTTGGCGATGCCGTGGATCACGAAGACGGGCCGGTCGTCGCTCATGCGGTCGCTCCTGTCAGGATCGTGGCCTGTGGATCGCCGTAGACGGCGTAGGCCAGGCCGGTCGGGTCGCCGGGGTCGGCGAGCAGCTCGCGGCGGGCGGCGAAGGACGCGGCGGCCAGCGGCGCGCCCCCGCGCAGTTCGGCGTAGAACCGGTCGGCGTAGCGGTGCGCCGATTCGGTGCGGACGGCCCAGGTGGAGCCGACGAACGCGCCCGCGCCGGCGCGGACGAACTCGTTGGCCCAGCCGCCCATGAGCGTGTCGTAGGAGCCGCCGTCGACGCTGCGGCAGGCGTTGAAGAACACCAGCGGGCAGCGGGCGCGCAGGCTGCCCCGGGCGGCGGCGCGGGCCAGCGCGACGGGGCGGAACCGGCCGTCGTCCATCGCCACGCCGCCGTCGGAGTCCGCGCCGGGCTGGTCCTGGTGGCAGGCGAGGTGCAGCAGACCGAAGTCGCCCCGGTCGATGCGGCGCAGCAGCTCCTGCGCCGAGGTGACCAGGGCGCCGGGGACGTCGAGACCGGCGTTGACCTGCCGGATCTCGGCCACGGCGCCGGTGGGCGGGTTGCGGCCGTGCACGAAGACCGCGTCGCTCAGCGCCAGCGACCGGGCGGGGGAGTGGCCGCTGGTCTGCCGCATGACCGCCAGCCGCTCGGCGGGGAACTCGTCCCAGGTGGGTGGCAGGAGCAGCTCCCACGGCAGCTCGCTGACGTCGCTGCAGATGGTCAGGCCGGTGGCGGTGGCCAGCCGGGCCTCGACCTCGCGGCCGATCTCGGGCGGCAGCGCCCGCCACAGCAGCGTGCCGTACCCGGCGAGCTCGCCCCGCACGGCGGCGGGCTGCCCGCCGGTGCCCCGGGCCGCCGCGTTGACGGTGCGCAGCAGGTCCGCGAGCAGCCCGCGGGGGACCGACCCGGCCGTCGCCGTGGGGCCGTCGCGGCCGACGAGCCGGAAGGCGTAGCCGTCGCGGTGCCGGTCGACCTGGAGGGCCACCTCGCCGGGCCGGGGGGCGAGGCGCTCGACGCGGGCGGTCAGCCGGTGCGGCGGCGCGTACGATGCCGAGTCGGTGACCAGGACCGTGCGGACGATCGCCGCGATCTGGCTGCCGCCGCCGTCGACGAAAGCCCGGACGGTGACCTCGTGCCGGCCCTCCTCGGCGGCGCCGAGCACGAACACGACGCCGTCGGGGTCGTCGCCGGGGTGGACCCGCACGACGTGGACGGCGTCCGACTCGATCGACAGCGTCGGCGAGGCGACCGTGACCAGCACGTCGACCCCCCGCTCGGGGACGGGGAACGGCCGGGTGGGGACGCTGCCGGGGCCGCCGTCGCGGCTGATCGTCACGTGCAGCGGGAACCGGGTGCCGGGGCGGGCCTGGCGGGGCAGGGACGTGGTCAGGTAGCGCACCGGCGGGGCGCTGCCGGGTTCCGCGCGGGGCCGGCTCTCGGCGGCGCGTACCGTCTCCATCGCCCACCGTTCCAGCGCGGGGTCGCCGCGCAGGGCGCGGGCGATCGCCAGGTCCGCCAGCGGCCCCGGCGGCCGGGCCAGGGCCTCGGCGAGCAGCTTGTCGATGCGCGCGGCCGTCTCCGCGTCGGCGACGAGGTCGCCGAGGCGGGCGCGGACCTGCTCGGCGACCCAGCGCAGGGTCCAGGTGTCGTCGCGCACCGCTCACGCCCCCGTGAACGCGAAGGCCGCCCACACCGACGGCGCGGACCACGGGCGGGAGTCGCCGCTGCCGCTGCGGAACACCTGCGGCAGCAGCGCCTCGGCGACATCGACCGGCAGCCACGCCTCGCCCGCGTCGAGGGCCAGGGCCCAGTGGTCCTCCAGCTCCGCCGGGGTCACGTCGCGCAGCCACCGCTGGGTGCCGGCCAGCGCCTCGCCGGGCGAGGTGGTGTCGTCGGCCCGCCAGCGCCGGTAGAACTCGGTCATGAGCAGGGCGGTGGCGTGGTCGTCGACGGGCCACATCGACGCCAGCACGCCCGCGACCCCCGCCTGCACCAGGCCCGCCGGCAGCGAGATCACCTCGTCGGGCAGGTCGAGGCCGGGCAGGAACGTCTCGCACGCCGACAGCACCGCCAGGCGCGTGCGCAGCCGCAGCGGCAGCACGTCGGCCAGCCGCAGGCGGGCCTCGCCGGCCAGCCGCAGGGCGCTGCGCAGCGGGTCCCGCTGGTCGGCGGCCCCGTGGCAGCCGAAGTGGGCGACCCGGGCGGCGGGCAGCTCCGCGCGGACCCGCGCGACGGTCGCGTCGGCCCAGGCGAGCGTGGTGACGGGGCCGCCGAAGGTGGCGGCGGCCGCGGCCCCCTCCCACCGGGCGTAGGACAGCTCCGGGTCGGTGACGACGAGCAGGCCCCCGTCGGGCGCGGCGGCGGCCCGCCGCCGGCTCGCGGCCAGGGCCCGGGCGTTCGGCACGTAGCTGAGGGCGAGCGTGTCGGCGAGGTAGCCGAAACCCGTCGGCCGGGCGGCGTCGGCGTACCGGGCGGCGTGCAGGGGCAGCAGGCCGACCAGGCCGCACGGTACGACCGACGCCCGCGCCTCGCCGGCCAGCTCGGCCAGCAGGGGCCCGGCGACGGCCTCCCACAGCCAGTCGCACAGCTGCGCCAGGTGCCGGTCCCAGGCGGCCCGGCGGGAGGCGGGCGCGGCGGCGGTGGGGAAGTGCTCGCGGTGCCGCTCGGCCCACTCGTGCACCCGGGCCGCGCGCAGGTGCGGCAGCGGCACGTCCACGATGTCCTCGCCCCGCACGACGAGCGCGAGGCCGGTGTCGTCGGCCGGTGTCACGTACACCAGGGGGTGATCGGCCGCGCCCGTGACGTCGCCGATCTCGACGGGGGCGAGGAACTGCTCGTAGCCGGGGATCCGCTGGATCTCCCCGATGGCGGCCCGCAGTTCGGTGTGCGCGGCCCGCAACTCGTCGTAGAGCGCGTCTGGACGCGGCCCGCCATCATGAACCGCGTGCGGCGAATTCTGTCGAAGGTCCGTCATCAACCCCTCGTTCCGTACGTCGTCACGGCTGCCGTCGTCGCTGCCGGGTGGGTCATCTGGCGGTCCGACCTGGAGACCGCGGACCGGGTGGCGAGCGTCGGCAGCTTCACGGTCGCGGCGGCGACCCTGCTCCTCGCCGTGTGGGGCGGCCGCGCCCGCCGGCCCGCGCGGTCCCTCGACGAGCACCAGGGCGCGCTGCGGGCGGCCGTGCGCCAGCAGTGGCGGGTGGAGGAGGCGCTGCGTCGGGTGCAGGACCCGATGCCGATCCCGGTGCGGTGGGAGGCGCTTCCCGCCGGGCTGGGCGGCCAGGACCACTGGGCGAACGTCGGGCTGGCGGCGGCGGGCGCGACGGCCGTGGAGATGGCCGTCGCCGGGCGGCTTCCGGAGGCCGCCGCGGTGTTCCGGCGGATCCCGTCGCGGCGGCTGGTGGTGCTGGGGCCGGCCGGCGGCGGCAAGTCGGTGCTGCTGATCCGGCTGGTGCTGGACCTGATCGCCGCCGGTGGGCCGGGCGAGCCGGTGCCGGTGCTGCTGTCGGTGACGTCCTGGGACCCGGGCCGGGCGGGCTTCGCCGACTGGCTGGTGGCCCGGTTGGCCGCCGACTACCCGGCGTTGGCCGCCGGGCATCCGGACTTCGGCACCGTCGCGGCGGCCCTGCTGGCCGAGGAGCGGGTCCTGCCGGTGCTGGACGGTCTCGACGAGTTGCCGGCGGCGGCGCGCCCGGCGGCGCTGCTCGCCCTCAACGCCGCGTCGCCCGGGCTGCCGGGCGTCGTCGTGGCGAGCCGGACCGCGCAGTACCTGGACGCGGTGCGCGGCGGCGACGTGCTCACCGGCGCGGCCGTGGTGCGGCTGCTGCCGCTGGGGGTGGCGGACCTGGCGGCGTATCTGCCGCGTACCGCCCGTCCCACCGGTCGCGCCTCGGCGACCGCGTGGGAGCCGGTGCTGGCCCGGCTCGCCGGCGCGCCCGCCGACGATCGGGCCCGGCTCGTCGGTGGGGTGCTCGCCACGCCGCTGATGACGTCGCTGGCCCGCGCGGCCTACAGCGACACCGGGGCAGACCCGGCGGCGCTGCTGGACGCGGGCCGGTTCGGCACGGCCGACGACCTGGCCGGGCACCTGCTGGACCGGGCGGTCCCGGTCGCCTACACCGAGCACGCGGGCGGGGCGGCGGCCCGGACGGCGGCCCGGGTCGTGCCCTGGCTGGCCTGGCTCGCCGCGCACGCTGGGCCGGACATCGCCTGGTGGCGGCTGTCCGCCGTGGTGCCGCGCGCCGTGCCGGCCGTCGCCGGCGGGGTGTTCGGCGCGGTGGCCCTGGGCGTGGTGGCCGGGGCGGCCGGCGGCGGCGTCGCGGCTGTCCTCGGCGCGGTGGTGGGCGCGGTCGTCAGCGGGTTCGTGATGGTCCGTCAGCCGCTGGTGCCCACCGGGCTGCCGGCCGACGACGGCGGCGGGGCCGGGTGGCACCGGCAGGCGGCCCGCCTGCTGCGCACCGGCGGCGTCGCGTCGGGTCCGCCGGCTCCCGGTCGCGGCGTGGTCACGCCCGGGCTGGTCGGCTGGGTGACCGGTGGGGCGGCGATCGTCGCCGCCGGGTGGCTGTCCGGCGGGGGCGCGGCGGCCGTCGCGGCGGCCGGGGCGCTGCTGCTGGCGTTGTTCCTGGACGCCTGGCTGGACGTGCCGACCGACGTGACGGCCGCGGCGGGCCCGCTGGCGGTGCTGCGCGCCGACCGCCGCACGGCGCTGGCGAAGGCCGTCGTGCGCGGTGGCATCCTCGGCGTCACCACGGCGGCCCTGATCGACGCGGGCACCGGTCTCGCGGTCGCCGCCGCGACCGCCGGGGCGAGCGTGCTGTTCACGGCGTGGGGCCGCTTCGGGGTGGCGCGGGCCTGGTTCGCGGTGCGGGGGGAGCTGCCGTGGCGGCTGCTGGCGTTCCTGGACGACGCGCACCGGCGGGGCGTCCTGCGCCAGATCGGCGGCGTCTACCAGTTCCGCCACGCCCGCCTGCGGGAACGCCTGCTCGTCCCGAGGCCGGAGCCGGTGTCCAGCCGGGGGGCGTGACGTGTGCTCACCCACCGGGCAGGACGTCGACGACGACGGCGGTGAGGTTGTCGGCGGCCCCGGCGGCGTAGACCTCGTCGCGCAGCGTCTCGACCAGCGCCCGGGGATCGGGGGTGCGGCAGATGGCGCGCAGGCGCCGTTCGTCGAGCTGGCCGTGCACGCCGTCGGTGCACAGCAGGAAGCGGGCGCCTGCCGGGTCCAGCGAGGCGAGGGCGACGTGCGGCGCGAGGGGGGCGGCGGGCGGGTCGCCGAGGCACTGGGTGACGGTGGCCCCGTCCGGGCCGGAGTCGTCGACGCTGAGCTGTTCCAGGTAGCCGTCGGTGATCCGGTAGGCGCGGCTGTCGCCGACGTTGAACACGTACGCGCCGTCGCCGGTGAGCAGGACGCCCGCGATGGTGGTCCGCATGCCGGCGGTGCCGGGTTGGCGGGCGGCCGTGTCATGCAGGGCGTGGCCGACGGCGACGATCCCGTCGTGCACGGCGCGGGGGGAGTCCCAGGCGATGTAGCGGTTGGCGAGGTCGGCGGCGGCGAGCCGGCTGGCCAGCTCGCCGGCGCGGTGCCCGCCGAGGCCGTCGGCGACGGCGCAGACCAGGGGCGGGGTCCAGGCGGTGGTGAGGTCGGTGACGCGGGCGCGCGGGGACTGGCTGATCCAGTCGAGGACGAGGACGGCGTCCTCGTTGCCGGTGCGGACGGCGCCGCGGGCGGTGACGGCGCAGACCCGCACCGCCGCGAAGGCGTGTGGGGCCGGTGTGGACGCGGTCATCGGTTTCCTCCGGTGCGGCGTACCCGGGCCCGTACGGTGCTGGCCAGGCGCAGCTCGTCGCCGTCGAAGAGGCGCTGGCGGGTGTGCGGGTCCAGGCGGCGGTCGTTGACGTAGGTGCCGTTGGTGGAGCCGAGGTCCTGCACGTACAGCTCGCCGTGCTCGACCCAGAGCAGCGCGTGCTGCCGGGACACGTTGTGGTGCGCGGCCAGCCGGGCGGCGATGTCGCCGAGGTCGTCGGCGCGGCCGAGGCGGACCTCGGCGCGGCCGACGCCGACCGGCCCGAACGGGAACTCCAGCCGGTACGCTGTGGTGTCCGGGGGCGCGTCGCGGGTGGTGGCGGGCGCGCCGCCCGGTCCGGGGCCGGCGGACCGGTCCGCCGGCCCCGGACCGGGCGGGGGCTCGCCGGCCCAGGTGCCGGCCTCGGTGGCCATCCCGCCCAGGTCGTGCACCGGGCACCGGCCGTCGGCGTCGAGCTGGTTGCCGCAGCCGGGGACGGGGCACACCTTGCCGACGCCCGGGTCCGGTGCCGCGGACTCCGGCACGAGGAACTCCATGCAGATGGGGCAGAACGCGCCGCCGGCCGGCTGCGGCCCGTGGTTCGGGCAGGTCAGGGCCGCCATGACACTCCTTCCAGCCGGATGCCCTGGGCTTCCAGGGCGCGCTGGACGCGGGCGAGGTCGCCGCGTCCGGGGATGCCGACGAGCCAGACCCGGTCGTCGTCGACCTGGAGTTGCAGCTCGGGGCGGTCGCGGCGGGCGTCGACCCACGGCGCGTAGCGGCGTCGGCCGAGCGGCGAGCACGGCACCAGGCGCTGGTTGGCCGAGCCGCGCCAGACGAGGTCCGTCGGTTCCCCGGCGCGGTAGGGGCCCGTGATCAGCGCGTCGATCAGGGGGTACGCCCCGGGGCAGCGGGCCCGGAACTCGTCGAGCTCGACGCCGGTGTAGCACAGCACGTCCCAGTCGTGCCCGGCGCCGAGCGCGCGGAGCCCGGTGAGCAGGGCGGCGAGCGCCTCCGGCTGCTCCGACGGTTCGCCGCCGGTGACGGTGACGCCGGTGAGGGCGGCCGGGTCGAGGGCGGCGACCCGGTCGAGCACGTCGTCGACGTCGGCGTCGTGCCGGGGCTCGGCGACCCAGGTGTCGCGGGAGACGCAGCCGGGACAGCCGATGGCGCAGCCCTGCACCCAGATGCCGACGCGGCGGCCCGGCCCGAGGGTGGTGACCGGGTGGTGCAGCCGGGACAGTCGCAGCCTCACTCCATCACCAGCTCGCGGTTCTGGCCGTCCTCGGCGATCGCGGCGACGCGCAGCGTCTGCCCGGGCGCGGGCGGGTTGGCGAAGACCTCCCGGGCGAGCGGGTTGACCAGGATGCTCTCGATCGCCGCCACGATGCCCCGGCCGCCGTTGGACAGGTCGAAGGTGGCCTCCTTGCGCAGCTCGTCGCGGGCGTCGTCGCTGAACTCCAGCGTCGCCCCGTACGTGCGGTGCACGGCCTCGGCGACGCGGCCGATCGCCCGGTCGGCGATCTCCACGGCCACCTCGGGGCGCAGGAAGTCGAAGACGACGATGCTCTGCTGCACCCGGTTGAACAGCTCGGGCCGGCGCAGCAGGTGGCGGAAGAACACCTCGATGTAGCGGCGCACGCCCTGTTCGATGTCGGGCAGCTCCTGGGCGGGGGTGACGTTCTCCTTCGGCTTGCCGTCCTCGTCCTGGACGACGATGCCCAGGTTGGTGGTGAAGACGATGAGCGCCTCGGTGAAGTAGACGGTGCCGCCCCGGCCGTCGGTGAGCCGGCCGTCGTCGAGGATCTGGAGGAACTTGTCGAGCAGGCGGGGGTGCGCCTTCTCGATCTCGTCGAACAGCACCACCCGGAACGGCTGCTGCCGGATGCCGTTGGTCAGCTCGCCGCCCGCGTCGTGGCCGATGAAACCGGGTGGCGCGCCGATCAGCCGGGCCTCGGTGTGTTCGGCGGCGAACTCGCTCATGTCGAAGCGCAGGTAGGCGTTCTCGTCGCCGAACAGCAGCGCGGCCAGCGCCTTGGCCAGTTCGGTCTTGCCCACGCCGGTGGGGCCGGCGAAGAACAGCACGCCGCGGGGTTTGCTGCGTCCGCCGGTGTGCGCGCCGGACAGCCCGGTGGCCGAGCGGGCCAGGATGTCCAGCACCCGGCGTACGGCGTCGGGCTGCCCCAGCACCCGGTGGCTCAGCTCCTCCTGCGCGGTCCTGAGCCGTTCCCGCAGCCCGGCGCTCTGCCACGGGTTGTCCGGCACGCCCACCCGGAACGCGCGGACGGCGTCGTCGACGCGGGGGCCGGGGATGCCGGCGGCGGTGGCGAGGCGCACCACGTCGCGCATGCTGCGCAGCCGCATGCCGTGGCTGGCCTCGGCGAACCGGCGGGCGACCGCCCACCGCTCGTCGGTGTCCTGCGGCATCCCGGGCAGCGTCGCCACCAGGTCGTTGGCCGTCTGGAGGCGGGCCGCCAGGTCGGGCTCGGGGATCGCGGTGATCCGCAGGGTGTGGTTGCCGGTGGCGAACCACGAGGGCAGGTCGTGCTCGCGGTCGAGCACCCAGAAGACGGTGTTGTAGCCGCTGCCCACCGGGGTGGCGCGGTAGGCGAGCCGGTCGGCGGTGGCGAGGAAGAGGCGTTCCTCGGGGGAGAGCAGCTCGCCGGTGAACAGCCGGGCCGCGTCGACCAGGGCCAGCGCCACGGGTGGGCCGGCGGCGCGCCGCCGGGGCACGTCCACCACCGCGCCGAGCAGGTCGCGCACCTGGGCCAGGTGCAGCGGGCGGTTCGGTTCGACGTCGGCGTCGCGCAGCACGGCCTGGGCGGCCGCCGCGCCGCCGTCGGGCAGCTGCGCGGCGATCTCCACGCCGACGCCGCTGGAGTACGTCAGCAGCGCGGCGTAGTCCCTCGCCCGGGCGACGCTCCACAGCGCCTCGACCAGGCCCATGAACCGGACGGCGCCCGCGCGTTCCGGGTCGGGGAGCCGGTAGAGGTCGCGGACGTTGCCGGTGAGCAGGACCTGCGGGTGCGCGCAGAGGGCGAGGCTCACCTCGCGCAGCCACGCCGGCTGCTGGGTCGTCTCGTCGGTCGGCGGTGTGGTCACAGCCCCTGCCTCCTCTGCTGCCCGGCGGCACGGTGGGCCTGGGCCGGGATCATCTCGTCGGCGACGACCTGCACGGCCTGCCGGCCCGGGTCGACCTGCCCGAACTGGTCGATGGGGATGCCGGCGCGGCGCACCCGCCGTTTGATCACCTCGTAGTCGTCGCAGAACTTCTGCTCGGCGGCGGCGTCCTCGGTGCGCTCGGCCCGGGCGCTGCCGGCGCGGACCACCTGGGTGCGGATCACCGGGTCGTCCCGGTCGAGCAGCACCTTCACGCCGTAGCCGGTGTCACCGTCCATCGCCGCGTACGCCACCCCGGCGCCGGCCAGGGCCGTGTCGAAGCCGTCGCCGACGCGGTAGCCGAGGTCGGTCAGCCCGACCCGGACGGCGTCGGCCACGGCCTTGCGGCGGCGGGCCCGGTCGGCCTGCGCGACGACCTCGTCGGCCTCGGCCCGCAGCCCGTCGGGGACGTGGTCGACGCGGTCGGCGACGAGCCGGGCCACCCGCTTGCGCAGCCGGGCCGCCGCGTCGCCGGGCACCGTCTCCAGCGGGGCGGCGATGGTGAGCAGGTCGCGGCGGGCGAGGGCCACGCGTTCCTCGGCCCGCTGCTGGGCGGTCACCCGCTCCGCCAGGTCCCGCAGCAGCAGGTGGGCGCGGCTGGGCGGGGCCCCGGCGGCGATCTCGGCGACCGCCGCGGCGCACGGCGCGCGGACCTCCTCGGGCGTGGCGGCGGGCAGCCGGGACAGCAGCTCGGCGGCCCGGGTGGCGCGGGCCCGGTGCTGTTCCTGCGCCGCCGCGTCGTCGCGCGCCGGGGCGGCCCGGGTCGCGGTGTCGTCGCGCTGCCGGGTGGCCGGCTCGGCGACGGTGCGCTCGTCCCACTGCCGGCGCGGCCGCGCGGCGGGCCGCGCCGCCCCGGCGGCCGGGGCGGCGAGCAGGCCGCTGACGTCCTGCCGGGAGGCGGCGAGGACCTCGGTGCGCAGCCGTTCCCGTTCGCGGCCGACCAGCAGGGCGACGTCGGCGGTGGCGGCGGCGATCCGACGCGGGGAGTGCTGGGGGCGGGCCCGGGCACCGGCGACGACCCGGCTGATCCGGCTGCCGTAGACCGACCGGTACGCCTCGGCCTCGGCGCGCAGCGCCTCCAGCTCGCCCCGGACCTGCACGAACTGCTGCCACTGGGCCCGCTGCTCGCGGGCGAGGCGCTCGGCGGCCGTCTCCACGACGTACCGGGCGCCGGTGATCCCGCTCATCGCGGCCTCCTCACCATCGCGACCTCACTGACGTTCACAGCAACCACCACACCCGGGTGGGTTCGGGCAGCAGCGGCACCGCCCACCCCTGCCACACGTAGACCGGTTGCAGCAGGTACAGCACCGCCACCAGCGCGATCACCGCGCCGCGCACGCCCCTCGGTACCCGGCCGGACAGCCGCCCGCCCTCGGTGCCGTACGCGCGGGCGGCCAGCCGCCGGCCGAGCCACACCGCCAGGAGCAGGCCGCCGCCCGCGACGTACGGGTAGGCCTCGCCGTAGCCGGTGGCCAGGTCGGTCAGCCACGTCCGTACGCCGGTGTCGAGCACCACCGGGAACTGGAGGAACATCGCGTACGTGCCGTCGTCGGCGGTGAGCAGCGCCCAGACCACCGCCCCGGCGGCCCAGCAGAGCCGGCGGGCCCGGCGCAGCCCGGCCTCCGCGTCGGCGGGGCAGATCACCAGACAGGCGAGCAGCGCCAGCAGGGGCAGCGCGACCGCGGTCTGCACGGCGGCGACGCGGGTGAGCATCACCGCCGGCCGCGCCCACGCGTCGGGGAACTCGCCCAGGGTCCAGAACGCGGCGGCGGCGAACGTGGTGAGATACCCGATCGCGACCGCGAGCAGGTAGTTCACGGCGTCCCGCCAGACGTTGCGCAGCGTGGCCCGGGCCGGCGGCACCCAGCCGGCACGGGCCGCGTCGGCGTTGCGTTCCCGCTGCCTGGCCTCGGCGGCGGCGGCCTTCTCCGCGGCCATCCGCGCGGTGGCGAACGGGATCAGCGCGGCGGCGAGCGCGGCGGCGGCGACCTGCCGGTCGTCGCCGCCGGAGCCGGCCTCCTCGCGCAGCCGCTCCCACCAGTCGCAGCGGCCCGCGGCCCTCTTCTGCCTGGCGAGCGTCGCGCGCAGCCGGCCGCCGTGGTCGGGGTCGACGAGCAGCCGCAGCGCGAGGGCCCGGGCGACCGGCAGCGCCTGGTCCAGCTCCGGCGGCGTCCCGCGCGGCCAGCCGCCCGTGGCCCCGGCGGCCAGCTCGCCGCCGAGCTGCCCGGCGCGGGCGTCGACGGCCGAGGTGACCCGGGCGAGCCGCTCGGCGGTGTCGGCGAGGACCGCGCAGGGGCCGTCCGCGCAGCCGGGGTGCGCCCGGCAGCGGTGCCGGGCCAGGGCCCGCAGGAGCTGGGCGTCGAGCCGGGCGACGATGCCGGCGGCGGCCGGCTCACCGGCGACGGCGCGCGCGGCCAGGCCGGCGAGGCCCGGCCCGTCGGCGGGTTCGTCCTCGAAGACGGGGGGCAGCTCCGGCGCGACGTGGGAGACGAAGCGGACGACCCGGGCGGCGGCGTCGTCGCGCCCGGCGGCCTTCGACTTCATCAGGTTGGTCGGCAGGTCGAGCCGGGGGAAGTTGTCGCGCAGCCAGTCGTCGAGGTCGAGCTGGCTCTCCCGGCGGCGGAACAGCCCCACGGCGGCCTGCCAGTTCTCGGACATCGCCACGCCCACCTCGGCCGGGTTCCGGCAGAGGCGCCCGGCCAGCTCGAACGGGGGCACCGGCCGCTGCTCGGGTTCCGGCGCGGGGTCGGGGTCGTCGACGGCGGGTGTCTCGCCGGCCAGCCAGGCCCGCACCTGGTCCGCGCCCCAGCGCAGCGCGGGCGCCCGGGTCAGCAGCCCCCGGCACAGCAGCAGCCAGCCCAGGTCGGTGACGCCGCTGAGGTCGACGCCGTAGGTGGCGATGTGTTCGAAGATGGTCCGTTCGTTGGCGGTGTCGCCGCCCACGCCGCTGTTGGGGTTGCGGCCGGTGAGCAGCTCGACGACGAGGACCCCGAGCGACCACCAGTCCTGCGCGGGCTCCTGGCTCTTCTGCCACCACGTCTCCGGGGCCTGGTAGGCGGGGGTGCCCGCCCGGCCGGTGCTGCGCCGGGTGGCCCGCAGCTCGGCGACCAGGCCGAAGTCGCAGAGCACCAGCTCCAGCGGGTCCACCGAGCGGACCAGCACGTTCTCCGGCTTGATGTCGCGGTGGGCGATGCCGGTGGCGTCGCCGTGGCGCAGCTGCCCGTGCAGGTAGGCCAGGGCGTCGGTGACCTCCGCGACGACCCGGCGCACCTGCTGCGGCGGGAGCGGGCCGCCGTGGGCGCGGGCCAGCGCGGCGAGCGAGCCGTGCGGCAGGTATTCCAGCACCTCCCAGCTGGTGGGGGTGCCGTACCGGTTGACCTCGGTGCCGTAGTCGAGCATGCGGACCACGTGGCGCTCGTCGGCGGTGCGCAGCGCGTCGAGCAGCCGTGGGTCGGGCCGCACCGAGGTGGGGTAGACCTTCGCCACCCGGGTCAGGCCGGTGGCCCGCTCCTCGACCAGCATGACCAGGTGCGCCTCCCCGCCGGTGGCCAGGTGGCGCACCGGGCTGAACCGCGCCGACACGCCCTGCGGCAGGCCGCTGTCGTCGCCGCCGGTCGCCGGGGCGGCCGGGCCCGGCGGCGGCGTCTCCCGGGTGGTGGCCGGCGCGGTGCCCGGCGTCGGGTCGGCGGTGGTGGGTGCGGCCTGCCGGCCGGGGCCCTCCCGCCGGGTGGGTACGTCGCTCACGCCTGTTCCTCCCCCGTCAGTTCCTCCTCCGTGGCCGCCTCGTCGGACGGAAGGCCCTCCTGCGTCGACGCCTCGCGTTGCGCCCGGTCCTCCAGCTCGGTCAGCCGGTCCACCGCCCGGCGGTAGCGCTCGCGCACCGGGGCGTGCTCCGCGCCGGTGAGGCCGACGAGGTCCCGTTCCAGCGCGGCCGACAGCAGCACGGCCCGGCCCGACTCCAGGGCCACGGCGGCCTCCGGCAGCCGGCGGCGGCGGGTCAGCGCGTGCGCGGCCCGGCCGACCAGCCCGCGCGTGCGCCGGCGCAGGACCAGTTCGCCGTACGCGCGGCTGAGCTGGGCGCGGGCCATCTGGTTGAGCGTCCGCAGGGTCAGCAGGTACGCCTCGGCGGCGTCACCCGTGCGCCCGTGCCGCCAGGACCACTCGGCCCAGTACAGGGCGGTGTCGTACGCCCACACCAGGCTCAGTTCCCCGATCGCCGCCGTCGCCCGGCGCGACGCGTCGGCGGCGTGCAGCAGGTCCTCGGTGGACCCGGTCCCCTCGGCGCGCACGTGCAGGGCGGCGGCGACCCGGGAACTGGCCACCGCGTGCTGCAACGACGCCGGCGGCAGCCGGTCGCGGTGCGCGGTGAGCAGCGCCAGCGCCTCGTCGACCTCGTCCCCGTCGCCGGCGAGCATGCCCCGCGCGAGCAGCGCCTCGGCCAGCGGGACGCGGGCGGCGTTGCGCATCGCCGGGCTGAGGCTGGTGCCGCCGGCGCCCCTGCGCAGCAGTCGGACCGCCTCGTCGAGCACCTGCGGGTCGGGCCGCTCGGGGTGGAGGGAGTCCAGCTTGCAGACGCCCAGCACCAGCCGGGCCTGGTCCTGGCTGCCGCCGCCCGCGGCGAGCGCCTCGGTCGCCAGCTCCTGCGCCCGCAGCCGGTCGGCGCCCGCCGAGGGGTCCTCGGACAGGCCCTTCGTCCTGGCCCGGAGCTGGTAGCACTGGGCCAGCGTGACGAGCTGCGTCGCCGGGTCGGGCTCGTACCGGTCGGGGGCGGCGAGCTCGGCCTCCAACGTGGCGATCTGCGCGTCGAGCGCCTGGAGGTCGCCGGAGGAGCCGAGCCGCCCGCCGGCCCGGATCGCGCCGGCCGTGCTCCCGAGCAGCCCGGTCGCCACGGGGAAGGGCACGTCGTCGCCGATCGAGACCTGCTCGGCCATGGCCATCGGGTCCGCCGACTCGCCCTGGACGAGGCCCCGCTGCAACGCGCGGACCTGGTGCAGCATGCCCGCCATGGACGTGGTCTGCGGCGACAGCCGCTCCGCCTCGGCGAGCAGGGCGACGATCCGCTGCTCGGCCTCCTCGTCGGCGGGGCCGCCACTCTGCCGGCTGTGGTGAGCGAGCGCCAGGTGGAAGCGCGCCATGCCGGCCATGGTGGCCATGACCGCCGTGTGCTGCGGGTTCGCCCGGTCCCGGGCGGCCTCCCCGTCGAGGACGGGCATCGCCCGTTCCAGCCGCTCGACGGCCGCCGTCAGGTCCTCCTCCCGCCGGTGGCGCAGGTAGTGGGGGAGCAGCAGGGCGGCGGTCATGAAGTCGATGGCGGCGTGTTCCACGCTGCCCGGGCGGACGGTCCGCTGGGCGGCGACGAGCACCGCGGACGCCTCCTGTTCGTCGTCGGGCCGGCTGCGCATGCCGAGCAGCGAGGCGAGCCGGATCGCGAGCAGCCGGGCCTCCGGCCGGGCCTTCGGCACCAGCTCCCGCGCGGTCCGCACCGTGTCGATCGCGCTATTCAGGTCGGCGGCGGAATTGGTGCACAGGAATCGGCCCTGCAATGCGTCGCAAAGCCTCCACAGCAACGCGACTCGTTCGGCGGGGGAACGCCTTGCGGCAGTCGCTAGTTGATCTTCGGCGGCGCGAACTGCGGCATCGACCTGATGGCAGGGAATGTGCCCCATCGGTTGCAGCATGAATCATCCGAACGGTTGGCATGGTGAGAGCACTGCGGCACTTCGGCCGTGCCAGCGTGGCAGTCGCCTATTCGATTCGTCAATGCCCGTGCGGCGGCGGATCTGACGAAATCCGCATCGGGTGTCGCGGGCGGTCGTTCGTGTCCGCCGATATGCCGACTGTCCGACGAGGACGCGACATGCCATCGTCGGGACGTGGGGCAGACAGGGGCGCTGACGCGACAGAAGGCGGCGGCACGGGTGAACGTGCTGCTGATCTGGGCGGCCGGCTGCCTGCGGGCGGTGCAGCTCGCCGTCTGGATCCCGGTGCCGCTCATCGGCGGCCTGCGGATGTACCGGCTGCCGGCCCTGGTCCTGGCCGGCTACCTGCTGACGGTCGCCTGGACGGTGCTGCTGTTCGTCCGCGCCGGCCGGGCCGGCCGGATGGGCCACGGCTGGGTCTACGCCGACGTGCTGGTGGCGCTGCTCGGGCTGCTGCTGGTCCCGGCCGCCTGCGTCGCCTCGTGCGACACGGGCTGGCAGCACTGGGTCCTGCCGCCGGCGATGGGCGCGGCGATCGTGGCCGCCGCGTTCGTGCCGCGCTGGCCCGCGACGGCGGCCGTCGCCCTGCTCGTGGCCGGCTACCTGGCCGGCTCCCTGCGCGAGCTGCTCGCCGGCCCGGACGGATTCGGCGCGACCACCGTCAACGCGGTGTCGCTGCTGGGCTTCGCGGTGCTGGCCGCCGTGGTCGCCGGCTACCTGCGCGGCAGCGCCGCCCAACTGGACGCCGCCACCGAGGCGGCGCTGGCCGCCGGGGCCCGGGAGGCCGCGGCGCAGGCCCGCTTCGACGAACGGACCCGCCAGTACGACGCGCTGCACCGGACCGTGCTCACGACGCTGAGCATGATCGCCCGGGGCCGGCTGGACCACCGCCGGGAGGAGGTGCGGGCGCTCGCCCAGCGCGACGCCGACTACCTGCGCGGGCTGGTCACCGCCGGCAGCGGCGGCCCGACGGGGAACCTGGCCAGCGCGCTGGCCGGCGTGGTGCGCGACAAGCAGGCGCTGGGCCTGCAGGTGCACTCGCAGTTCCACGACCTGTCCGAACGCCTGCCCCCGGACGTCGAGCAGGCGTTGACCAACGCGGTCAGCGAGGCGCTGACCAACGTCACCAAGCACGCCGGCACCGACGAGGCCTGGCTGACCGCCGTCGGCGGCGACGGCGGGATCACCCTCACCGTCGTCGACCGGGGGCGGGGCTTCCGGCCGGAGGCGGTCGCCCCCGGCCGGGGGCTCGTGCGCGAGCTGCGGCACTGCGTCGTGGAGGTGGGCGGCCGGGTCGCCATCGACTCCGCGCCGGACCAGGGAACGATGGTGGAGGTCTCATGGCGGCAATGATCGAGATCGGTGCGATCGACAACGACCAGATGCTGCTGGAGGGCATGTCCGCCTGGATGAGCCGCCTGCCGGACATCACGCTCACGGCCCTCGCCGTCTCGGTCGACGAGTTCCTCGCGGCGACGCGGCGGCCCAGGATCGTGATCCTCGACCTCAACCTGGAGAACTTCACCGACCCCGCCGACAACGTCCGCCGGCTGGTCGCCGTCGGGCACACGGTCGTGGTGGTGTCGGTGATCCCCGACCCGGTCTACATCGCGGCGACCACCGAGGCCGGCGCCTCGGCGTACGTGCTGAAGGCCAACAACCTCGGCGTCCTGGCCGACGTGGTCCGGCAGGTCGCCGCCGGGGAGACGCCGATGACCACCGAGCACGCGTTCTGGCTGGGCCGCGACGCCCGGCCCGAACGCCCGCAGCTGTCGGCCCGGGAACGCGAGGTGCTGGTCTCCTACGGCAGCGGGTGCACCGTCGAGGCGGTCGGCCGGGTGCTGGGGATAGCACCCGGAACGGTGCGGACGTACCTCGATCGTATCAAGGAGAAATACGCGCGGGCGGGCCGGCCGATCGAGCACCGGGTGCAGTTTCTCGACCGCGCCCGCGAGGACGGATTCGGCCGCGGCCGGCTGCCGCCGAAGTAGGAGGTCGATGCCGATCACAACTCGTTCGAAACGATCGACAGCGTTCGACCCCGGGCACCTTCCGACGATTACGTCCAGCCATTCGGACGGCGGGACCGGGGCCGTGCGGCTTTTCCTCGACAGCGGCGAAAAAGTGTCCGAAGGCTGACACTGACAATTCCCGGTGCCCGACTACAGTCGGGCCACGCCGACGCCGAGGCGCGGCAATTCCCCTCGCCACCTCCCGATCGTCCCGCGCCCTCTCCCGATCGCCGGTGGCCCGACGCTGGCCGGACGACGGCTGGTCGACCGTACCCCTGACCGGAGGACACCCGTGCCGACACACCGCACAGACCCCGCGGTGCGGACCCGCGAGCGCGCCGAGCGCCTGCTCGCCGCGGTCACCGCGGCCCTGCCGGGCGGCCCGCACGCCGACGCCGCCCGGGCGGCGTCGGAGCGGGTCGTGCGCGTCGCGCAGGCGCCCGTCTCCGTCGCCCTGCTGGCCGAGGGCGACGACGACCACGTCGTCAGCCACCACCTGTGGCCGCCGCTGCTCGGCGGGGGCGCGCCGGCGCTCACCCCGCGGCGGTCCACCCTCGGGTACGTCACGGCGGTGCGCCTGCGCGCCGTCGCCCGGGAACGGGCGGCGGTCCGTGCCGTCTCGGTGTCCTTCCTGGACCGCGCCGGGATCGCGCGCTGCCGGTCCCGGCTGCTCGACCGGCTCGGCGACGGGCCCGCGTCGGCCGCCGACTGGCCGCAGGCGCTGGCGCAGGCCCGGCGGCTCTGGCCCGCCGCCGACGCGCGGTGCCGCGCCGGCCTGACCGAACTCGTCGCGCTGCACCGGGCCGAGGTCTTCGCCGAACACCTGCTCGGCGTCGAGGGGGTCCCGGCGCGACTCGACGCCGTCCACCAGGCGACGATGCCGTTCCACGTCGGCGGGGCGGCCGGCGGCGTCGCGCCGTTCCCCGACGCCACCGCGCCCGGCCCGTACGAGCCCGGCACCGAACTCACCGAGAGCGTCCTGCACCGGGTCTTCCCGGTGGTGCGGCGGGTGACCGTCGAGGTGGACGTGCCGCACGACCGGTGGCCGCTGGCCGACGAGCCCCTGGACCTGATCGACCTGCCGGTGCTCGCCCCCCACCTGCGCACCGGCCGCGCCGACCTGCTGATCGAGGACGAACTCGGCGCGGCCAGCGCGGCCGTGCTCCTGTCGGGGGCGCGGGGCGACGCCGTGCGGGCCGTGCGGGGGTACCCCCAGCTGACCGTCCTGACCGGGCCGGGCAGCGCGGCGCTGCGCGCCGGACCGCCCGCCCCCGCGCCCGCCGACGACCTGCGTGCCGCCCTGCTCGGCGCGGGCCGCGACGCCGGCCGGGCGGCGCGCGCCACCCGGGCCCACGCGGCCCACCTGGACCTGCGCCGGGTGCTGCGCGCCACCGTCGCCGCGCTCGACGAGGAGCCCCCCGCCGCCCCACCGCCGCCCCCGGCCGCGCAGGAGCGGCTGCGCGACCTGGTGGGCCGCATCGGCACGGAACTCACCGCGCTGATCGACGACGTGGGGCGCGGCGTCGCCGGCCCCGAAGCCCGGCTCGACGGGGGGATGACCCCGCAGGACGCCGTCACCCAGCGGGTGGTGGCCCGGGTCCACGCGTGGCCGCAGTGGGCGGTCCTGTTCGCGGCCGTCGCCGAGCAGCACGTGCAGCCCGGCGACGGGTTCGACCGGGAGGAGCCGCCCGCGCGCCCCGACGTGTTCGAGGCGACGTTCCGCGCGACCCTGCGGGAACTGCCGTCGGTGGTCGGCGAGGTCGTCGACGCGACCGTCGCCGCCTGGCGGCAGCGCCGCTCCCCACGGCTCGGCCCGCTGAAGGCCGTGCTGCTCGACGACGTCGAACCGGCCCGCGAGCGGGGGGACGGGGACGGCCGCGACGCGGCGCTGACCACGCTGCGGCGTGCCGTGCAGCTCGACTGGCTGACCCACGCCGGCCCGGCCGACGGGGCGTCGCCCGTCGACGCCGACGCCGCGCGCCAGGCGTTCCCCCTCGCGCCGGACCGGCCCCTGCCCTGGCACGACCCGCACGGGCCCGGCCGGCACCAGGCGACCGTCATGCGGGTGCGCCGCGAACTGGTCGAGGCCGTCCGGCGGCTGGCCGTCGAGGGCCTCGCCGTGGAACAGGCCCGCCGGGTCGACGCCATCCGCCACGCGCTGCGGGAGCTGCGCGCCGCCCTGCCCCGCACCGACGCGGAGATCCGGGCCCTGGCCGGCGTCGACCCCGGCGTCGAGCCGGACCCCCCGCAGGTCCTCGCCCGGCGGGTGGAGGCCCTGCTGGAGGAGGACGACCTGTCGTCGCGCGCCGAGGAGGGCAACCGGATGTCCCGCACCGCCGAGGAGGGCAGATGAGCAGCGAGGACCCCCGCCCGCCCGGCGTCGGGCGACGGATCCGGCCGGGTGTGCGCCGCTTCCCCGACCGGCACGGCGGGCTGGCCGCCGTCGACTTTGGCACCACCAACTCCACCGTCACCCTCTACGACCCGTACCGGCCGCCGCCGCAGTTGCCGATGCCGGCCGACCAGCGGGCCGTCCTGTGCCGGGAGACCGTGGCCCTGCTGCGCGCCGAGCCCGCCGACGACGAGCTCGCCACGCCCCGCGCCGGGGCGTGCCGCGCCGAGTGGGCCGCCCTGCGCGACCGGATCGCCGGCGACCTGACCGGCACCGACGTCGAGGGTCTCGTCGAGGCCGTCGAGAGCGACGAGGCCGCCGGAGGCGGCCTCCTGCACCGGGTGCTGCTGGCGCTCGACCTGGCCCAGCCCGGCGGCACCGCCCCCTTCTCGGCCTGGCTCGCCGGGCGCCTGCACCACTGCTACGACACCGCCTTCGCCACCCCGGCCCTGGAACACCACTGCCTGTTCCCGGTGCGGCTGGACAGCGCGATCGAGGCCGAGGAGGTCCCGAGCCGGCTCGACGTCACCGCCGTCGACCCGGAGCTGCGCGTGCGCCTCGGGCCGCCACTGGGCGACGGCACCCCGCTGGCCTCCGTACGGGGCCTCAAGCACCACCTGGACGACCCCGCCTTCCGCGTCGCGCTGCGCGACGACGACCGCACCGTCGACGTGGAGGCGCTGCTCGGCGGGGCCTTCGGCTTCCTGCTCGACCGCACCGACGAGTTCACCCGGGCCCACCCGGACCGGCTGGAGAGCGGCCACGTCGATCAGGTCGTGGCCACCTACCCGACGATGGCCCCGCCGTCGGCCCGGCAACGCCTGGCGCGGGTCCTCACCGACGTGCTCGGCGTCGGCGAGGCCGACCTGCGCTACGACGAGGCGATCTCCGCCGCGCTCTTCTTCCTGATGCGCGACCTCGGCGCCAACTACGCCATCGGCATCGAGGCCCTGCGGGCCCGGTTCCGCCCGGTCCCCGGCGGGCAGCGGCACTGGATCGAGAACTCCCTCGTCGTCGACATCGGCGGCGGCACCACCGACATCGCGCTCGTCACCGTCCACCTGCGCGACGAGACGCCGCAGCTGCCGGGGGCCGAACCGGGCACCACGGGCCGCTACTACCGGCTGCTGCCCCAGCTGCGCGGCACCAGCGGGCGGGCCCGGCGGGGCGGGGACTTCCTCACCCTCCAGGTCTTCCACCTGCTCAAGGCGATCATCGCCGACCACCTGCTCACCACCGGGCACACCGGCGCCGACCAGCTCGGCGAGGCCGGGGCCTGGCGCGAGTGGCAGGACACCGTAACCGCCGGTCTCGACGCGTCCTGCCGCGAGGACGGCCGGTACGTGCCGGGCCGGCTCGTCCGTCAGGCGCTGGGCGCCCTGCGCCGGGACACCGCCGTCCCCGAGGGGCCCGCCGGCCGGCGGTTCCGCGACAACGTGGAGCGGGTGCTCGGCACCCGCACCGCCGGCGTCGCCGGCAGCCCGCAGGGCCGGGAGCGGACCTTCGGCGACCTGTGGGACCTCGCCGAACGCGCGAAGATCGACGTCGCGCCCGGCCGCC
Source organism: Micromonospora carbonacea (assembly GCF_014205165.1). Taxonomy (NCBI): domain Bacteria; kingdom Bacillati; phylum Actinomycetota; class Actinomycetes; order Micromonosporales; family Micromonosporaceae; genus Micromonospora; species Micromonospora carbonacea. The sequence goes on along the minus strand of NZ_JACHMZ010000001.1, from coordinate 3,912,194 downwards.
CGTTCCGGCTGCCCGCCGACGTGGTGCAGGACATCGTCAGCCGGGCCGACGGCGTGCCGGCGAAGCTGCCCCCCGGCATCGGCGGCGGGCCGCTCGAACTGTCCTACGCGCACTTCGTCGAGGTGACCGAGCCGATGCTGGTGGAGGTCAGCCGGCTCGCCGCCGGTCTCGCCCGCGCCCGCCTGGACGGGGCGGACCGGCTCGACCGGGTCATCCTCACCGGCAAGGCGAGTCAGCTCGCCCTCGCCGCCGACGTCGTCGGCCGGGAACTGGCCGCCGGCAGCCGGCGCGGCGAGCCGCCGGTGCGGGTCGTGGTGGAGCGGACGTACGCGAAGAACGCGGCGTCGATGGGCGCGGCGTGGGCGGCGTCGCTGGCCTCCCTGGGCGCCCCGGACGCCGACGAGGAACTGCTGCGCCAGGGCGCCACGGAGGTCGCCGTCGAGGTCGACAACATGCTCCAGGCGTTGCCCTGCGCGCTGAGCATGGCCGGGCGCGCCGACCAGGGGCGGGTGCTCCTGCCCGCCGGCACCCCGCTGCGCGAGCAGGCCGACGGCAGCCTGCGCGCCTTCGCCACGATCGGCCCGCTCGGCGACCGGTGCATCATCCGGCGGGAGGTCGACGGCGGGCAGCCCGTGCCGTGGGGGGTGTTCCGGTGGAGCGAGCTCGACTCCCGGCTCGCGGAGTCGGGCGCGTCCCGGCGGCTCGACCGGCGGCTCTGGCCGCGCCAGATCCGGGCCGGCATCGAGGTCGACGCGGCCGGGAACCTCGACCTGCTGCTGTGGCGCGGGGAACGGCCGTACCTGCGGATCGACCGCGCGGAGCCGGCCCCGCGGCTGCCCGCGGAGCTGCGGGGCGACGTCGCCGACGCCACGGCGCACGCCGACCGCCTGCACGTGGCCGGCGCGCGGGAGACGCCGCCGCGCCCCGCGCTGCGGGGCGCCGACGCGGCCCCGGCCTCCCGGGAGACGTTCGTCGACGAGCATGGCGAGACCCGCGCCGGGGTGCTCGGCGTCGGGGCGTTGCCGCCGCCGGGCGACGACGGCCGGTGGGGCCTGCTCTACCGCACCGACGACGGCCGGGACCACCTCGTCGGGACGCTGTCGGCGGTGCCCGGGGCGCGGGGCCCGCACCTGGTGAGCCTGGACGCCGACGGTGTCGTCCGGGTGCACGCCGGCGACCCGCCCCGGTGGACCACCGACGACCCGCTCGACGTGGAGACCCACCCCGGCGTGGTGCTCCGGGTGCGCCTCGGCGCGCCGCAGCTGGACGCCGACGACCACGACAACCCGTTCGACGGGACCCACTGATGGACGGACGAGACCCAGTGACCGACAGCGGAACCCACCTCACCGACGTGCCCTTCGAGGAGCTGCTCGCCACCGTGCTGTGCGCCGAGGGCCGCTACGCCGAGCTGTTCCGGGAACACGTGACCCGGCTCGGTGGGGTCATGCAGGAGGGGCTCCTGCGGGCCGCGATGGACCGGGCCCGCCGCGGCGTCCCCGGCGAGGAGGACGAGATGTGGCAGTGTGTCGCCGAGTTGTACCGCCGCCTGGTGTCCCGTCTGGACCGCCGGCCGGCCCCGGCCCCGCTGACGGAGCCGGCGCCGGCGACGGCGGGGGCGGCGGAGGCCGCGGCGGCGCAGGTGGCGCGGCAGGCCGATCCGGCCGTCGGCACCGTCACCGGCCGGGCCGTCCCGCCCGGTGACGACGGGGCCGTGGCCGGCGCGCCGGCCACCGGCGGGGGCACGCCGCACCGACCGGACGTGGACGGCTGGGCGGTGCCGGGAGCCCGGCCCGTCGCCCCCGAGGTCCGCGAGGCCGGCGAACAGGTACGCCGGGCCATCGAGCAGGTCTTCGTGGAGTTCGCCGACGAGGCGGAGGTGCGCCGCTGGACCGGCGGCCGGCCCGTCCCCGCGGGCTTCGAGCTCGTCGACCGGTGGCGGGCGTTCCACCTGAGCCTGCTGCGGCTGCCCCCGGCGCTGGAGGCGTTCTGGACGGCCCGGATGCGCTCCGCCGCCCCGGCGTACTGGCTGGAGCCGGCCGAGAACTGGCAGCGGGTCCCCGCGCCGGCCACGGTGCCCGGCCGGGTCCTCGTGCCGGCGTGCGGGCGCTACCCCGGCGTCCTGGCCGACCCGCGGGCGTCGAAGGCCGGCGGCGTCGCCGCGCCGCTGTCCGGCAACGAGCCGGGCCACGACCTCGCCGCCGGGCTCGCCCACCAGATGAGCTGGCTGGCCGCGGCCGACGAGGCCGCGCACAGCGCCCGGACCTGGCAGCTCACGCCGCTGCGGGACCCGCACGAGGGCGTCGGCTACACCGAGCTGCTCACCGAGCGGCTGGCGAAGTTCAGCCAGGCGGTCGCCTGGGGCGAGACGGAGCGGTGCGTGCTGCGGGCCGCCCAACTCGCCGAGGGGCTGCGCATGGTCGTGCACCGTCCGCTCGTCGCGCCGGACAGCTGGTGGCACCGGCTGCGCGACGAGACGGTCCGGTTCGTGCGGGAGGTCGCCGCCGAACACGCGCCCCACGTGGTGATCACCGAGATCGCCGGCCGGTACGCCGAGGCCAAGAACAACGGGCTGACCGACGGCCGCGACGACGTGCGGCTCACCAGCGCGTCCGAGTCGGACGGCCTGGTCCTCGACTGCCTACGGCCCCACCTGCGCGGCACCGAGCTCGGCGACAAGCCCGGCCGGGTCGTGTACGGCGCCACGCACTAGAAGGAGGAGCCCCATGCCGAGACGTGCCGTCCGGTCCGCGCTCGCGGCCTGCCTGCTGGCGCTGCTCACGGTCGTCGGCGCGCCCGCCCGCGCCGGCTCCGCCCCCGACCAGGCCACCCTGCCGGAGGTCCTGCGCGGCCTGCGCGTCGACACCCTGCCCGCCGACTACGTCGTCCTGCTCGACGTCTCGGCGTCCATGCAGGAGGGCCGGCGCGACCTGTACGCCGACGCGCGGGCGGCGCTGCGCCCGCTGCTCGACGGCCTGGCCCCGGTGGACCGGCTGCACCTGATCGCGTTCGCCGAGCGCCCCGATCCCGTGTTCAGCGGCGACATCGGCGCGAACGGCGCGGGCGTCCTGGACCGCCTGCCGCGCCGAGCCGAGGGGCAGCGGACCGACATCGGCGCGGCGATCGAGGCCGCGTTGCAGATCGTGGAGCAGCCCGGCGAGGCCGCCCCGGCGACGGTCATCATGCTCACCGACGGCGTCCAGGACCCGCCGCCGGGGTCGAGGTACGCGCGCTCGGGCGACGGCGCCTTCGCCGACCTGCGCAAGCGGGCGCGGGCGGTGGAGGAGCGCCGCTCGGTGCGCGCCCTCGGCGTCCCGCTGACCGGCCGGACCGACGTGCGCCTGCTCGACGAGGTCTTCGACGACACGGTGCTGATGGACCTGCCCCCGGCGCAGGTGGGCGACTACCTCGGCCGGGTGCGGGACCGGATCGCCGTGGAGAAGGCCGCCGCGTACGTGTCCCGGGACCGGCTCGCCGCGACGATCACCCTGGAGCCGCCGTCGGTCGTGGTCGGCGACGCGCCGGTCGACGTGGTGGCCCGCATCCGCAGCGCCGCCACCCGGGTCCCGCTGACCGTCCGCGACCTGACCGTCGAGGTGGACGGCCTGCGGGTCACGGGAATGGCCGAACCGGCGCAGGTCACCCTCGACCCGGGCGCGCCCGAGCAGCGGGTCACCGTCCGGCTCCGGCCGCAGGCGCTGCCCGGCACCTGGGTCGGCGGCGAACGCACCACCGACGGCGAGGTCCGCCTGGTGGGCACCGTCGACTCGCCGTGGCGGGACGTGATCGACCGCGACCTGGGCCTGGAGTTCGGCCCGCAGCCGGTGACCGCGCGGGCGGCCGGGGCCAGGACGGCGAGCGGGATCCCCATCTGGCTGGTGGTCGTGGCCGGGCTCGCGCTGGTGGCGCTGGCCGTGCTGGTGGTGACGCTGCGTCGGCGGCGCTGGAAGCCGATGGGCGGCGGACACCTGCTGGTGGCCGAGCCGGGCGCGGCGGCGCCGTACCGGCAACTGCTCAGCGGCCGGAGGGTGCGCTTCCCGGCGGCCCACGGCCGGGGCGGCACGCAGGGCACGGGCACGGTCCGGGCGCAGCGGCGACGCCGGACGGTGGGCAGCGGCACCGAGCTGGTGCTGCACATCGACTACCGCCGGGCGGGCCGCCGGCAGCGCGTGGTGTGCCGGCCCCGGCAGCCGGTGTCGGCTGCGGACGGCACGACCTTCACCTACCAACCCTGACCACAGCCTCACGGCGGACATGGAGGACATCGTGCTCCCAGCACTGGTGATCGGGCTCGGCGGCACCGGGAGCATCGCCGCCGCCCACCTGAAGCACCGGCTCGCGGTCGAGCAGCGCTGGCAGGACCTGCGCCTCGACCCGGGCGCGTCGGAGCGGACGGCGGGCCGCCCCTACGACTGGCCCGTCCTGCTGCGCGCCCTCGACGTGGACCGGCGCACGCGCCCCCAGGTCGACGGCGTGAGCCTCGACGTCGACACCGAGGACCTGTACCTGGACGGCTCGGTCCGCTCCATGATCGACAAGGTGCGGCAGGGGCGGGACGTCGCGCAGGAGTTCTACCCCACCGTCGTGCCGTGGTTCGGCCCGCAGGACGCGCGGGAGATCCGCGACGACGAGGCCCTGTCCTTCCTGGTGGAGGGCGCCGGGCAGATCCGGTCGTTCGGCCGGCTGGCGTTCTTCTCCGACGTGCTGGGCGCGACGCCGGTGACGAAGCGGCTGGAGGACGCGCTCGACCAGCTCACCCTCGTCGACGCCGACAGCATGCCGAACATCTACGTGGTCAGCTCGACGGCGGGCGGCACCGGCGCGGGCATCCTGCTCGACGTGCTGGCGTACCTCCAGAAGCTGCGCCAGGAGCACGGCGGCGGGTTCACGGTGACGCTGTTCTGCGTGCTCTCGGGCGCGTTCCGGCGGCGGCTCGACGGGCCGCAGCGCACCCGCAGCGAGGCCAACGGGTACGCGCTGCTGCGCGAACTGGACCGCCTGATGAACAGCGACCGCGCCCACCCGGCGGAGTTCCGCTGGTCGGCGCGGAACCGGCACGAGATGACCGCCGCGCCGGCGCAGTACACGTACTTCATCGACGGCCGCCGGTCGCGCTCGTCGGGCCGGCACCTGCCGGCGTACGACACGGAGGCCGTCTGCCCCGTCGCGGTCGCCGACGCCGTCTACGCGCACCTGCTGCCGACGGTCGGGCCCGCGTTCAGCAGCTACCGGGTCAACGCGAAGAAGTACACGCGCGGCGCGACGGACCTCTACTCCACCTTCGGCGTCTACCTCGTCGAGTACGCCTGGGAGCCGGTGATCCGTGGCCTGGTCGACCGGGCCGCCGCCGACGTGCTGGCCGCGCTGCCCACCGCCGTCGGCGACCTGGGCCCGGAGGTGGACCAGTTCCTCTCCGGGGCCACCGACGAGCGGGACGCCGAGGGCGCGCAGCCGCCGCCGGTGCTCCAGGAGCTCGACAGCGAGCCGGCGCGGGAGGGGCTGCTGGCACCGTCGTCGGGCTGGCTGACCGCCCCCGGCGGCGGCCCCCGCCTGCCGGACCTGCCCAACCTGCGCCTGCCCTTCGAGGACATCCGGCCGATGCGGACCGACCACCGGGGGCAGGTCGTCGTCGACGCCACCCAGGAGACGCTGCGGGTGTTCTGGGGCGAGCAGAACGTGCCGCTGACCCTCAAGACGCAGCAGCAGTGGCACCCGGTGGCCGACCACCACGCCCGGGAGACCGACCGGCAGTGGGGGATCGCCCTGCGCGGCGCGGTGGCCCGGATCATGTCCCGGCGCGACGGCGGCCCGCGCGGCGGGCTGGCCTTCCTGGACCGGGTGCAGCAGCGCCTCGACCTGTTCCGCAGCCGGGTCGAGCAGGCCCCCCGCGCGGATCCCGGCGTCGCCAAGGCCGCGCGGGACGAGGCCGAGGAGCGGGTCCGCGAGGACCGGGGCCTGCGCCGTGGCCGGCACCAGCTCGACTACCTGGCGGCCGAGCAGGCGCTGCTGACCGCCCACTACCAGCACGACTGCCAGCTGCGGACGCTGCTGATGCTGGAGCGCATGATGCAGACCGTCGCGGTCGTCCGCAAGGAGGCGCAGGGCTGGCGGGACGCGGTGGACGACGCGACGCGCGTCGTGCGCCTGGCCATGGAGGACGTCCGCAACGAGCGGCGGCAGGCCGAGCGCTTCCCGCTGCGCCGGGTCGTGCCCGCCGTCGACGACCACCACACCGAGGACTGGCTGTACGACCGGTCGGTGGGCGGCGCCGACCGGGAGGGCCGGCGGCCCCGGCTGGCCGACGTGGCCTCGGCGCTGGCCTGGCGGGTGTCGCTCGCCGAGGGCGGGGCGACGCTGGCGCTGGCGTCGACGTCGAGGACCGGGAGCCCGGCGGCGGCGGTGGTGCGGGCGCTGCGCGACCGGGCCCGCCCGCTGATCGCGCCGCTGCGCCAGATCTCGGTGTTCGAGCTGCTGGAGCGGTCCCGGGTGCCGGCCGACGAGTTGGGCCGCGAGCTGCTCGACGGCAGCGACTGGCTGGTCAACTACGACGACGAGGAGCACCGCCGGCTGGTCAACCTGGCCCGGGACGACGACGGCGAGCCGCAGCAGCAGGTGTACGCCTTCGCGGCGCTGCCGCCGACCGGCGCGCCGGGTGAAGCGCTCAGCCGCGACCTGTGGGCGTTCCTGCGTCAGCAGCGGGTCGACCTGAACGACATCGTCCCCTCCAACGAGGCCGAGGAACGGCCGGTCACCGACAAGATCGTGCTGTTCGCCTCCCGGCACTCGCTGCGGCTGGCGGCCTTCGACGGCTTCACCGACCTACGCCGCTCCTACGAGCAGCGGCGGGCCAGCCCGCCGTCGCCGCACGTGCTCGCCGAGGAGAAGAACGCGGCGGTGCTGGAGGCGTACTCGGAGAAGCTGGTCGGCGACGGCGTCCTGGCCCGGCCGCTGGGCCGCCTCGGCGGGGAACTGCTGCTGCTGTGCCGCGACGCCGACCTGCTGCGGGCGGCGGCCGTGGCCCTGGCCAACGAGCGGCTGTCGCCGATCCTCGCCTCCGACGGCGGCGATCACGTTCTGGGCTGGACGACCCGGTCGCAGCGCGGCCTGCCCCACCAGCAGGTCGGCGACGAGGCACGGTTGGGGCTGATCCTGCGGGACCTGGTGGCGCAGTCCACGCGCCTGGCCGAGATCCGCCGGGACGCCGTGCTCGCCGCCGCCGACGAGGCCCGCCGCGACCTCGACTGGGAGTACGGGACCCGGCGCTTCTACGGCCTGCCGTCGGCGCACCGGATCGAACCGGAGCTGTGGCACCTGCTCACCGTCGCGGCCCACCTCGCGATCGACGACCGGCCCTGACGGCCCGGTCCGGTGGCGTCCCCGGCGGGGCGGTCGTCGCGCGGGTCGCGGCGACCGCCCCGGCGGCTCTCCCGGGATACCGCGAAGAGGCTGGGAAAGCGCTTTACAGCTCGTCCGCGACGTGCCACGATATGCCCCCGTAACATAGGCAAGGCTCGATGGCTGGCCCGCCCGCAGGCCAGGACCCCGGGGAGAGTCAGCGTGAACGTTCTGTCGAGGCGGCGGCGAGTCCTGTCGGTGGCCGCCGCAGCCCTCACCACCGCCACCACGGTCGTCGCGGGTGTCGCGACCACCGGCTCCGCGCAGGCCGCGGCCGGCTGCCAGGTCACCTACGCGGTGGCCAGCCAGTGGGACGGCGGTTTCAGCGCCACCATCAAGATCAAGAATCTCGGGGACGCCGTCAACGGGTGGCGGCTGGGCTGGACGTTCACCGCCGGTCAGGCCGTGACCCAGTCCTGGGGCTTCACCGCGAGCCCGGCCAGCGGCAACGTGGTCGCGACGAACGCGGACTACACCGCGTCGATCCCGACCAACGGCACGGTGGACGTCGGCTTCAACGGGTCCTGGAACAACTCCAGCAATCCCGCGCCGACCGTCTTCACCCTCAACGGCACCGCCTGCACCGGCACGACCACGCCCACCACCGCACCCCCGACGACCCCGCCGCCGACCACTGCGCCCCCGACGCCGCCGCCGCCGACCACCCCACCGCCGACCACCCCGCCCGCGACGACCCCGCCGCCGGCCGGGACGCCGACCGTGGCGGCCGACGGCACCGGCACCTACCGCACCGTCCAGGCCGCGATCAACGCGGTGCCGACGAACAACAGCTCCCGGGTCACGATCACCATCAAGCCGGGCACCTACCGCGAGGTCGTCACGGTGCCGGCCAACAAGCCCCACATCACCCTGCGGGGCCTGGGCTCGTCGCCGTCGAACACCGTGCTCGTCTACAACAACTACGCCGCCACCCACGGCACCTTCAACAGCGCCAGCATGTTCGTCTACGGGGCCAACTTCGTCGCGGAGAACCTGACGATCTCCAACGACTACGTCGAGAACTGGAACAACAGCGACCAGCAGGCGGTCGCGCTGCACCTCAACGCCGACCGCGCGGTGCTGCGCAACGTGCGGCTGCTCGGCGACCAGGACACCTTCCTGGTCAACGACAACACCCGCGCCTACGTGGTCGACTCCTACGTGGAGGGCACCGTCGACTTCATCTTCGGCGGCGGCACCGTCGTGCTCGACCGGGCCTCGATCTACGAGAAGCGGTCCACCGGCGGGCCGATCACCGCCGCCCGCACGCCCGCCACCAAGACGTACGGGATGCTGATCTACCGCTCGACGATCACCGGCGCGACCGGCAACACCACCAACCTCGGCCGGCCGTGGGGCCCCACCGCCCAGGTGCTGTACCGGGAGTCGTCGCTCAGTGGCACCATCAAGACGGCCCAGCCCTGGACCGACATGTCCGGCAACGCCTGGCAGAACGCCCGGTTCCTGGAATACCGCAACACGGGTGCCGGCGCGGGCGTCAACAGCAACCGTCCGCAGCTCAGCGACGCGCAGGCGGCCAACTACACGCCGCAGAAGTATCTTGCGGGCTCCGACGGCTGGAACCCGATGTGACCCGCTTCCCCGAGGCCGAAAGGCCGCACCGGAAACGTGAAATCGGCCGATAATGCGATTCACTTGATCTGCCGGATTTGGCTGCCAGACTCGGGGCATGACGACCGATCTGGAACCGGGGGTGACGGAACTGCTCCGCCGCCTGTACGCCTCGTTCAACGCCCGCGACATCGACGACATCGTCACCGTTCTCAGCCCAGAGGTCGACTGGCCCAACATGATCGACGGCGTACGCGCCACCGGCCCGGCGGCGGTGCGCGAGTACTGGCGGCGTCAGTTCGACTCGATCGACCCCCGGGTCGAACCGCGCGCCATCACCCCGGAGCCCGACGGGCGGATCTGCGTCGAGGTGCACCAGGTCGTCAGGACCCTCGACGGGGAGGTGCTGGCCGACCAGATGGTGCACCACCTGTACACCATCCGGGGTGGGCTGGTGGAACGCATGGACGTCCGCGCTCCCGGCGGGCCGTGGCCCACCCCTACTTCGCTTCAGTAATCTGCGTCACACTTCGAACTGCTCGCTCGGCGGGACGGCTCCCACCGTCCACCGGGCGGTGTTTCCCGCTCCCGAAACCCGCAACCGGCGGCCAAAGGGCCCATTCCCCCATCGGAGGCGAATCGCCAGCGCAGCGTGCCACACACGGAAAGTCATGACTCCTGACGTGGCGTGATCGACGTCGGTCACCCACCCCGATCGGGAGGGCGACAATTTGCGCCGCTCACTACCCTGTTTCATGATCCCGTGCCGTGGCACCCGCCGATAGCGATAAGGGCTTCAGATGAGCAACAATCACCCTCCGTACGGAGGGCAGCCGGATCCGAACGTCACCCCATGGAGTGGGCCGCCCGCCCCCGCCCAGCCCGCCGGGTACCCCGCGTACGGCCAGCCGGGCTACGGCCAGCCCGGTTACGGCCAGCCGGGGCCGCCGCAGTTCGGCGCTCCCATCCCGCCGCCGCAGAAGTCGAACCGGGGCCTGATCATCGGCCTGGCCGCCGGTGCCGTGGTCGTCGTCCTCGCGATCTGCGGTGCCGGCATCGGGCTCGCCCTCGTCGGCGACGACGAGGACCCCACCCCGATCGCGTCCGGCCCCGCGACGGCGGGCCCGACCACCGGCAACCCCCAGCCCGGCACGGAGCCCTCGGCCGCCCCCGAGCCGACCGAGTCCCCGGATCAGCCGAACAACAACAACGCGGTGACGGCGCGCTACTCCAGCGACCTGTCGGGCGTCTGCGACGGCAGCCCGATCCTCAACGCGGCGACCTACAGCGGCCCGTCCGGCGCGAAGGCGTACACCTTTGCGAACTCCATCGAACGGCCCACGTTCTGGTCGACGAAGTCGGTCAGTTCCGCGAAGCCGTACTACGCGAAGTCGGCCGACTTCACGTCGGTGTCGGTGGTCGCCTGCCTGAAGGTCGACGAGGGTAGTGAGGGCGCGCCCAAGAAGTGCGACTACAAGGACAACTCCGGCAAGCAGGTCACGATCTCCTACATCTCGTCGCGCTACACCATGACCTTCTACGCGGCGAAGACCGCGGAGAAGATCGGCGACGGCGGCACCGTGAACGCCCCGGCCAACCGGTGCCCGAGCTTCATCTCGTACAACAAGGTCACCATGAAGTCGTACGCCTCGCCGGACAGCGGCACCATCGAGGCGGCCCTGGACAAGTTCCTGTCCTGAGGCGGTGCACCGCAGCGCGGGAAGGGGCGGCACGCCGCCCCTTCCCGCTTTTCGACTCCCGCCACCGGTGCCGTGCACCCGCCAGAAGACCACCGGGAGGCGCTCGGCCCGGCGCGCAGCCCGCGTACGACTTGGACGTCAGTTCGACGTCGGCCCGCCCCCGGGTGTCCTCCAGCGCCTTGGACGGCGACGTGCGGGCCATGAGCGAGCTGTACGGCCTTCGTGGAGCGGGGCACCCAGCCCGTTCCTGCTGCCGGTGGCCTGGTCGGACCGGCGTCGACCTGGGTGGTGCGACCGGTGCAACCGGGAGCCGTGACGGCTGATGCGGTGAACCGGCCCCTATGGAGCTGAGTCGTCTACGACATCACCGGCCAACCCGGCCACGCCACGCCCGCCCCCCGCTGCACCCCGCCCCCGCCCGGCTCGGCCCAGCGAGGCCGGTGCTCAAGAGATCCGGGTCATTGTCGAGATCGACTTTGATGCTCTTTTCTTGATCACCGGACCGGGCTGGGGCGTGGCCGGGCCGGCTGGGGCGGGTTGGGTTGAGACGGGGCGGCCGATCAGGCGGATGCGTCGTTCCTGCCTGCGTGGTCGTCCCCTGGGCCGAGAGCGCGGGGGCATGGTGATGTCGTAGACGGCTCAGCTCCCTATTCGACGGGAGGCAGTCACCCCGCCAGGCGGCTCCCAGGTGGGTACGGATGAACACATGCTCAAAGCTCGTCATGTTTCGCCGACCTGAACGTGCGAACGTCACCTGCGCTGGGAAGTCGCCGGTGGAGCGCCGAATCTGAGCTGTCCGACGCCATCCGCCGCCCGGCCCCGAAGCTCATGCGCATCGCTTCCTTGCCCGCCGTGCGAAGATCCTTGATCCGAAGGTCAGGAACGTGATAGCCGCTCGCGCGAGCGGCCACCATCATGCCCGCGGCACTTTTTGCCCGAACCTTGAACGTCTAACTCCGCGCTTACCGCGTCGATCGGGTTGGGGTCCAACGCAGGCTAGACAATTGAACGCGTTGGCTCCGGGTCGCCGCCCAGTCGACGCCAGGGCTTCAAGACGATGAGGCCAGCCATCTGGCGGGGTCAGGCCTGAGGAGGCTGACGATAAGGCGCCCACAGCGCTCGATGGTCCACGTCGGGGGACGTCCCTGGCGGGAACTCCTGGTAGCCACTGCGAGCGTCCCAGCAGGCAAGGAGAAGATCCAGTCCTTGCAGTAGGACGACCGGCCAGCAGCCCTTCGCCGTCACTTCCTCGAACAACCGCCGCGCCTCGTCGAGCTGCACGTCCCCGTCGCGGCGGCTGTAACCGATGTCCCAGACGAGGTCGTATCCGTCGATGAGCGACTCCTCTTCGGGATCGTTGAGCGGGTACCCGTAGCGGTTGCCGTACAGCTCTCCGCCGACGATGCCCGGCCGGCCGGCCGATGCCGGCCTGTTGAGGTAGACCCTGCCCTCGTCGTCACGGGTGAGTTCAAGGTCCAAGAGCGCAGAGAGTTCCGCCGCAAGGTCTGAGGCTCCCAGCTGGGTGCGGATGAAGACATGCTCAAAGGTCGACATTGCCCGCTCTCCTCCTAGGGGAGATCGAGGATGCGATTGTCGCCGAGGATGATCCGGACCATTGCCGGCATCTGCTGGCCATGTGTCCGAGCTTGTCCGGCGGCGCGTCCATAGCCACGGCGTGCGTCCTCCTCCGTCAAGCCGACGTTGCGTCCGTCGAGCACCGCGACCCCATCGGACCCTGTCTGCTCCGCAGCCTCAAGGATATTGCGGCGGACGCTTGCGCTGCCGCTGCCCACGAGAGTCTTGAACTCCGTGATCACACCCGGATCGTCAGGACCGGACCGCACCATGGCATCCGGGTTCTTCAACTTCTGCACATCGTCGATGCGTTCCCGGGGGTGCACCATATCGCCATCGTCGGCGATGCGGTCGGCGATCGCCCGTTCCTTCGATTCGAACAACCCACGGGGGTCAGCCACTCCAGGGCTAAAGTCGTCGCCGAGGGGGCCACGGTGGCTGCCAGGATCGAAGCCGGGAGACCTTGGCGTGTGCTTGCTGTCGTAGGAGCGGGGTGACCCGGCCGACGGCCGTCCCGGAGTGCCCTGCCGGTTGTGGGAGAACAACCGTCCTAGCGCCTGCTTGAGCTTCTCGATGAGCTCGCCGAGGCGGCGGATCTGCGGCATCAGCCGCCGGAGGCTGGCCAGCAGGCCGCGGAGTAGCCGGGCGATCCGTGCCGCCCACGATGCCACCGTGGTCGTGACCTGTTCCACGACCACGGGCGTGGCGAGGCCGGCGGTGGCGACGAGTTCTCCCGCGTACACGATGAGGCGGGAGACGCAGGTGGCGACGGCGTCGCGGACGAGGAGCCGGACGGCGGCGACGAGGCCGGCGGCGCCCTCGGTGATGGCGGCCAGGGTGTCGGCGGCCTGGGCGAGGCCGCCGATCGCCTGGTGCTGCCCGGTGGCCCAGGCGCGGTAGGCGGGGCCGGCGTCGCCGCCCCAGCCGGCGACCTCGGTGCGTGCGGCGTGGGCCAGCTCGGCGGCGTCGTCGCGCAGCGAGGCGGCGACGTTGCGCCAGGTCTGCGCGTGCGCGGTGATCTGCGCGGGGTCGCCGGCGAGCCAGTCCAGCGCCTCGCTGAGGGGCTTGACGTGCTCGATGAGCCAGGCGATGCCGTATTGCAGCAGGGCGCCGACGGGGTCGGAGACGAAGGCGAGGGCGTCGAGGCCGGCGCTGACCACGCCGAGACTGCCGTCGATCCAGCTGCCGTCGCGGACGCCCTGCGCGATGAGTTCGATGTCCTCGCAGATCCAGATGCCGGCCCAGGCGCTGGGGGCGGCACCATGCGGGGCGGCGACGAGCGGGTTGCCGGTCACCGCGCGTCTCGTACCCGCTGGAGCCGCTGCTCGGCGCGGGCGTCGGCGGCCCGGTAGCCGTCGGCGCCGGAGCGCAGCCGTGCGGCGGTGTCGCGCACCGACCGGGCCGCGGCGTCGACGCCGCCGACCAGGGTCTGCTGGAGGCCGTCGAGCAGCGCCGGCATGATCGCGCACAGTTGGCCGTACGCGTCGGCGCCCAACCGGACGTGCTGGCCGGCCTGCCGGGCGGTGTCGAGGCTGTCGGCGCGGCGTTCCAGGTGGGCGGCGTGGGTGGTCAGGTCGCCGGGGTCGACCCGGATGCCGTCACCGGCGGCCATCGGGCGGGCCCTGGCCGGGGTCGAGCCGCCGCCGGTAGCCGTCGACGATCGCCCGCCCGGCGGGGTCGTCGTCGCCGAGGGTCTGCGTGGTCGCCTCGGTGAGCTGCCGCAGCAGGTCGGCGTGCGCGGCCCGGGTGGTGGCGACGATCTGCCGGGCGGTGTGTGCCGCCGGGTGCTGCCGGGTCTGCTCGTCGAGCCGCAGGTCGACCAGCAGGCCCGTGGCGTCGACGGTGACCTCGACCGTGCGGTCGGGGCTGCGGGCGGTGCCGGTCAGGGCCCGTGTCCGCGCCGACAGCGCCTGCGCGCGGGCGGCCCGGTCGGCGATGGACGACTCCCACTCGTCGAGCCGACGGGTCGCCGCGTCCAGCGCGGCCTCGTCCGCCCACATGCCGACCCTCCCCAGGGGACACACCGGTGACCGTCCCGCACACCGTAGCAACCCGTCACGCACCGCCGCCGGCCGGTCACGCGGCCGGCTCAGCCGCCCGGCGGGGGCGCGGTGCTGTCGCGTACCACGAGGCGGGTGGAGACGAGGGTGGTGCCGGTCTCGGGCACGCCGGTGCGGACCTGGCGCAGCACCGCCTCGACGCAGCGGCGGCCGACCTCGGCGAAGTCCTGGTGGACGGTGGTCAGGGGCGGGATGAACGCCCCCGCGTCGGCGATGTCGTCGAAGCCCACGACGCTGACGGCTCGGGGCGCCGGCCGGCCCCGGTCGTGCAGCGCGCGCAGCACGCCGAGGGCCATCTGGTCGTTGGCGACGAAGACCGCCGTGCAGTCTGCCTCGTCGGCCAGGTCGAGGCCGGCGCGGTAGCCGGACTCCGCCGACCAGTCGCCGCGGCGCACCGGCGGCACCGGGCGGCCGTGCTCCTGCAGCGTCGCACGCCAGGCCAGCGCGCGTCGCTGCGCGGCGAACGACTCGCGGGGCCCCGCCACGTGCCACACGGTGCGGTGCCCGAGGTCGAGCAGGTGGTGCACGGCCTGGCGGGCCCCGTCGGCCTGGTCGGTGTCGACGACCCGGTAGCGGTCGCCGGCGTCGGAGTCGACCACGACGACGTGCACGCCCGGTGGGACGGCGACGGTCGCCGCGTCCAGCAGGTGCACCTCCATGATGACGATGACCGCGTCGACGGCGAGTTCGCCGAGCCGGGTGAAGGCCCCGAGCAGGCGGTCCTGGGTGGGGACCCCGACGGGGATGAGGGTGATCACGTAGCCGGCGTCGGCGGCGTGGGTGGCGATCGCCTCCAGGGTGCGGCTGTTGCCGGTGCTCGACAGGGTGAACAGGATGACGCCGATGGTGCGGAACTCGCCGTACTTGAGCGCGCGGGCGGCGCTGTTGGGACGGTAGCCGAGCTGCCGCATGGCGGCGAGGACCTGTTCGCGCGTGCTGTCGACGACGCCGGGGTGGCCGGTCGAGACGCGGGAGACGGTCTGCGCGGAGACGCCCGCGAGCCGCGCCACGTCGGCCATCGAGACGCCGCGCCGGCGGCCGGCGCGGGGTCGGCCCCCGCCGGCCGGCTCCCGGGTCGCCCCGTCGGGCCCGGACGGACTCATCCCGCCTCGCTCCTCCCGCCCCCGCCTGCGGCCGGTGCCTCGCGGCCCGAGCCACCTCCGCCGCGTGTGGTCGGGGCGCAGCCCAGTATGCCGGGCGTGCTTGACGGGCCACGGGCCGACTGGGAGCATCGCAACCCTCGATGTTTACGTAAACATCGAGGTAGCGCGCCCGCCGCAGGAACGCGGCGCGATCCACCGGCTCACCACCACCCGTCGGAGGAGACCGTCCACATGAGCAGACACCCGTCCCGCCGGGGGCTGGCCGCCACGATCACGGCGGCCGTCGTCACCCTCGGCGTCGCCGCCGCGCCCGCCTCCGCCGCGCCGGGAGCCGGAGCCGCCGCCGGCGCGTCCGCGTCCGCCCCCGCGCCGGCCGCCGGGGCCGCGCCCCCGGTGGTCACCGTCCGCCCCGACCCGTCCTACCAGGGACAGGAGTTCCAGGGCTGGGGCACCAGCCTCGTCTGGTTCGCCAACGCCACCGGCGGTTACCCGGAGGAGATCCGGCAGCGCCTGGCCGACCTCGTCTTCGGCGAGCAGGGCCTCAACCTCAACATCGCCCGCTACAACATCGGCGGCGGCAACGCCCCCGACGTGCCCGACTACCTGCGCCCCGGCGGCGCGGTGCCCGGCTGGTGGCGGGCCCCCGAGGGCACCAACCGCGCCGACACCGACTGGTGGGACCCGGACAACCCGCAGCACTGGAACCCGGACGCCGACCGCGCGCAGCGCTGGTGGGTCGACCGGATCAAGGGCGACGTCACCCGGTGGGAGACCTTCAGCAACTCGCCGCCGTGGTTCCAGACCGTCAGCGGGTACGTCTCCGGCGGCTTCGACCCCGCAGCCGACCAGATCCGCGCCGACCGGGTCGACGACTTCGCCACCTACCTCGTGCGGGTCACCCAGCGCCTCGAGGCCGCGCACGGCATCACCGTCGACACGATCGACCCGCTCAACGAGCCGAACACCACCTACTGGGGCACCCGGCTCGGCGCCGACGGCAACCCGGTCGGCGGCCGGCAGGAGGGCGCGCACGCCGGCCCGGCCCTCCAGCAGCAGGTCCTCCGGGCGGTCGCCGCCGAGCTGCGCGCCGCCGGCAGCGGGACCCGGGTGTCCGCCATGGACGAGACCAACCCGGGCACGTTCGCGACGAACTGGAACGCCTACCCCGACGACGTACGCGGCCTGGTCGACCAGCTCAACGTGCACACCTACGGCACGGGCCAGCGCACCACCGCCCGCGACATCGCCAAGGGCGAGGACAGGCCGCTGTGGATGAGCGAGGTGGAGGGCTCCTGGGGCGACGGGCACAGCCTCACCAGCATGGCCCCCGGCCTCGGGATGGCCCGGCACATGGTCGACGACCTGCGCGAGCTGGAGCCGTCGGCGTGGGTGTTCTGGCAGCCGGTCGAGGACTACGACAACATGAAACCCGGCGGCGAGTTCCCGCAGGGCGCCAACTGGGGCAGCATCCAGCTCCCGTTCGACTGCACCGCCGCCGACACCCTGCGGACCTGCCCGATCCACACGAACACCAAGTTCGACACCGTCCGCAACTTCACCCACCACATCCGCCCCGGCGACCGGCTCGTCGCCGTCGCCGACACCTCCAGCGTCGCCGCCGTGGCCCCCGGCGGGCGGGCCACCGTCGTGCACGTCAACGACGGCGCCGCCGCCCGTACCGTCGCGCTCGACCTGTCGGCGTTCGGCGTCGTCGCCGCGAACGCGACGGTGACCCCCGTCGTCACCAGCGCGGACGGGGCGCTGCGGCGCGGTGCCCCCGTCGCCGTGCGCGACCGCGCCGCCCGGGTGGACGTGCCCGCCCAGTCGGTGACGACGTTCCTCGTCACCGGCGTCTCCGGGGTCGCCCCCGGCGCGGCGCTGGTGCGCGACGGCCACGTCTACCGCCTCACCGGCGTGCAGAGCGGCCGTTCCCTCGCCCCGGCCGGCGGCGTCGCCTCCGGCGCGGTCATCCGCACCACCGACCCGGCGAGCGCGGACCAGCTGTGGCGGCTCACCCGGCTCGCCGGGGGCACCAGCAACCGGGCCCGGTACGCCGTCGCCACCGCCGACGGCGCCCGCCAGCTCGCCGTCGTCGACCAGGCCGTCACCCTCGTCCCCGCCGTCGCCGCGCCCGCCCCGCAGGCACAGTGGATCCTGTCCACCACCGGCGACGGCACCTACACCCTCGTCAACGTCGGCTCCCGCCGCCTGCTGGAGGTCGGCGGCCAGGCCACCGGCGACGGCGCGGCGGTCACCTCCTGGCCGGCCAACTCGGGGGCCAACCAGCGCTGGCGGGTCACCGACGAGACGGTCCTGCGGATCGCGCCCACCGACGCGTTCACGGTCCCCGGGGTCGCCCCGGCGGGGCGCGACGGCGCAGCGCCCGGTGCGCTGGCAGCCGCCGCCCGCCGGCGCGTTCGACGCCCCCGGCGTCGTCACCCTCACCGGGCAGGCCGACGCCGGCGACGGGCGCGCCCTCGCGGCGAGCGTGCGGGTGCAGGTGACCCCGCCGGTGCAGGAGCGGGCCACCCCGGCCGGCGTCACCGCCACCTTCACCGAGCCCGGCTACTCGCCGGACGGCCTGGCCAACGGCGTGCTGACGGACAAGGCATGGTCGAACTGGCGGTCGGGGCCGAAGAACCCCTCCGACACCCTCACGGTCACCCTGCCGGAGCGCCGGACGCTCACCCAAGTCGTCGTCCACTTCTACCGCGACGGCTCCGACAGCTATCCGCAGCGCCTGCGCGCCCAGGTCCGCGACCCGCAGGGCGGCTGGGTCGACGCCGGCGCGCCGGTGGACGTCCCGACGGGCACGGCGGGCGCCCCCGTCGTCGAGGTGCCGGTGCCCGCCGCCACGGACGCGGTGCGGGTCGTGCTCACGGCGTACCCGGACCGGCACATCACGGCCAGCGAGATCGAGGTCTTCGCCGCCGCGCCCGGGACGTCGTCGGACGCCTCCGCCGCCGGCATCTCCCTCGACGGGGTGCCGCTGGCCGGCTTCGACCCGGAGAAGCTGTCCTACACGGTGGCCCGCCGGGGCAAGCTGCCGTGCGTCACCGCGGTGGCCGCCGACCCGTACGCCACCGTCGTCGTGGGCCAGCCGAAGGCCGGCAGCCGCACGGCGACCGTGAAGGTGACCAGCGAGGACGGCTCGCAGTCGCGCACCTACACGATCCGCCTGCGGCGCTGACGCCCGCGTCGGCCGTCGGCGGGTCGACGGGGCGGCGGCCGGCGGTCGCCCTGCTCGTCAGGCGCCGGCGGGGGAGCGGGCGCCGGGCACCCGCCCGTCGTCCGCCCCCTGCGGGGCCAGGCGCAGGATCGTCCGCCCGCCGTCGCGGGGGCCGTATTTCTGGTCGAACAGCCGGGCCACCCGCGCCACCGGGGTGCGGTCGCCGTCGGCCGGCTCCACCAGCGCGTACTCGCGGGGGGCCGCCGTGCGGGCGCGCTCGGGAAGCTGCGCCCGGACGGTGAGCGGGCCGGCCATGCGCAGCGCCCGGCAGTCGACGTAGTGCTGGCCGTCGACCGTCACGAAGTCCGCCGGCAGCTCCACGACGTCGGAGTCCTCGTGGCGTAGCGTGATCGTCGTCGACCAGTACCGCTCCAGGTCCAGGGTGGCCTGCGGCTGCCCCCACAGCTCCTCGAACCGGGCGTGCACGAACCCGCCCCACGGGCTGTCCATGTCGACCTCCAGCTGCGGGACGTTGAACGACAGCTTGCCGATCGGGAAGAACGAGATCAGCGCCCGCGCGTCCCACTGGTAGAGCTGGATCGACGGCGACGCGTCGTAGACCCGGACCTGGAGGCGGTCGCGCAGCGCGGGCTCCAGCGACCGCCGGAAGGCGGCCAGGTGCCGCAGGTTGGCCCGGATCTGCCGGGGGACGTCGATCCGCTGCCGCTCCAGCTCCTCGCCGCGCTGCTGGGCGGCCGTGCAGTCGGGGTCGAGCAGCAGCAGTTGCACCTTCGCGCCCTTGGCCAGCGCCGCCCGCACCGCCGCGAGGGTCTCGTCACGGTTGCGGTGCTCCAGCAGGATCGTCCAGGTGTCGAGGATGCGCACCAGCCGGCCGCTGCGCTCCAGCCGGGCCACGAACGCCGCCCGGTCGAAGCTCAGGTGTTCCTGCACCCGGGCCCGGCGGGCCTCCTCGAAGAGCGGGTCGAAGACCACGTAGGAGATCGCGGCGAGCACCACGCTCGCGCCGAGGTTGAGCAGCAGGTCGCTGAGGAAGCCGGTGCTGCGCCACGCGGCCAGCAGCATGACGACGGCGGCCCCGAGCAGCGCCCCGCCGACGAGGAAGGACCGTCGTTGCCGCCCGGCCCGGCCGGGCCGCCCGCCGCTCGTCCGCCGCATCCCCACCTCCCGATCCCTGCCTTCCCGGTCGCTGCCCTCCGGGTCAGGTCGCCCGCGCCCGCCCCGTCGATCGGCCGGAGAACGAGAGGATACGTGCCCGCTTTGCCGCCCGCTGTCCCGTTCGTGACCGTGGCGGCGGCGGGCCGGTGGCCGAGGGGACCGGGCCGCGGTGACCCGCGCCGCATCGCCGGGACGGCCGTTGCCACCGTCCGGGCGATCCTCTACGGTCTGGTCAGCGGTTGGCGGTGCGGTCCGTTCCCAGCCCCCACACCGCTGCGCGGCCGTAGGATCGGGCCGGGGCCGGTGGGGTCCCGGGGCGAACCGCCGACGGCCGGCGGCGGTCACGTGTGACCCCCTCTCGTCCGGCGCCCGTCGACGCGCGCCGCGACGGCGGGAGCGTGCACGCCGGACCGCCCGGAGGTTTCCGTGTTCCTCAGCCCCCACGAGCAGGATCGCCTGCTCGTGCACGTCGCGGCGGACGTCGCCCGCCGCCGCCGCGAACGCGGCCTGCGCCTCAACTATCCCGAAGCCGTCGCCATCGTCACCGCCTTCCTGCTGGAGGGCGCGCGCGACGGCCGGTCGGTCGTGGACCTGATGTCGGCCGGTCGCGGCGTGCTCACCCGCGACGACGTCCTCGACGGGGTCCCCGAGCTGCTGAAGGAGGTGCAGGTGGAGGCGACGTTCCCGGACGGCACCAAGTTGGTGACGGTGCACCACCCGATCCCGTGATCCCCGGGGAGGTGCTGCCCGGCGACGGCCCGGTCGAGATCAACGCCGGCCTGCCGGTGACCACCCTGCTGGTGGTCAACACCGCCGACCGGCCGGTGCAGGTCGGCTCGCACTACCACTTCGCCGAGGCCAACCCCGGCCTGCGCTTCGACCGCGCCGCCGCGTACGGCCAGCGGCTCGCGGTGCCCGCCGGGACGTCCGTGCGGTTCGAGCCGGGGGTCAGCCGCCGGGTGGAGCTGGTGCCGCTGGGCGGCGCGCGCATCGTCGCCGGCCTGCGCGGCGAGGTCGCCGGCCCGCTCGGCGCGGGCCCGGGCGTCGTCGACCGGGCGGACGGGGGGTCGGACCGGTGAGCGAACTCGACCGGCGGCGCTACCTCGACCTATACGGGCCCACCACGGGCGACCGGATCCGGCTCGCCGACACCGACCTGCTCATCGAGGTGGAGGCCGACCACTGCGTCGGCGGCGACGAGATGGTCTTCGGCGGCGGCAAGGTGATCCGGGAGTCGATGGGCCAGTCCCGGGCCACCCGCGCCGAGGGCGCCCTCGACACGGTGATCACCGGCGCGGTGGTGCTCGACCACTGGGGCGTGGTCAAGGCCGACGTGGGGCTGCGCGACGGCCGCATCGTCGCGCTCGGCCGGGCCGGCAACCCGGACACGATGCCGGGCGTCCACCCGGACCTGGTGATCGGCCCGGCGACCGAGGTGATCGCCGGCAACGGGCGTATCCTCACCGCCGGGGCCGTCGACACCCACGTGCACTTCATCTGCCCGCAGCTCGTGCACGAGGCGCTGGCCAGCGGCGTCACCACCCTCGTGGGCGGGGGCACCGGCCCGGCCGAGGGCACCCGCGCCACCACGGTCACCCCGAACGCCTGGCACCTGGCCCGGATGCACGAGGCGCTCGACGCGTTCCCGGTGAACGTGCTGCTGCTCGGCAAGGGCAACACCGTCTCCGAGGAGGCGATGTGGGAGCAGTTGCGGGCCGGCGCGGGCGGCTTCAAGCTGCACGAGGACTGGGGGACCACCCCGGCGGCGATCGACGCCTGCCTGCGGGTGGCCGACGCCTCCGGCGTGCAGGTCTCCATCCACACCGACACCCTCAACGAGGCCGGGTTCGTCGCCGACACGCTGCGCGCGATCGCCGGCCGGGCGATCCACTCGTACCACACGGAGGGGGCGGGCGGCGGCCACGCGCCGGACATCATCACCGTCGCCAGCGAGCCGAACGTGCTGCCGTCGTCGACGAACCCGACCCGCCCGTACACCCGCAACACCCTCGCCGAGCACCTCGACATGCTGATGGTCTGCCACCACCTCAACCCGGCGGTGCCGGAGGACCTCGCGTTCGCCGAGAGCCGCATCCGCCCGTCGACGATGGCCGCCGAGGACCTGCTGCACGACCTCGGCGCGATCTCCATCATCGGCTCCGACTCGCAGGCGATGGGGCGGATCGGCGAGGTGATCACCCGCACCTGGCAGAGCGCCCACGTGATGAAGCGGCGGGTGGGCGCGCTGCCCGGCGACGGGCGCGCCGACAACCACCGGGCCCGCCGCTACGTGGCGAAGTACACCGTCTGCGCGGCGATGGCCAACGGCCTGGAACGCGAGATCGGGTCGGTGGAGCCGGGCAAGCTCGCCGACCTGGTGCTGTGGGACCCGGCGTTCTTCGGCGTACGCCCGCACCTGGTGCTCAAGGGCGGCATGATCGCGTACGCGCAGATGGGTGACGCGAACGCGTCGATCCCGACGCCGCAGCCGGTGCTGCCCCGGCCGATGTTCGGCGCGCACGGCGTCGCGGCGGCGGCGACCAGCGTCGCGTTCGTGGCCCCGGCGGCGCTGGAGGCCGGGCTGCGCCTCGACGTGCGCCGGCCGCTGGTCCCCGTCGCGGACGTGCGGTCGCGGGGCAAGGCCGACCTGCCCGAGAACGGGGCCATGCCGCGCATCGAGGTCGACCCGGACACCTTCACCGTCCGCATCGACGGCGAGGTGGTCGAGCCGGACCCGGTGTCGGAGCTGCCGATGGCCCAGCTCTACCACCTGTTCTGACGACGATGACGAGCATGCTGCTGCTGCTCGCCGACGGGCGGTTCCCGGCCGGCGCGCACGCCCACTCCGCCGGGCTGGAGGCCGCCGTCGCCGTCGGGCTGGTCACCGACCTGGCGTCGCTGCGCGGCTTCCTGGTCGGCCGGCTGGCCACCGGCGGGCTGGTCGCCGCCGCGTTCGCGGTGGCGGCGCACCGGGCGGCGGCGGCCGGTGACCCCGGCCCCGCGCTGGCCCGGCTCGACGTCGAGCTGGACGCCCGCACGGCCGCCCCGGCGCTGCGCGCGGTCTCCCGCCGGCAGGGCCGGGCCCTGCTGCGGGCCGGGCGGTCGCTGTGGCCGGGCGGGCCGTTCGCCGCCCTGCCCGCCGACCCGACCGGGCCGCACCAGCCGCTGGTGCTCGGGCTGGTCGGGTCGGCCGCCGGCCTCGACCCGGCCGAGCTGGCGACCGCCGCCGCGTACGGGTCGGTGACCGGCCCGGCGAGCGCGGCGGTGCGGCTGCTCGGCCTCGACCCGTACCGCGTGCACGGGCTGCTCGCCGACCTGACGGCCGACGTCGACGCCACGGCGGCGCGGGCGGCGGCCGCCGCCGACGGGCCGCCGGAGTGGCTGCCGGACGGCGCGGCCCCCCTCACCGACATCCATGCCGAAGTCCACACCACCTGGGAGGTGCGTCTCTTTGCGTCCTGAATCCGTTCCCGTGACCTCGTCGCACGACGAGGACGTTCCCCACACCCACCCCGAGCCCGGGGTCGACCCGCACGCCCCGCTGCCGCCGGCCGCCCGGCCGCTGCGCATCGGCATCGGCGGGCCGGTCGGCTCGGGCAAGACCGCCCTGGTCGCCGCGCTGTGCCGGGCGTTCGCCACCGAGCTGCGCCTCGGCGTGGTCACCAACGACATCTACACCACCGAGGACGCGGACTTCCTGCGCCGGGCCGGGGTGCTCGACCCGGCCCGGATCCGGGCGGTGGAGACGGGCTGCTGCCCGCACACGGCGATCCGCGACGACATCGGTGCGAACCTCGACGCGATCGACGAGCTGTGCGACGCGGTCGGCCCGCTGGACCTGGTGCTGGTGGAGAGCGGCGGGGACAACCTGACGGCCACGTTCAGCCGGGGCCTGATCGACCGGCAGATCTTCGTGGTCGACGTGGCCGGCGGCGACAAGGTGCCGCGTAAGGGCGGGCCCGGGGTCACCGCCGCCGACCTCCTGGTGATCAACAAGACGGACCTCGCGCCGATGGTCGGCGCGGACCTCGACGTGATGGACCGCGACGCGCGGGCCCGGCGCGGCGACCTGCCGACGGTCTTCCTGTCCATCGTCGGCGACCCGGAGGCGACCCGGGTGGCCGGGTGGATCCGGCACGAGCTGGCCCACCACCGGGCCGCCGTGGCCGTCGCCTGATGCGCGCGCGGGCCCGGGTGGTGGCGCGGGCCGACGGCCGCGGCGGCACGCGCCTCACGGAGCTGCGCGGCGAGTCGCCGCTGCTGCTGCGGTCCACCACCGCCGAGGGCGGGGTCGCCACGGTGTACGTGGTGGGCGGCGCGGCGGGCCCGCTCGGCGGCGACGACCTGCTGCTGGAGGTGGAGGTGGGCCCCGGGGCGGCGCTGCGCGTCGGCAGCGTCGCCGCCTCGGTGGCGCTGCCCGGCCGCCCCGGCGCGGCGGCGTCCCGGATGCGGGTGCACGCGGTGGTGCACGCCGGGGCCGCCCTGCACTGGCTGCCGGAGCAGCTCGTCGCGGCGGCCGGCTGCGACCACGTCGCCGAGGCGCGGGTCGAGCTGGCCGCCGGGGCCCGGCTGACCTGGCGCGACGAGCTGATCTGCGGCCGGTACGGCGAGTCGCCGGGCGACGCCGTCGTGCGCACGTCGGTCGACCACGGCGGCCGGCCGCTGCTGCGCCAGTCGACGGCGGTGGGCCCGTCCGCGCCCGGCTGGGCGGGGGCCGCCGTGCTCGGCGGGGCCCCGGCGACGGGCTCGCTGCTGCTGGTGGGCCCCGACGTCCCGCCGGGCCCCGCCGCGCAGCCGGGTCTCGGGGCGGCGCCCGGCGTCGGGTTGCCGCCGGGCGGCCTGCCCGTCCCCCGGGCGCGGCCGGCGGGCGACGGCGGCGCGGTGGCCTGGCTGCCGCTGGCCGGCGGCCCGGCGGCGCTGCTCACCGCCACCGCCGCCGACGCGCACACCCTGCGCGAGCGGCTCACCCCGGCCTGAGCGCACCGGCGCGGTGTGTCCGGCCCGGGGCGGCGGCTCCGGGCGTCAGCGGGCCGCGACGCGGACGCGGGCCCCGGCCGCCGCGCCGACCGGGCGGCCGGCGCCCAGCCGGTCGGCCAGCGCGGCGAGCGCCCCGGCCAGGTCGGCGTCGTCGCCGGTGATCAGGTCGGCCAGGTCCGCCCGGACCAGGGCGTCGACGCGTTCCTGCTCGCGGCGGCCCCGGGCGGTCAGGTACGCGCGGATGCGCCGCCGGTCGTGCGGGTCGATCCGCCGGTAGACCAGGTTCTGGTCGACGAGCTGGTCGACCAGCTTGGTCAGCGTCCCCGGCGGCAGGGACTCCTCGGCGGCGACCTCGCTCATCGGGTGCCCCTGCCCGTCGGCGAGCAGGCACAGCACCCGCCAGGCCTCGACGGTGAGGCCCTCGGCGGCCAGGACACCGCCGACCCGCCGCGCGAGCAGCCGCTCGGCACGGGTCAGCACACGCAGCAGATCGACGGGCGTCGCGGGCACCTCGGGCATGACCCTCCCCCGTTCGGTGGGGCTGCCATCGTACCGAAAAGGTCCCGCATCGTGACCGGGTCTGGTGTGGGCACCGGCCGGCGGCAATCATGTCGTCATGTCCGTGCCGGCAGGGCGTTCGGCTGGTGCGCCGCATCCCCAGCCGGGGCAGACGCTCCACCTTCCCGCGCCCTGGCTCACCGTGGACCGGTCGGTGGTCAGCGTCGCGCTGGTCTACCCGATGCGGGGGCCCGCCGGGATGTTCGGCCCGACCTGTGAGCTCTGCGCCCAGCTCGCGGTGGAGGAGATCAACCGTGCCGGCGGGGTGCTCGGCCGCGAGCTGCGGCTGGTGCCCGTCGACGGCGGCGCACCGCCGGCCGAGGTGGCCGCCGAGGTGGAGGCGCTGGTGTCGACCGGCGCGGTGCAGGGGGTGACCGGCTGGCACATCTCGTCGGTGCGGCAGGCGGTGGCCCCGCGCGTCGCGCACCGGGTGCCGTACGTCTACACCGCGCTCTACGAGGGCGGCGAGCGCACCGAGGGGGTCTTCCTCACCAGCGAGACGCCCGACGCGCAGCTCTGGCCGGCGATGCGGCTGCTGGCCCGTGAGCAGGGCGTGCGCCGGTGGTACGTGGTGGGCAACGACTACGTGTGGCCGCGCCGCACGGCCCGCGCCGCCCAGCGGTACGCCCTGCGCAGCGGGGCGCGGGTGTGCGGGCAGCGGTTCCTGCCGTTGGGCGTCCACGACTTCGGTCCCGTCCTGCGCGCCGTCGAGCAGTCCGAGGCGGACGGGGTGCTGATGCTGCTGGTCGGCGCGGACGCGGTGCGGTTCAACCGGGCGTTCGCCCGCAGCGGGCTGGACCAGCGCTGCCTGCGGCTGAGCACCCTGATGGACGAGAACATGCTGCTGGCCAGCGGGGCGGGCGCGACCCGCCGGTTGTACAGCACGGCCGGGTTCTTCGCCGGCCTGGTCACCCGGGAGAACCTCGACTTCCACGGCGCGTTCGCCCGCCGGTTCGGGGTGGAGGCGCCGCCGCTGGGCAGCCTGGGGGAGTCCTGCTACGAGGGTGTGATGCTGCTGGCGGCGCTGATCGCGCGGGCCCGCACGCTGGACGTGCGGGCGATCGGGGCCGCCGCCGACGCGGTGTCCTACCAGGGGCCACGGGGGGAGCTGCGGCTGCGCGGGCGGCACGTGCGCCAGCGGATCTACCTGGCCGAGGCCGACGGGCTCGACTTCGCGGTGCTGGCGGAGCTGTAGGGGCGCTTGACAGCCGGCCGGGGGAGCCCGCTAAAATCCTTCACGCAGGAAGTAACTGGCTCGCCGCCCGATTAGTCGAAATGCGATTCCGGCGCTGGGGCGACCGTTCTTCCGAATGTCTGTCGTGGGCCGTCCCCATTATCCGTGAGTCCTCCGGAGATGGTGGCGGCTTTCGCTGCTTTCCCCCACTGAGCTGGCCTTACCGGCCGTTCGGGAAACAGGCAATTAAGGGCCGGGAAACGTGGCCGCAACGAATCGAGTCGAGGCTTTGCCCTGCCCGAAGTCCACTGCGGATGGTGTGCCGGCGTCCCACCCGCCGGCCGGTCTTTCCGCCCGACGCGACACCCGTGACCGCACCGCTTCACCAATCACCAATGGCAATGCAGCCCGGCCCGGCAGGGCCGGTGGTCGTCGCTCCACGCATACCGCAGGGGAGATTGCATGTCACTGTTCCGGGGCCGCCGCATCCTGGCCGGCACCATGGCCTTCGTCGTCGCGGCCGCGCTGGCCGCGTGCGGCAGCAAGACCTCCGACAGCACGTCGGGCAAGGGCGTCAGCGCCGACGTCTCGGGCGACACCGTCAAGGTGGGCCTGCTCAACTCGCTCTCCGGCACCATGGCCATCAGCGAGGTCACCGTCCGCGACTCGATCATGCTCGCCGTGGAGGAGATCAACGCGGCCGGCGGCGTCCTGGGCAAGAAGATCGTGCCGGTCGGCGAGGACGGCGCGTCGGACTGGCCGACCTTCGCCGAGAAGGCCGAGAAGCTCATCTCCGAGGACCGCGTCGCCGCCGTCTTCGGCTGCTGGACCTCCGCCAGCCGCAAGGCCGTCAAGCCGGTGTTCGAGAAGAACAAGGCGCTGCTGTTCTATCCGGTGCAGTACGAGGGCCTGGAGCAGTCGCCGTACATCTTCTACACCGGGGCGACGACCAACCAGCAGATCGTCCCCGGCCTGGACTACCTCAAGGCGCAGGGCAAGAAGTCGGTCTACCTCGTGGGCAGCGACTACGTCTTCCCCCGCACCGCCAACAAGATCATCAAGGCGTACGCGAAGGCCAACGGGATGACCGTCCTCGGCGAGGACTACGCCCCGCTCGGCTCCACCGAGTTCGGCACCATCGTCAACAAGGTGAAGTCGGCGAAGGCCGACGCGGTGTTCAACACCCTCAACGGCGACAGCAACGTGGCGTTCTTCAAGGAATACACGTCGGCCGGGCTCAACGCGACGAGCATGCCCGTGGTGTCCGTGTCGATCGCCGAGGAGGAGGTCAAGGGCATCGGCACGCAATATCTCAAGGACCAGCTCACCGCCTGGAACTACTACCAGACCACGCCGGGCGGGGCGAACGCGAAGTTCGTTGCCGCCTACAAGGCGAAGTACGGCGCGGACAAGCCCACCAGCGACCCGATGGAGGCCGCGTACGTGGCCGTGTACCTGTGGAAGGAGATGGTCACCAAGGCCGGCTCCTTCGAGGTGGAGAAGGTCCGCACCGCCGCCGGCGGCATCACCTACGAGGCGCCCGAGGGCCTGGTCACCGTGGACGGCCCGACGCAGCACATCGCCAAGACCGCCCGGATCGGCAAGGTCGGCGCGGACGGGCTGATCACCGAGGTGTGGAACTCCGGCCAGCCGATCAAGCCCGACCCGTACCTCAAGAGCTACCCCTGGGCGACCGGCCTGAGCTGACCACCCGGCCCGGGCGGCCCGCGCCGCCCGGGCCCCACCCCTCCTCGGAGCAACCGTGACAGTCCTGTTCGGACAGCTCTTCACCGGCGTCAGCATCGGCGCGGTCCTGCTGCTCGTCGCGCTCGGGCTCGCGCTCACCTTCGGCCAGATGAACGTCATCAACATGGCCCACGGCGAGTTCATCATGGCCGGCGCCTACACCACCTACGTGCTCCAGCAGACGATCACCTCGGCCGGGTGGTCGCTGCTGGTCGCCCTGCCCGTCGCCTTCGCGGTGGCCGGCGCGCTGGGGGTGCTGCTGGAGGTGCTGCTCATCCGCCGCCTCTACGCCCGGCCC
The DNA here is from genome assembly GCF_014205165.1 of Micromonospora carbonacea. Classification (NCBI taxonomy): domain Bacteria; kingdom Bacillati; phylum Actinomycetota; class Actinomycetes; order Micromonosporales; family Micromonosporaceae; genus Micromonospora; species Micromonospora carbonacea. The sequence continues at coordinate 3,883,691 of NZ_JACHMZ010000001.1, read as the reverse complement.
CTGGACACCCTGCTCGTCACCTGGGGCGTGTCGCTGATGCTCCAGCAGGCGGCCCGGGACATCTTCGGCAGCCCCAACGTGCAGACCCGCGCGCCCGCGCTGCTCACCGGCAACGTGGCGCTGCCCGGCGGCGTCACCGTCGCCAACAACCGGCTGTTCATCCTCGGCCTCGCCGTGGCGGCCGTGGTGGCGCTGACCCTCGCCCTGCGGCTCACCCCGCTGGGCCGCCGCATCCGCGCCGTCGTGCAGAACCGCGACCTCGCCGCCGTCTCCGGCATCGCCACCGCCCGGGTCGACCGCACCACCTTCTTCGTCGGCTCCGGCCTGGCGGGCGTCGCCGGGGTGGCGCTGACCCTGCTCGGGCCGATCGGCCCGACGATGGGCACCAACCTCATCATCGACGCCTTCCTGGTGGTCGTGGTCGGCGGGATCGGCCAGCTCAAGGGCAGCGTGATCGTCGCCTTCGCCCTCGGCGTGCTCCAGGCCACCGGTGAATACCTCACCACCCTCAGCGTCGCCAAGGTGATCGTCTTCGTGGCGATCGTCGCGTTCCTCCAGTGGCGGCCACAGGGCCTGTTCACCCTGCGTACCAGGAGCCTCGCATGACCACCGTGACCGGCCCGGCCACCGCCGCCGACGAGCCCGCCGCACCGGCACCGCCGCCGCCCGCCCGCCGCACCGGCGGCCGGGCCCGCGCGGCGCTCGGCTTCGCCGCCGGCGCGGCGCTGCTGTACGGCGCGGCCCCCCTGCTGCTGTCGGACTTCCGGCTGGCGCTGCTGGCCAAATACCTCTGCGTCGCGATGGTCGCCGTCGGCATCGGCATCGCCTGGGGCCGCGGCGGCATGCTCACCCTCGGCCAGGGCGTCTTCTTCGGCCTCGGCGGCTACGCGATGGCCATGCACCTCAAGCTCGCCGACGCGGGCCCCGGCGCGCTGCCCGACTTCATGCAGCTGTACGGGCAGCTCGACGAGCTGCCGTGGTGGTGGCGGCCGTTCGCGAGCCCCTGGTTCGCCCTGCCCGCCACCGTGCTGCTGCCCATGGTCGTCGCCTTCGGGCTCGGCTCGCTGGTCTTCCGCCGCCGGGTGCGGGGCGCCTACTTCGCCATCCTCAGCCAGGCCCTCGCCGCCGCGATGGTGATCCTGCTGGTCGGCCAGCAGGGCACCACCGGCGGCACCAACGGCCTGACCGACATCCAGGGCTTCTTCGGCTACGACCTCGACGACCCGGTCAACCAGCGCACCGTCTACTTCCTGATCGCCGCCGCCCTGCTGGGGCTGCTCGCGCTGGCCCGCCAGCTCATTGAGAGCCGCTACGGCGAGCTGCTGGTGGCCGTGCGCGACGGCGAGGAACGGGTCCGCTTCCTCGGCTACGACCCGGCCACCGTCAAGGTCGTCGCCTACGTGGTGGCCGCCGGGATGGCCGGGCTCGCCGGGGCGCTGTTCGTCCCCGCCGTCGGCATCATCTCGCCCGCCCTGATCGGCATCGTGCCGTCCATCGAGTTCGTCATCGGCGTCGCCGTCGGCGGCCGGGCCACCCTGCTCGGCCCGGTGCTCGGCGCGGTGGCGGTGGCCTGGGCGCGTACCGCGCTGTCCGAGCGGTTCCCGGGCACCTGGACGTACCTGCAAGGGCTGTTGTTCGTGCTGGTGGTCGCGTTCCTGCCCGGCGGCCTGGCGTCGCTGTGGGCGCTGCGACGCACCCGGCGCGCGGCAGCCGACCGGCCGCCCTGGTGGCGGCGCATCCCACCCGCCCGCAGCGGCCGGACCCGGACGGAGGCGCCGGCGGCATGACCGACGAACGAACCGACGGCCTGTGCGTGCGGGGCCTGCGGGTCAGCTTCGACGGCTTCACCGCCGTCGACGGCGTCGACCTGGACGTGCCCGCCGGTGACCTGCGCTTCCTCATCGGGCCCAACGGGGCCGGCAAGACCACCCTCGTCGACGCCGTCACCGGGCTGGTCCGGGCCACCGGCTCGGTCCGCTTCGGCGACCGGGAGCTGCTCGGCCGGGACGTGCACCGCATCGCCCGGCTCGGCGTGGGCCGCACCTTCCAGACCGCCGCCGTGTTCGAGGAGCTGACCGTCGCGCAGAACCTCGACATCGCCGCCGGGGCCGGGCGGAGCTGGTGGGCGTTGGCCCGCCGCCGGCGGCGGCTGCCCGACGAGGTCGTCGCCGCCCTCGACACCATCGGCCTCGCCGACCGGGCCGACCACCTCGCCGGCACCCTCGCCCACGGGCAGAAGCAGTGGCTGGAGATCGGCATGCTGCTCGTCTCCGACGCCCGGCTGCTGCTGCTGGACGAGCCCGTCGCCGGGATGAGCCACGACGAGCGCGACGCCACCGGCGCCCTGCTGGAGACCGTCAGCCGGGACCGCACCGTCGTGGTCATCGAACACGACATGGACTTCCTGCGCCGCTTCGCCCGCACCGTGACCGTGCTGCACGCCGGGCGCGTGCTCAGCGAGGGCACCGTCGCCCAGGTCCAGGCCGACCCCCGGGTGCAGGAGGTCTACCTCGGCCACCCCGTCGACGCTCCCACGGAGGCGTGATGTTGACACTGCGCGGCGTGCGCGCCGGGTACGGACGCAGCGAGGTGCTGCACGGCGTGGACCTCGCCGTGCCCGCCGACGGCGTCGCCGCCGTGCTGGGCCACAACGGGGCCGGCAAGAGCACCCTGCTGCGGGTCGCGGTGGGCCTGCTGCGGCCCCGCGCCGGCACCGTCGAGCTGGCCGGGGAGGACGTCACCCGGCTCGCCCCGCACCAGCGGGTCGCCCGCGGCATGGCGTACGTGCCGCAGGGCCAGCAGTGCTTCCCGCACCTGACGGCGGGGGAGAACCTGCGGCTGGTCGCCGACGGCCGGCGCGACGGCGCGGCGGCCACCGCCGAGGCGCTCGACCTGTTCCCGGCGCTGCGCCCGCTGCTGCGCCGCCGGGCCGGGCTGCTCTCCGGCGGCCAACGCCAGCAGCTCGCCATCGCCCGGGCGCTGGTCACCCGGCCGAAGCTGCTGCTGCTCGACGAGCCCACCGAGGGCATCCAGCCCTCGGTGGTCGCCGAGATCCAGGACCGCGTCGTCGAGCTGACCGCCCGCGCCGGCATCCAGGTGCTCCTCGTGGAGCAGCACCTCGGCTTCGCCCTGCGGGTCGCCCAGCGCTACTACGTGCTGGAGTCCGGCCGGGTCACCTCGACCGGCGACGGCGGGGCCGCCGCCGAGCACGCCGTCCGGGCCGCGCTCGCCGTGTGACCCCGCCCCGCCCCCAAGCCGCCGGCCCGGCCCGCCTCGGCCCGGCGTCGCGGGTCGACGGCTCGGCCGCCTCAGCCCGAGGCCACGGGCGGACGGCTCAGCCCGTCTGCTCAGGCGGCGCGAACTCGACGAGCACGACGCCCGGCTGGGGCACCAGCAGCTCCACCGTCGTCACCCCGCCGGCCACGGCCGGCTCGACGGGCTCCGCCGGCAGCGTGTCGGCGGCCCGCAGCGCGTCCCACTGCCCGTCGGTCGGCCAGTCGCCGACGCCGAGCCGGCCCGCGAGGGTGGTGACGTCGCCGTGCTCGCGGTCGAGCCGGGTCACCGTCACGCCGCCGCCCGGCCCGCCGGCCACGCTCAACCGGACCCGGCGGGCCAGCGCCGGGTCGCCGTCGCGCTTCGACTGGTCGAGCGTCGACACCCAGACCAGCACGGCGAGGCCGCCGTCGGCGTGCCGGCTCGCCCACGCCTGCACCAGGCCGTCCGCGCCGTCGCCGGACGCCCGCACCGGCAGTTCCGTGTCGCCGAGCCGGGCGAGCATCCGCAGGGCGTGGTAACGGGGCTTGGCGATGCCGCCGACGGTGATCAGGCCGAACCCGCCGTGCAGCAGCCGGGGCGGCCGGCCCAGCTCCTCGAAGTGGTCGCTGGCCACCCAGTAGGAGAGGGCGTCGACCCGCCCGGCGGCCGACCGCATGCCGCCGAGCAGGAACGTGGCCGCCGACGCGCCGTCGTTGACCGGGTGGAAGTGGGTGGGCGTGACGCCCCACTCCGTCCACAGCAGCCGGGCGTGCGGGAAGCCGAGCCGGCGCAGGGTGGGCCGCAGGTCCAGCGGCGGGCTGCCGTACGTGTGGGTGGAGACGAAGTCGACCGGCGCGCCCGTGCGACTGGCGTGTTCCAGCAGGGCGTCGACCCAGCCGGCGGCGGCCGACGACGGCCCGCCCACCGCGATGCGGTCGTCGACGTCCTTGACCGCGCGGGCGGTGACCTCGTATAGCCGCATCCACTCCTCGCGGGTGCCGGCCCAGAACACCTCCAGGTTCGCCTCGTTCCACACCTCGATGTCCCAGCCGAGCACCGCCTCGCCGTACCGGTCGAGCAGGTGCGCGACGAGCGCGCGGACCAGCTCCGCCCAGCGGTCCCAGTCCTTCGGCGGCGAGATGACCCCCCGGTAGGCGAACACCGTCCGCTCCGGGTCGCGGGCCAGGTCGCGGGGCATGAAGCCGATCTCCACGACCGGCCGCAGCCCGGCCGAGAGCAGCAGGTCGTAGACGCGGTCCACGCGGGTGAAGTCGTGCACCGGCCGGCCGTCGACCTCCCGGTAGACGCCCAGGTCGTCGTGCAGGATCGCGTGCGCCCGCACGGCCTCGACGCCCACCTCCGCGCGGACCCGGCGCAGCGCCGCCAGCAGCTCCGCCCCGATCTCCCGGCCGCCGCTGGTGTCGGCGCACAGCAGCTGCGACAGCCGCTCGCTGCCGATCATCGGCTGCCAGGGACGGTGCAGCGGCGTGCCCGGCGCGGCGGCGTCGACGCGCACGTCCACCGTCGGCGGCGGGCCGCCGGCGGCCGGCGGCGCGGCGGCGACGACCGGGTCGCCCAGCTCGCCGGTGACGGTCACCTCGGGCACGGCGGCCACGGCGTACGCGTAGGGCCGGCCGGGCTCGCCGGTGGTGTCGACGTACCAGGTGTCGGGCACGGCGAGCACGTCGCCGCCCTGGTGGTCGACCGGGGCGAACGGGCCGGCGGGCCGCCCGTCGCGCAGCGGGGCCCGGTGCACCAGGTAGCCGACGGCGTCGGGCACCGGCGACCAGGACAGCCGCACGTGGCCCACCCCGGCGACCGCCGTCAGCCCGGCCGGCGGCGGCAGGTCCGGGATGCCGCCCGTCGCCCCCTGCTCGTCGCTGCGCCGCGCGATGCGCCGCGTCCAGTCGCCCCGGGCGTCGTCGCCGGCGGCCGGGACGGTGCCCGCGTCGTGGTCCCCGCCGGCCTCGCGGCCCGCGCCGCGGTGGCCCGCGGCCTCGTGGCGGCCCGCGGCCTCGTGGCCCGCGGCCTCGTGGCGGCCCGCGGCCTCGTGGCCCGCGGCCTCGTGGCGGCCCGTCACCGCTGCGCCCCACCGCGCGGGAGGGAGAACTCCTCCATCCGCATCAGCGGCGCGACCCGCTGCTGCATCGGCCCCTGCGCGAACGGCCGGCGCAGCACGTCGTGGGCCAGGGCGTTGCCCAGCGCCGCCATCGCCATGCCCTGGTCCAGCGCCAGGTAGCGCTTCGACACCCGCCCGGTGGTCACGTCGACCGAGTCGTAGAACCCGCCCGGCCCGTACGCGTCGAAGTCCCGCCGCAGGTTCGCCAGGTTGCGCAGGGCGTCGTCCGGCGCGTAGCGCAGCGCCAGGAAGGACGCGTGCGGGGTGACCACGCCCCGGCCGTAGCCCGACGGCGGCGGCTGGGCGGGCCGGCACTCGCCGTACCCGGGGTCGACCGAGGTGCGCTCCTGGTCGGAGGTGTAGCCCGGCCCGTCCATGCCGAGCTGGTCCACGCCGTACTCCCGGTAGCCGCCGTCGGGGTCGTTGGCGGGGGAGAAGCCCCAGTAGCCGTAGCCGGCCTCCCGCAGCCCGTGCTCGATCTGCGCCCGCACGTACGCCGGGTGGTTGACCGCCCAGCTACGCGGGCCCCACCGCTCCTCGGGCACGAACAGCGGCACCATCAGCGCCTCGAACATCGACCCGCCCCAGCTCGGCACGAGCTGCAACCCCCGGTAGCGGTAGGCGCCCTCGAACACCCGCACGCCCAGGTACGTGCGCCACTGGCCGACGGCCCGCTGCTCCGTCCACGCCCAGTCGCAGCCCTCCGGGTCGAACGTGCGGTAGGTGCCGAAGTAGTGCTCCGGCGGGATCTGCCCGGCCGCGATGCCGAGGTAGCTGGCGATGCGCGGCTCCGTGTTGAACGCGCCGTAGTGGTGGCAGGTGTAGAACACGTCCGGCCCGGTGCGGTAGTTGCCGGCCAGCGAGCAGCCCGGCGGCGGCTCGACCCAGAAGCCGCCGCGGATCTGCCGCTGCGCCGGGTCGTAGTAGTAGCCGAAGTCCATCCGGCGCAGCAGCGCGTCGGCGCGGCCCGCCAGCTCCGGCACCGCCTGCCGCACCACCGTCAGCGCCGTGGCGAGCCAGCCGTTGTCCACGCTGGACAGGAACGGGTGCACGGCGCTGCCGTCGACCGGCCAGGTGGTCAGCTTCGCCCCGGTCGCCGGGTCGTACCAGTTGTAGTACATGCCGGACGGCTCGTGGACCTCCAGCCGGCCCAGCGTGGCGAGGGTGCGGGCGATGCGGTCGCGGGCCTGGTCGGCGCTGACCAGGCCGGTCTCCCGGGCCGCCACGGTGCTCCACAGGTACGCGCCGACGTTGGTCGGCGACGTGTACCCGGCGCGGTCGGCCGGGTCGAGGTCGCCGCCGACGTTGTCGGCCGCCAGCCCGGTGCCCGGGTCGACCATGGCGGCCATCGACCGCCAGGTGTCGGCGGCGTACTGCCGCAGCGTGGCGGCCGGGGACCCGGCGGGCGCGGCTGTCGGCGGCGCGGCCGCGGCCGGCGGGGCGACGGCGGCGGTCAGCCCGAGGGCCAGCAGCACCGTCGCGGCGCGGAACGGATGGGACCTTGATCGCACGGGGAGACTCCTCACCTGAGGCCGGTCGGTCACTTGCGGTCATGTCTCTCGGGCGGTTCGGGCGGGCTCACTTCAGGCCGGTCGTGGCGATGCCCCGGACGAAGTGCCGTTGCAGCGCGACGAACACCAGCAGGACCGGCACGATGACGGCCACCGAGCCCGCCATCAGCAGCCCGTAGCGGGTGTTGTTCTCGCCGATGGCGTACAGGGCGAGCGCCACCGGCAGGGTGTACCGGTCCTCCGACTGCGCGACGACCAGCGGCCAGAGGAAGTTGTTCCACGACGACAGGAACGTCAGGATGCCGAGGGTGGCCAGGGCCGGCCCGCACAGCGGCAGCACGACCCGGGCGAAGATCCGCAGCTCGCCCGCGCCGTCGACCCGGGCCGCCTGGATCAGGTCGTCGGGCAGCCCGGTGATGAACTGGCGCATCAGGAACACCCCGAAGGGGCTGGCCAGCCACGGCAGGATCAGCCCGGCGTAGCTGTCCACCAGCCCCAGCCGGCTCACGAGCATGAACAGCGGCACGAAGGTGACCATGCCCGGCACCATCAGCATCCCGAGCACCAGCGCGAACACCACGCGCCGGCCGGGGAACTCCAGCTTCGCCAGGGCGTAGCCGAGCATCGAGCAGAACACGAGGTTGCCCACGGTGACGGCGCCGGCCACCAGGACGCTGTTGAGGAAGAACGCCGGGAAGTCCAGCTCGGTGAACAGGTGCCGGTAGTTGTCGAGCGTGGGCGCCTCCGGCAGCCAGGTCGGCGGCGTCCGGCGGATCTCCGCGTCCGGCTTGACCGAGCCGAGCAGCATCCACACGAACGGGCCGACCAGGACGACGAGGCCGCCGGCCAGCACCCCGTACACCCAGGGCTGGCCCCGTCTGCGTCTCACGGTCGTCGGCACGGCGTCCTCCTCACGTCTTCGACCGCATCAGCCGGAACTGCGCGGCGGTGAGCCCGACGACGGCGACGAACAGCACGTACGCGATCGCCGCCGCGTAGCTGTAGTTGCCGAAGCCGAACTGCTGGTAGATGTAGAAGGCCACCGACAGGGTGCTGTCGAGCGGCCCGCCGCCCGTCATCACGAACGGCTCCTCGAAGAACTGGAGGTAGCCGATCCCGGTCACCACCCCGCCGAAGAGCAGCGTGGGCCGCAGCAGGGGCAGGGTGACGTGCCGGAACCGCGCCCAGGCCCCGCAGCCGTCGATGGCCGCCGCCTCGTGCAGCTCGCCGGGGATCGCCTGGAGGCCGGCGAGGAAGACCACCATCAGGAAGCCCATGTTCCGCCAGGCCGCCATCACCACCAGCGACGGCAGCGCCGTGCGGGTGTCGGACAGCCACGCCGGGCCGTCGACGCCGAGGCGGGCGAGCGCGGTGTTGACCAGCCCGCTGTCGGGTTCGAGCAGGAACCGCCAGACCACGGCGACGGCGACGATGCTGGTGACCACCGGCAGGTAGTAGCCGACCCGGAAGAACGTGCGGAACCGGCTGATCCCCGCGTCGAGGGCGACGGCCGCGGCCAGCCCCAGCACCATCGTCAGCGGCACGCCGAGCAGCACGAACCACGCCGTGTTGGCGGCGGCCCGCCGCAGCGTCTCGTCGCCGAGCAGCCGCACGTAGTTGTCCACGCCCACCGGATCGACCGCGAGCGGGTCCCGCAGGTCGGCGCTGCGCAGGTCGGTGAAGCTCATGGCGGCCGAGGCCAGCACGGGGCCCGCCATGAACACGGCGAAGATCAGCAGGAACGGCAGCGCCAGGCCCCACCCCGCGACCCGCTGGCGACGGGTGACACCGCGCCGGCCGGGCCGCCTGCCGGTGACGCCACGCCGGCCGGGCCACCCGGCGTCGCGCCGGCCGGGCCGCGCGCCGCCGGTGGGGGCGGCCTGCCGCGCGAGGGCGGACGCCACCTCAGCTCCCGGTGCCGATGGCCGACGCCTTCGCCTGCATCTCCCGGGTGGCGGTGGCCGGGTCGGTCACGCCCCGCACCACCCGCTCGATGCCGTCGTCGATGACGTCGGCGACCTGCTCCCAGGTGGCCATCGCCGGCGGCGACTTGGCGTCGGCGAGCTGCGCGCCGAACGCCTTGAGCAGCGGGTCGTCGGCGAGCTTGCCCGACTGCCAGGTCGCCGTCACCGCCGGGAGGCTGCCCACCAGGTCGTAGAGCTTCTGCTGGGCGGCCGGCGAGGTGAGGTACCGGACGAACTTCCAGGCCGTGTCGCGGTTGTCGGTGTCCCGGTAGACCACCAGGTCCGCGCCGCCGATGAACGAGGTGCCGGCCTGCTCGCGGGGCATCGGGGCGACGTCCCACTTGCCCTCCAGCGCCGCGCCGCCCTGCTCGCGCAGGATGCTCATGTGCCAGGGGCCGGAGACGAACGCCCCGATGTCGCCGGAGATGAAGCCGCTCTCCTGCGCGCCCGGCGCGACCTGGCCCGGGGCGAGCCCCTGCCGGAAGAACGACGCGTAGTATTCCAGCGCCGTGCGCATCTGCGGGGTGTCCAGGGTGAACTTCCCGTCGGCCAGCACGTCGGCCCCCGCCTGCCAGGCGAACGGCAGGAACGACTGCCACGCGCCGGTGCCACCCGGTTGCAGCGAGATGCCCCACTTCGCCCCGCCGGTCTGCTTGAGCCCCTTGGCGAACGCGGTCAGCTCCTGCCAGTTGGCCGGCTTGCCGACCCCGGCCTTCGCCGCGAGGTCCGTGCGGTGGTAGATCAGCCGCGTCTCGACGTACCAGGGGACGCCGTAGGACGTGTCGTCGACCACCGTCGTGTCCCACGCGCCCGGGAAGAACGCGGCCCGGTCGAACAGCCCGGGGGGCGTCGGGTCCAGGGCCCCGGTCTTGGCGAACTCGCCCATCCAGGTGGAGCCCATCATGCTCACGTCCGGCGTCTGCCGGCCCGCGATCGCGGTGGCGAGCTTGTCGTGGGCGGCGTCGAACGGGAACGCGGTGACGGTGACCTTGGCCCCCGGGTTGTCCCGGGTGAAGTCGTCGGCCAGGGCCTTCAGCTTCTCCCCCTCCGCACCCATCGCCCAGACCGTGATCTCGCCGGTGGCCTTGCCCTCGGCGACCGCCCCGCCGGCCGCCGGCCCGCCGGGACCCGGCCCGCCGTCGTCCCGGCCGCAGCCGGTCACGCCCAGCGCGAGCGCGGCCACGAGCGCCGTCGCCTGTCTCCAGTGCCTCATTGCGCCTCCTGAGGGGATGGGTCGCCACGGCCGGGTCACCGCGTGCTGCGGGCACCCGCCGCCGGACGGCGTCCGGCGGCCGTGGGGTCGTGCTCGGTGGTGGTGTGGTCGGTGGTGGGCCGGTGCCCGGTGGCGGGGCGGCGGGCGGTGGCGGTGCCGGCCCCGGTGGGCGCGGGGCAGCCGCAGCTGCGCCGCACGACGAGGTCGGTCGGGAGCACCAGGGCGGCGTCGGGGCCTCCGGCCTCGCCGGCCGCGGCCCGCAGCAGCAGCCGCGCGGTCCGCCCCGCCAGCTCGCGCACCGGCTGCCGGACGGTGGTCAGGGCCGGGCTGACGAGCGCGGCCATCGGGATGTCGTCGAAGCCGGTGACGACCAGGTCGGCGGGCACCCGCACGCCCCGGGCCGCCGCCCCGACGAGCATCCCGAGCGCGGTCTCGTCGTTGGCGCAGACCACGCCCCGGGGCGGGGCCGCCCGGCTGAGCAGCTGCTCGGCGGCGAACACCCCGTCGTGCTGTTCGAGGCCGACCCGCAGCGGCGCGCGGGGCGCCGGCAGGCCGAGCTGCCGGTGCGCGGCGCGGAACCCCTCCCACCGGCCGGTGACGTCGGGCGAGTTGCGCGGGTCGCCGACGAAGACCAGCCCGCGCAGCCCGTGGTCGGCCAGCAGGTGCCGCGTCAGGGCCGTCGCCGCGGCGACGTTCTCCGCGCGTACGGACGGCATGCCGGGCGGCCCCTCGCCGGCGAGCACCACGACGGGCACGAGTTTCGCCAGCTCCCGCAGCGTGTCGGGGGAGACGGTGCCGCCGAAGACGGCCAGCCCGTCGACCCGGCGGGCCATCTCCACGACCTCGGCGTCGGAGTCGTCGCGCAGGTGGGTGCAGAGGATGTGCACGCTGGTGCGGGTGTGCACCGCCTCGGCCTCGAAGCCCTGGATCAGCTCCGAGAAGTACGGGCCGGACAGCCCGGGGAACACCAGGCCGACCGCGCCGTGCCGGCCGGCGGCGAGGGCCCGGCCGAGGTGGTCGGGACGGTAGCCGTGCTCCTCGATGGCCCGCTGCACCCGCCGCCGGGTCTCCTCCGACACCTGACCGACGCCGTTGGACACCCGGGAGACGGTGGCGACCGACACCCCGGCCAGCCGGGCGATCTCCCGGACCGTCAGCCGATCGCTGCCCATGGACTCCCTCGCTCCGCCGCACGCTCCTCGGTAACCGGTTTCAGAAACCGGTTACCGAGAACCATAGGCAACCGCCGATGACTCCACAACCCGGGCCGGCCACTTCCTAGCAGACGACCGGCCCGGATGGACGCTGTCCACAGCCCGACGGTTGGCCACACCGAACGGGCGCCGCCGAAACGCGCAGCGGGCCGGGGAGGAACGATCGGTCCTCCCCGGCCCGGGAAACGCGCCGGACGGGCTACAGCCCGAACCGCGCCTGGTGGATCCGGTGCTGCGCGGCACGGACGAAGAGCCGCAGCTCGCCGCCGTAGACGACCACCGCCGGCACCGAGCGCGCCCCGGCGGGGCCGGGCACGGTGGTCCAGCCGGCCCAGTCGCCGGTGCCGAGGTTGTAGCGGTTGGTGCGGACGGTGTTGCCGGTGCCCTGGGTGAACAGGTGCAGGTCGCCGCCGTAGATGGTGGTGGCGGGTGCGGACCTGGCCCCGGCGGTGCCGGGCACCGTGGCCCAGCCGGCCCAGGCGTTGGTGTCGAGGTTGTAGCGGTTGGTGCGGACGGTGTTGCCGGTGCCCTGGGTGAACAGGTGCAGGTCGCCGCCGTAGATGGTGGTGGCGGGTGCGGAGGTGGCTCCGGCGGTGCCGGGGACGGTGGTCCAGCCGGCCCAGGTGTTGGTGGAGGCGTTGTAGCGGTTGGTGCGGACCGTGCCGCCGGTGCCCTGGGTGAACAGGTGCAGGCTGCCGCCGTAGATGGTGGTGGCGGGTGCGGAGGTGGCTCCGGCGGTGCCGGGGACGGTGGTCCAGCCGGCCCAGGTGTTGGTGGAGGCGTTGTAGCGGTTGGTGCGGACCGTGCCGCCGGTGCCCTGGGTGAACAGGTGCAGGTCGCCGCCGTAGATGGTGGCGGCGGGCGCGGACCTGGCCCCGGCGGTGCCGGGCACCGTGGCCCAACCCGACCACGTGTCGGTGGTGAGGTTGTAGCGGTCGACCCGGACGGCGTCGCCCGCACCCCGGGCGAACAGGTGCAGGTCGCCGCCGTAGACGGTGGCGGCGGGCCCCGACTTCGCCCCGGCGTCGCCGGGGACCGGGGCCCAGCCGGAGGCCGGCGGGAGCTGCGGTCGCCCCCAGTTCTGCGCCGGGGCCGCCGAGGCCGGTGCCGCGACCAGCGCGGTGGCCCCCACGACGGACACCAGCAGACGGCCCAGCGTTCTCGCTGGATGGGTCAGATGCACTCGGGCTCCTTCGTGGACGATGGTTGCTGGACGATACCCACCCCGTCGGGATCGCCGGACGGTGCCGCCGGACGGTGTCCCGCCCGGGTGTGACGCGCCACGCCGCCCTCAGGTTTCACCCGGCGCGCAGGTGTTCCGGCTTCAGCGGGCGCGCCGGCGGTCGGGGCTCACGAGCCGTGCCAGGAGCGCCACAGGGAGGCGTACACGCCGTCGGCGGCGACCAGCTCGTCGTGGCCGCCGATCTCGGTGATCCGGCCGTCCTCCAGCACCGCCACCCGGTCGGCGTCGTGCGCGGTGTTGAGCCGGTGCGCGATGGCGATGACGGTCCGCCCGGCGAGCACCGCCGCGAGCGCCCGTTCGGTGCGCCGGGCCGTCGTCGGGTCCAGCGCGGCGGTCGCCTCGTCGAGGATCAGCGTGTCGGGGTCGGCCAGCACCAGCCGGGCCAGCGCCAACTGCTGGGCCTCCGCTGCGCCGAGGCCCCGGGCGCCGTCGCCGAGCTGGGTGTCGAGGCCGTCGGGCAGGTCGGCGTGCCAGTCCGCGCCGACCGTGTCCAGGGCGGCGCGCATGCGCTCGTCGGTGGCGTCCGGCGCGGCGAACGCGAGGTTGTCGCGCAGCGAGCCGAGGAAGACGTGGTGCTCCTGGGTGACGAGCGCGATCCGGCGACGCCGCTCGGCCGGGTCCAGGTCGGTGACCGCGACGCCGCCGAGGCTCACCACCCCCTCCTGCGGGGCGTCGATCCCGGCGAGCAGCCGGGCCAGGGTGGACTTCCCGGCCCCCGAGGGGCCGACGACGGCGAGGCGTTCCCCGGGCTCGACCGCCAGGTCGATGCCGTGCAGCACCTCGTGCCCCTCGGCGTACGAGAACCGCGCGCCCCGCACCACGAGCCGCCGCCCGTGCGGCGCGTCGGCCCGGCCGCGCGGCTCCGGCGGCACCAGCCCCACCCCGAGGACCCGGGCGAGCGAGGCGATGCCGCGCTGCGCCTGCTCGACCCATTGCAACAGCCGGTCCAGCGGGTCGATCGCCTGCTGGAGGTAGAGCGCGGCGGCGACCACCTCGCCGAGGCTGACCGTGCCGCGCGCCAGGAACACCCCGCCGACACCGAGCACGGCGGCGATCGGCAGCGCGTAGCTGCCCTCCACCCCGGGGAAGAACACCGACCGTAGCGCGAGCGTGGCCCGCCGCGCCGCCCACACCCCGGCGACGCGCCCGGTGCCGTGCGCGACGCGGTCGGCGCTCAGCCGCAGCGCCTCGGTCGTGCGCGCGCCCTCCGCCGTGGTGGTCAGCGCCTCGGTCAGCTCCGCCGTCGCCGCCCCCTCGGCGAGGTAGGCGGGCCCGGCCCGGCGCAGGTACCAGCGGGTGACCGCCCAGATCGACGGCAACCCGGCCAGCGCGACGAGCCCGAGCAGCGGATCGAGCAGGAACACCGCCGCGAACAGCAGCAGCAGGTGCGTCCCGGCGATGACGACCGTCGGCACGACCTCGCGCACGGTGGTGCCGACGGTCGTCACGTCGACCGAGCTGCGGGTGGCCAGGTCGCCGGTGCCGGCGCGCTCGACCACCGACACGGGCAGCGCGAGCATCCGGGTGACGAACTCCTCGCGCAGCCGGGCGACGGCCCGCTCGCCGAACCGGTGCCCCGCGTACTGCGCGTAGCGGGAGAGCAGGCCCTGGGCCAGCACGCAGGCGGCGATGGCCAGCGCCAGCCGGTCCACGGCGGCGACGCCCGCGCCGGTGGTGACCGCGTCGACGATCCGGCCGAGCAGCCACGGCACGCCGAGCCCGGCGACCGTCGCGGCGACGTGCAGCGCCAGCACGACCGTCACGGCCCGCCGGTCGCGCGCGATCAGGTCGAGGGCGGCCCGGCGTACGGCGGCCCGGCCCGCCACCGGGAGCTTCGTCACCGCCGTGCCCGCCCGGCCTCGACGGGCCCGTCGCCGGCGGCCCGGCCCCCGCCGGTCCTGTCCTCGACGGCCCCGGCGGGCCCGCTGTCGGCGTCGCCGTCGGCGCGGGACACCAGCGCGCGGTAGCCCCGGTCGGTGGCGAGCAGGTCGGCGTGGGTGCCGGTGGCGACGACCCGGCCGGCGCTCAGGTGCGCGACCGTGTCGGCGTGCCCGAGCAGCAGCGGGGACGTGGCCAGCACGATCGTGGTGCGCCCGGCCCGGGCCGCGCGCAGGCGCTGCGCGATGCGCGCCTCGGTGTGGGCGTCCACGGCGGACGTCGGGTCGACGAGGATCAGCACCTCCGGCTCGGCCAGCAGGGCCCGGGCGAGGCGCACCCGCTGCCGCTGGCCGCCCGAGAGCGTGCGGGCCCGGGCCCCGACCGGGGTGTCGAGGCCGGCGGGCAGCGCGTCGGCCACGTCCTGCGCCGACGCGGCGTGCAGCGCGGCCCGGACGTCGGCGTCGCCGCGGGCTGCCTTGTCGCGGGCAGGTCCGGTGCCGGCCGCGTTGTCGCTGGCCGTGGCGGGGCGCGCGGGGCCGCCCGCCGCCCGGCCGCGCAGGATCTCCCGCAGGGTGCCCGCGAAGAGGTACGCGTCGTGGTCGGCGACCAGGATCCGGGCGCGCACCTCGTCGAGGTCTACCCCGGCCAACGGCGCGTCGCCCCAGGTCACGTCGCTGGCGACGTACCGGCCGAGCCGGTCGGCCAGGGCCGCGGCGTCGGCGGGGTCGTCGGCGGCGACTCCCACCAGCCGGCCCGGCGGCACCACCAGCCCGGTGGCCGGGTCGCGCAGCTCGGCCGGCTGGCGCGGCGCGGTCGCGGTCACCGGCCCGCCCGCCCGGTCGGGGGCCAGCCGCAGCAGGCCGACGATGCGGCGGGCCGCGACGCGCCCCTGGATGAGCAGGTAGCCGCCCTCCAGCAGGAACCAGACCGGCACGACGAGGATGGCCGTGTAGCCGTAGACGGCGACGAGCTGCCCGACGGTGATGTCGCCGTGCGCCGCCGTCCGCGCGGCGAGCCACACCACGGCCGCGAGGAAGAGCCCCGGGATGGTGAGGGTCAGCGCGTCGATCCAGCTCGCCACCGCGCCCACCCGGTAGCCCTCGCCGAGCAGGGCCCGGGAACGGGCCGCGTACCGGCGGGCGAACAGGTGGCGACCGCCGACCCCGGCGAGCACCCGCAGGCCGGCGACGATGTCGTCGGCCCGGGTGGTCAGCTCGCCCTGCTGCTGCCGGTAGGCCGACTCCGCGCGTTCGAGCCGGCGCAGCAGCGGCCCGACGGACACCGCGATGGCCGGCACGCCCAGCAGCACCAGCACGGCGAGCGGCGGATCCACCGACCAGAGCAGCACGGCGACGACCCCGTACGCGATGACCGCGCCCACCCCGGGGCCGCTGAGCGTCAGCACGTGCGAGGTGCGCACGATGTCGTACCCGCCGACGGTGGCGACGTCGCCCGCGGCCAGCCGGCGGGGGAGCACCGCGCCGACGTGGGCGAGCGCGCGCAGCAGCACCTCGGCGGAGCGGGCGCTGGCGTCCTCCCGGATGAACGTCATCGTGCGGTGCCGCATGATGCCCAGCCAGGCCAGCGCGAACCCGGCCGCCACGATCGCGGCGATCCACCACAGCAGCGCCCGGTGGTCGCCGGCGCGCAGGCCGTCGTCGATGGCGCGGGCGACCAGGTAGGGGCGGACCGACAGCCCGACCATCCACACCGTCCCGAACAGGCTGCCGCGCAGCACCCGCCACGGCTGGCAGCGGATCAGCCACCAGATGTAGCGCAGCGGCCCCGACGTGTCGGGGACACCGGGCTCGGGGTGGGGGATCCGGAGAGGCACCGACCCAGGCTAACGACCGCTCTGCCCGATTACCGCCCCGTTTCGGGGCCCCGCCGGATGACCTCGATCATGCTGGCGAGCGCCTCGTCGCCGTGCCCGCCCTCGGCGCGTTCCCGCAGCAGGTCGCGGATCGGGATCATCACGTCGGGCCGGATCCCCTGGCTCTCGCTGGCCTGCACCATCTTGGCCAGGCCGAGCGCGTTGAGCGCGACGGTGGACACGTCGGTCGCGTAGCGGCCCGCGTCGACGTGCCGGGCCGCCTGCCCGATGCCGGGCACCACCACGTGGGTGAGCCAGGACTCGGCGAACGGCGCGAGCGCCCCGGCCGGGACGCCCGCGCTGGCGAGCAACGCGAAGCCGTGCAGCGCCCCGGCGAACGACGACCACAGGATGCCGAGCAGCGCCAGGTCGTACAGGCTCGCCGTGCCCGGGTCCTCGCCGATGAAGACGCTGTTGCCGCCGAGGACCCGCAGCGTCGGCCCGTGCGCGTCGAACGCCGCCCGGGAGCCGCCGTAGAACAGCAGGGTCTGGGGCAGGCCGACGCCCGGCGGCACGGCCATGACGTACCCGTCGAGGTACTCCGCGCCCAGCGAGCGTGCCCACCGCTGGGCGGCGCGGGCGTCGTCGGGCACGCCGGAGGTGAGGTTGACGATCACCCGGCCGCGCAGCGCGGCGCCCACCGGCTCCAGGATCTCGTACAGGGCCTGGTAGTCGGTCACGCAGACCACCAGGACGTCGCTCGCGGCGACCGCGTCCGCGACCGCCTCCGCGCGGCTCGCGCCCCGCCCGACGAGCGCGTCCGCCCGGACCGCCGAGCGGTTCCACACCGTCGTGCGGTGGCCGGCCCTGAGGTACGCGTCGGCCAGCGCCGAACCCATCATTCCGAGGCCGATCACCGAGACGGGCACACAGTTTTCGTCGGTCATGTCTGTTCCCCCTCGCATTTTCGAGGGAAGCGTAGGACCGCTTTTCCGTGCGCCTCAAGCACTTACCGCAAAGTGCGTGGCCGCGCCGGTCATCCATTGTGGTTAGACTCGTCGGCGTGTGTGGATTCACGGGGAGAACGTCGTCGACCGGCCGCGGAACGGCCGGATGAGCGTCCGGGTGCGGCCCACCCACTGCGGGCTGGACGCCGCGGTCGAGGTGATCAGCGGCAAGTGGAAGGTGGTCATCCTGTGGGCCCTCAGCGACCGGCACCGACGTTTCGGTGAGCTGAGAAGGCTCATTCCCGGGGTGAGCGAAAAGGTGCTCTTCCAGCACCTGCGCGAGCTGGAGACCGACGGCATCGTGCGGCGGGAGACGTTCGACGACCTGCCGCTGCGGGTGGAATATTCCCTCACGGCGGGTGGGCGGGCGCTCAACGAGGCGCTCAAACCCCTCGGCGCCTGGGGGCGGGAGCACCTGCCGGTCGGCGACGTGCCGGCGCGGGCGGTCCCGTAACGTCCAACCGGGTGCCGCCGGCGGGGGCCCGGGGGCTCCCACCGGCGGCGACGGCCGGTCAGCCGACCCCGGCGTGACGGGTCGGCGGGCGCGTCACAGCACGGCGCACGGGGTGCCGTTGAGGGTGAACGCGGTGGGCCAGACGTTCGGGCCGCTGTACGCGCCGACGAAGCCGGCGCTCGTGCTCCCCCCGCCGCCGGCGATCTTCGCGTTGTCGGCGGTGTTGGTGACCGTCACGGTCCGGCCGCTCTGCGCCCAGGTGGCGCTCCAGCCGCTGTCCACCCGCTGCCAGGTGGTCGGCCAGGTGAACGTGAGCGTCCAGCCGTCGATCTGGTGCGTGCCGTCGTTGACGATGTCGAGGCTGCCGACGAATCCGTTGCCCCAGTCGTTGGTGTCGCGCAGGCGCACGCCGCACGTGCTCTCCGCCGGGCCGGCGGTGGTGAAGGTCACCGGCGGCGACGACCAGGAGAGCCGGCCCGCGCCGTCGCGGGCCAGCACGTTGAGGGTGTACCGGGTGCCCGGCACGAGGTTGCCGAGCGCGAGCGAGCTGGCGGTGGTCTCGCCGAGCTGCTCGCTGACCGTGCCGTTCTGCCGGTACACCTCGTACTTGAGGGGCCCGCCGGCCGCCGGGGGCAGCGCGGGCCAGGAGACCGTCGCGGCCCGGTCGGTGACGTCGGCGACGGTGGGCTGGGCGGGCGCGCCCGGCGCGCCGGTGACCACCGTGTCCGGGCGCAGCACCAGCGTGGTCAGCGAGTACGGCGGCAGGGTGCGGCTGGTCGCGTTGCCGGACTGGCTGGTGGCGATGGCGGTCGCGCCGTTGGTGAGGGTGTGCACGGTCGGCGCGGCGGCCGACGGGGCGAACCCGGCGTAGTCGATGGTGACCGGGCGGGCGTCGTCCGGGTCCTTGTTGACCAGCATGACCGCGAGGCTGCCGTCGGGCCGGCGCACGGCGTGCGCGGTGACCAGCGCCTCGTCGGTGCCGGCCCGGACGAACTGGCCGCCGGCCCCGGCGAGCAGGTTCATCATGGACAGCCCGTGGTACGGGGCGAACGGCGTGTTCAGCGGGGGCTCGCAGACGGTGCCGTCGGAGGTGCAGGTGCCGCTGGAGAGCAGCCCGAAGTCGCCGTAGTCGGTGTGGCCGGCCACCTGCGACACCTTGTCGATGCCGTTGTGCACGTTCCACCACTGGACGGTGAACACCCCGTTCTCCAGCAGCTCGCTGTACGCGTCGGCGAGGAACAGCGCGCCGGGCTGGGTGGTGCGGCCGGTGTCGACGTTCAGCTCGGTGAAGCTGACGCCGATGCGGGCGGCGTTCGGCCCCGCGTACCTGGCGATCTGCTGGCGCAGCAGGTGGGCCGCCTCGTCGACGTGCGCGGTGCGGGCCAGGGACTCGGCGGCGCTGCCGCCCGGGTACCAGTGCACGTCCACGAAGTCGATCTTCGGGCCGGCGATCGACAGCACCGCCTGGTTCCACGGGCCGGGGTCGCTGGCGGCGGTGATCCCGTCGGGCCAGTTGCCCGGCATGGTCAGCACCGCGCCGACCTTGATCGTCGGGTCGACGGCCTTCATCGCGTCGGCGTAGTCGACGACCAGGTTCGCGTAGTAGGTCGCGCTCTTGTCCGGGTGGTCGTCGGCCTCCCAGGCGGAGCCGTAGAGCCCGTTGCCGTAGTTCTCGTTGCCGATCGTCCAGTACTTCGCGCCGTACTGCTTGGTGACGTTGGCGTAGCGCACCCAGTCGGCGGCCTCGGCGGGGGTGCCCGTGCCGTAGTTCGCGATGATCATCGGTTGCGCGCCGACCCGCCTCGCGCCGGCCATGAAGGTGTCGAAGTCGGTGTTCGGGGCCACGTACCCGCCGGGCGCGGTGTGGTCCTTCCAGTGGTAGATGTCGGCGTACGAGCCGCCCGGGTAGCGCAGCATCTGGACGCCGGCCGCGCGCAGCAGGTCCGACGTCTCGTTCGTGCCCAGGTTCGTGTCCCAGATGGCCTGGTTGACGCCCAGGGCGGTGTTCGGCACGCCGGCCAGCCCCGCCTTGGCGTTGACGGTGACGACGACCGGGTCGGCGGCCGCGCCGATGGCCGGGGGAGTGATCGCGGTGAGGGCACCGGTGGCGAGCAGGGCGCCCGCGGCGAGGGCCGTCCAGCGGCGTCGACCAGGCCGGCGGGGCGGCGGGGTGTGGCGTGGGTACCCGTACGTGCTCGGGTTGTTCATGCTGTTCCTTCGTGGACCACGGGCAGAGCGCCGCCGGATCGGCGGGCGGCTCTGGACGGACTGATCTGGCGTTGGTCGCAGATGTCGCCGTCCCCCGGGAGGCCGCGCCGGCCACCGGTTGCCCATTGGACGACGGTCAGCCCCGCGCGTGGCTGGTCATCGACGCACAAGAATCTCACGGCCGCGCCCGGATGCTCAAGGCGGTGCGGCCCGGCGGGGCGGGCCGGGGCCGGCACGCCGCTGCCGGTCGCGGCGGGGCGGCAGTGCCGGTCGTGGCGGGCGTCGCCATCGGTCGCGCCGGGCGCCCGCCGTCAGTCGTGGCGGGGCGGCGCGGCGGCGGGCTCCGCCTCGGCGAGCGCGGTGCGGATCGTGTCGGGCAGCGGGCCGTCCGGGTGGTCGATCCAGTGCTGGATGGCGACCCGCAGCGCCGCGAGGAAGCTCGCGGCCAGGACCCGGGAGCGCAGCGCGGCGTCCGGGCCGGCGAGCCGGGAGGTGAGCTCCGCGGCCACCTCCCGCTCGACCGTCGTGTACGCCGCGAGGTGGTGGGCGAGCAGGCTCGGGTGCGCCCGTAGCTGCCGGCGGTGCGCCAGCCAGGCCGGGTCGGCGTCGCCGTACACCTCGGCGGTGAGTCGTTCGGCCGCCCGGCTCAGCACCGTCCAGGGCCGATCGCCGGGGGGCTGGTCGCGGATCAGCTCCCGCATCCGGCGCAGCCGCTCGGTGTCGCCGTGGAAGAACGCCTCCTCCTTGCTGGAGAAGTAGTTGGAGAACGTGCGGCGGGAGACGTTGGCCGCGTCGGCGATCGCCTCGACGGTCACCCGGTCGGGCCCCTCGGTGGCGGCGAGGCGCAGGGCGGCCTCGTGCAGGGCGAGCCGGGTGGCCGCCTTCTTGCGTTCGCGCAGCCCGGTGGCCTCGTCCATGGGCGTCACGATACGCGGCCGGTGATTTACTTCTCAACGTGCAAACTTGCTCGGTGCGCACGTTCGGTGGATAGTTGCTTGCAGCAACCATCACGGCGGGAGGGGGGCGGCGTGGAGACCACCCGGGAGCTGAGCGTGCGGATGTACGACCTGCTCAAGAGCGTGCGGCTGATCAAGCAGCGGCGTGCCGACGACCGGCCGTCCGTGCCGCTCGGGCTGGTCGGCATGCTCACCCAGATCGAGCAGCTCGCCGTCGGGGCGCACGCCCGCGAGCTGGCCGAGCACACCGGGCTCGACCCGTCCACCGTCAGCCGGGCCGTCGCCGCGCTCGTCGCACACGGCCTCGTCGAGCGGCGGGCCGACCCCACCGACCGGCGGGCGAGCTGCCTGACCGTCACCCCCGCCGGCCGGGCGGCCCTCGCGGACGCCTACGGCTGGTACGGCGACCTGCTCGACCGGGCGCTCGCCGACTGGACCCCCGACGAGGTGGCGGCGCTGTGCTCGGCGCTGGGCCGGTTCACCCGCGACCTGGGGGCCGCCCTCGGCGGCAAGGCCGACCCGGGAGCCGACCCCGCAGACAACGACAACCTGGAGGCCGCGCGATGAGCGCACCCACCACGACGGCCGAAGCCGCGCCGATGACCCATCGGCAGACCCTCGAAGCGCTCAGCGGCCTGCTGCTGGTGCTCTTCGTCGCCATGCTCAGCAGCACCGTCGTGTCGACGGCGCTGCCGAAGATCATCGGGGCGCTGGACGGCTCGCAGACCCAGTACACCTGGGTGGTCACCGCCACCCTGCTCACCGCGACGGCCACCACCCCGATCTGGGGCAAGCTGGCCGACCTGTTCAACAAGAAGACGCTGGTGCAGGTCGCCATCGTCGTCTTCCTCGCCGGCTCCGTGGTCGCCGGCTTCTCCCAGACCGCCGGCCAGCTCATCGCCGCCCGCGCGTTCCAGGGCATCGGCGTCGGCGGCCTCCAGGCCCTCGTCCAGGTCGCCATCGCGGCGATGATCCCGCCGCGCGAGCGCGGCCGCTACAACGGCTACCTCGGCGGCGTGATGGCCGTCGCGACGGTCGGCGGCCCCCTGCTCGGCGGCCTCATCGTCGACACGTCCTGGCTCGGCTGGCGCTGGTGCTTCTTCGTCGGGGTGCCCGTCGCCCTGGTCGCGCTCGTCCTGCTCCAGCTCACCCTGCGCCTGCCCACGGTGCGCCGCGACAACGTCAGGATCGACTACCTGGGCGCGGCCCTGATCGCCGCCGGCGTCAGCGTGCTGCTGATCTGGATCTCGTTCGTCGACGACTCGTTCGCCTGGCTGTCCTGGCAGACCGCCGCCATGGTCGGCGGCGCGGTGCTCCTGCTGGCCCTGGCCACCTGGGTCGAGTCCCGGGCCGCCGAGCCGGTCGTCCCGCTCGGCATCGTCCGCGAGCGCACCACCGCCCTGGCCATCCTCGGCAGCCTCGCCGTCGGCATGGCCATGTTCGGCGGCGCGGTCTTCCTCGGCCAGTACTTCCAGATCGGGCGCGGCTACAGCCCCACCGAGGCCGGCCTGCTCACCATCCCGATGATGGCCGGCGTGCTCGGCTCGTCGATCGTCGCCGGCCGGATGATCACCCGGACCGGGCGGATCAAGCCCTACATCGTCGTCGGCGCGATCCTCCTCGTCGCCGGGTTCGCCCTGCTCGGCACCATCGACCACGAGACGTCGCTCGTCCTGGTCGGCGTGGCCATGTTCATCGTCGGCACCGGCGTCGGCATGACGATGCAGAACCTCGTCCTCGCGGTGCAGAACACCGTGTCGCTGCGCGACATCGGCGCGGCCAGCTCCACCGTCGCGTTCTTCCGCTCACTCGGCGGCACCATCGGGGTCTCCGTGCTCGGCGCGGTCCTCGCCCGCCGGGTCGGCGACCGGATCACCCACGACTTCGCCGCCGCCGGCATCCCCGTCTCCGGAAGCTCCGGTGGCGGCAGCCTCAACCTCGACGTCCTGCCCGCGCCCGTGCGCGAGATCATCCGGGCCGCGTACGGCGACGCCACCGGGCACATCTTCCTGATCTCCGCGGCCATCGCCGTCGTCGGCGTCGTCGCGGCGCTCCTGCTCCGGCCGGTCACCCTGCGCACCAGCCTCGACCTGCCCGACGCAGCCAGGTCGGTCGCCGTGGCCGCCGACGCCGTCGACGGCGCGCCCGCCCTCGACCAGGTGGCCGTCGACGCCGGTCGCGGCGGCGGCCCGCCCGTCGGCAGGCCCTGACCCGTCCCGATGCCGGGGCCACCGTCACCGCCCGGTGACGGTGGCCCCGCCGGCTGTCCGGGCCGGCGTCGGCGCGGCGGGCGGGGCCGGGGTCGGCGCGGGCGGATCGGCTCGGCGCGGCCGGCGGCCGGGGTCAGCGCGGCGACACGTACGCCAGCGGCAGCGGCGTCGGCTGCCCCTCCCACGTGCCCGTCAGCCGGGCGCCGGGCAGGCCGGGATCGTCGCCGACCCGCCGAAGGACGGCCAGCTCGACGGAACCGGCGAGGATCCGGGTCGGATCCCCGTCGTCGACCGGGTCGATCGCGTCGATCCCCGGCGCGCCGGCCAGGCCCGCCCCGTCCACCGCGATCCCCATGCTCGGCGCCCGCTCCTCGCGCCGACCGTCCACCTCGAAGTACTCCTGCGCCTGGCCGGTGCCGGCGAGGATCGCCCCGGCCAGGGCCGCCGCGTAGACGGGGTCGCCGCAGGCGTCGTACACCCAACGCGGCCCCAGCACCGAGTGCTCGCAGGTGCCGACGAGCCACGCGTCGGCCCCGCCCAGCGGCGCGCCCCGGTAGGTCAGCGGCAGCTGGTGCACCGGCCCGTCGCCGGCCCGCACCAGCAGCGTCTCGATCCCCACCTCCCCGGCGGGGTCGTCGAAGCGGTACGCCGCGACGCGCTCGACGCCGGCGGCGGCGTCCCCCTCGAACCACGGACGACGGGGCAGCCAGGCCGACAACAGTTCGAGCTTCGTGGGGCGGATCTCCGCCCGGTGCAGCAGCGCCATCACCGGATCATAGGAACCCGCCCGGAGCCGGCCGCCGCGTGCCTCGCCCGGCCGGCGGGTGCCCTCGCCCCGCCGCCGCGTGCCTCGCCCGGCCGGCGTGCGCCCGTCCCGCGCCGCCCCGGTCAGGCCGGCGCGCGGGGCCCGCACGTGCGCGGCGGCGGCTTGCCGGTGTACCGCAGCTCGGCGCAGTACCGCAGCGCGCGGGCGGGGGCGAGGGTCCACTCGTACCGGGCGGCCTGGTAGCCCATGTAGGTGATGCGCCCGCAGCACCGGAAATCC
This sequence comes from Micromonospora carbonacea, assembly GCF_014205165.1. Classification (NCBI taxonomy): domain Bacteria; kingdom Bacillati; phylum Actinomycetota; class Actinomycetes; order Micromonosporales; family Micromonosporaceae; genus Micromonospora; species Micromonospora carbonacea. The sequence goes on along the minus strand of NZ_JACHMZ010000001.1, from coordinate 3,859,601 downwards.
CGGTCCCCGTCGCGCAGGTCGTAGGTCTGCGGCACCCCGTCGACCTCCAACTCGACCCGCAGCCGGTAGTCGGACACGCCGCCCGGGAACGGGTCGACGGGGCCGCCCGACTCGTCGAGCCCGTCGAGCTCGACCGGGACCTCCAGGGTCTGCCCGGCGGCGAGGGGGTGCGGCATCCCGCCGCCGCGCCACCGGCCGGGCGGGGACGCGGCGGGGGAGGCGACGCCATCGCGGCAGGCCAGCTCGACCCACGGCCCCTGCTCCCGGGCGCGGTCCACCCGCGTGACCGGCACCGCCCGGACGGCGGCGACCTGCACGTCCACGCTGCGCCGGGCCCGCAGCGTCAGCGTGTGGACGGGCTCGGGGCCGACCGGTACGCCACCGTTGTCCCGCGCCCATGCCGCGAACCGGCCGCAGTCGCGCACCCACTCCGGCGGGCTGACCCGCGCCCGCGCCTCCGGCACCTCGAACGTCAGCTCGGTGCTGTACGTGGTGCCGGAGAGCGTGGCGGCCAGCTCGACGGCCCCGGCCGGACCTGCGGAGGCGGCCGGCTGCCCGCCCGCGCCCGCCCGAGCCGGCGGAGCGCCGCCGCTGGCCGTGGTGCGGGCCGACCCGGCCCGGTCGCCGCTGTCGCTGTCGCTGTCGCTGTCGCTGTCGCTGTCGCCGGAGCGCAGCGCGTAGACGGCGGCGAAGGCCAGCACCGCCGGCAGCACCCCGATGGCGACGACCCGGAGCAGCCGCCGACCGGCGCTCACGACCGGCCCTCGAAGGCCCCGGGGCCGTCGGCCCCCCAGCCGCCCGTGATCTTCGCGTAGTACCGCTCCTGGTAGTTGCGGGCGAGGCTGCTGCTGCGGAACGGCCGGCCGTCGTCGTCGACGGTGAGCACCCGCCGCTCGCCGCCGAGGTCGACGTCCAGCTCGATGACCCACTCGCAGTACGACCGGTCCGTCTGCGCCTGCACGTCCACGGTGAGCGGCTCGCCCGGCGACAGCGTCAGCGAGTGCCCGTCCACGTACGCCGCACCGAGTTCGAGCTTCTCCGTGACGACCCGCGCGATGCTGTCCGGCTCGTCCAGGTCGAAGCCGATCTTCAGCGGCTCCCCGCCGCCCTGGCTCCCCTCGAACACGTACGCGCCGGACAGCGGCGCGGAGCGCCGCTGCACCCGGGCCCGGATCTGGGTCACGAACACCGGGCCGGTCCACTGGCCGACCACCGACAGCCGGACCCGGGTGAACAGCCGGTACGGGTGCCGCTGGTCGCCCGGGTACACGGTGTCGACGCCGTCGCCCGCGGCGGCCAGGTCGGTCACGGTGGTCGGGGTCCTCGGCAGGTCGAGCAGGCGGTGCCGCTGCTCGCCGGTCAGCGGCACCGGAAACAGGCAGACGGAGGCGTCGTCGGAACGGTCGTAGTAGTAGGCGTTGACGGACAGGGGCGGCTTCTGCTGCGCGGCCGACTGCTTCGCCGCCTCGACCGCCCGGTCGTCGCGCACCGCCTGGTCGGGGGAGGTGAGCCGGCTGGCCACCTCGGCGACCACCGCGCCGACGACCGCGCTGGCCAGGCCGCCGCCGGCCGCCCACAGCACGGCACGGCGGGAGAACTGGGCCGGCGGCCCCCCGGTCTGCTCCGTGGCGCGCTCCGGCGGCCCCCCGGTCTGCTCCCTGGCGCGCTCCGGCGTGGCCCCGGGCGTCGTCGGGCCGCTCTCGGGGGCCGCCCGCCCGGCCCCGGAGGCCGGTGTCGGCGGCGGCTGCGGCGGGCTGGCCGGGCCGGGCTCCCGGGGGCCCGGCGGCGTGCCCGCCGGCGAGCCTTTCGGCGTGTCCGTCGGCGGTGGCACCCGTGGCCTGCGCCGGCCCCGCCTTCCTCCGGATCCGGAAGATGACACGCGAATCCCCCCGAAGCGCGATATCGACGAGCACTCATCGTAATAACCGCGACAACCCACCCCCACGCCGCCCACGAACACCCACCGCCGACCGCGCCGACCGCGCCAACGGCGGTGATCAAGAGGTTCGCATCAACTTTGATCTTCGGCGTGACGCGAACCTCTTGATCACCAGGGCGGGGGTGGGGGTGGGGCGGGGTAGGAGGGGGAAGGGTGGTGGGGGTCAGGTGGGGGTGTTGAGGTAGTGCAGGACGGCGGCGACGCGGCGGTCCGTGCGGTCCGTGGGCGGGAGGTCGAGCTTGGCGAAGATGCTGCGGATGTGCTTGTGCACGGCCCCGTCGGTGACGAAGAGCCGCTCCGCGATGGCCGCGTTGCCCAGCCCCTCGGCCATCAGCGCCAGCACGTCGCGCTCGCGGGGGCTGAGCCGGTCCAGCCGGGTGTCGGGGCGGCTGCGGACCAGCAACTGCGCGACCACGTCCGGGTCGATGGCCGTGCCGCCGCCGGCCACCCGGCGCAGGGCGACCAGGAACTCCTCGACCCGGCCCACCCGCTCCTTGAGCAGGTAGCCGAGCCCGGCCCCGCCCCGGGCGAGCAGGTCGGTGGCGAACGCCTGCTCGACGTACGCGGAGAGCACCAGGACGGCGAGGCCGGGCTGCCGGCGGCGGGCCTCGACGGCGGCGACGATCCCCTCGTCGGTGTGGGTCGGCGGCATCCGCACGTCGACGATCGCCACGTCGGGGGAGTGCGCGTCGATGGCGGCGAGGAACGTGGTCGGGTTGTCGGCGGTGGCGACGACGTCCAGGGACTCGGCGCGCAGCAGCAGCGCCAGCCCTTCGCGCAGCAGCGCGTCGTCCTCGGCGATCACGATCCGCACGGCAGGTCCACCTCCACGGTGGTCGGACCGCCCGGCGGGCTGGTCAGGGTCAGTTTCCCGTCGTGTGCCTCGGCGCGCCGCCGGATGCCGGACAGCCCCGAACCGGCGTGCTCGTCCGCGCCGCCGCGACCGTCGTCGACGATCGTGACGCGCAGCCGGTCGGCGACGCGGCGTACGGTCACCGTGGCCCGTCGCGCCCCGCTGTGCCGGGCGACGTTGGTCAGCGCCTCGGCGGCCACGAAGTATGCCGTGGCCTCGACGGAGGCGGCGCACCGGCCGGGCACGTCCGCGTCGACGCGGGCCGGGACGGGGCAGGTGGCGGCCAGCGACAGCAGCGCGTCGGGCAGGCTGCGGTCGGTGAGCACGGGCGGCAGGATGCCACGGACGACCGCGCGCAGCTCGGCGAGGGCGTCCTCGGCGGCGCGTTGCGCCCGTTCCAGGAGGGCGTCGGCGTCGGCGGGGTCGCGGGTCACCGCCCGGCGGGCCGCGCCGAGCAGCACGGTGACGCCGACGATGCGGTTCTGCGTGCCGTCGTGCAGGGCCCGCTCGATGCGCCGCAGCTCGGCGGCGTGGGCGTCGAGCGCGGCGGCCCGGGTCGCGGTCAGCTCGGCGACGCGCAGCACCAGGTCGGCGTCGGGATCGGGCGGGAGCAGTCGGCGGCCGGGCAGCTCCTGGAGGCGGGCCAGGGTGGGCGTGGCGTAGCCGACGAGGGCCAGCCAGCCGAGGCCGAACAGGCCGACCCCGAGCGCCCCGGCGGTGTCGGTCACGACGGGGAAGCCCAGCGCCGAGGTCGCCTCGCCCGCCGGCAGCAGCCGCCACCAGAGCGGAAACGTGCCGTCGCGCAGCACATTGATCGGCAGCGTCAGCCCGAGCAGGCCGAGGAACAGCCCCAGGGTGGCGTGCGTGACCAGCCAGCGCGCCTCCCGCCGGACGGTCGGGTCGGCCACGGCGGACCGCAGGGTCTGCGGCGTCGGCAGCCCGGCGGCGATGACCGGGCCGGTACGGGACAGCCTGTCGCGTTCCCGGTCGGCGACGGCGCGCAGCGCCCGCAGCGCGTACGGCACCGCCGGCAGGCCCACGCCGACCAGGCAGGCCAGCGCCGTGACGGTCAGCAGGGCCAGGGTGGACAGGGCCAGGACGGCGGTGCCGAGCCCGCCGACGAGGCGTTCCAGGGCGTCGACGCTGAGGCGGACCCGGGCGGCGGGCGCCCACCGGCGGGCCGCGGCCCCGCCGGGCGGGTCGTGCTCGTCCGGCGGCATCCTCGCCTCCTTCCGTGGAACGGCAGCGACAGCACTGCCCCCGGGGGAGGGCAGCGGTGCCCCGTGGCACGGCCGTGACAGCAGGGCGTCCCGGTGGGACAGCAGCGACAGTAGGGCACGGCGGCGGGCCGGCGGCACCGTCGGGGCCGGAAAGTAGTGCCTGCTGTACCGGAGCCGCCCGCCCGGCGGGATCAGGCCGGCCCGGCGGCGTCCGGCTGCGCCGGGGCGAGGACGCCGGTGCCGGACCAGTCGATGTACTCCTCGGCGAGGGCCCGGTCGGGCTCGCCGTCGTCGTCGAGGGTGCTGTACGCGGCGTAGAAGCGGCCGAAGCCGTATCCGCCGGTGGCGAGGGTGGCCAACGCCCACGGCCGCAGGTTGGCGGGTAGCTGCTGCGGGTACCGCCGGTCCACGGTGACCTGGACGACGCCGAGCAGGTCGTAGGACTGCTCGAAGGTGCCGGCGTCGAGCACCCGGCACAGCGAGAACGCGTGCGGAACCTTCTCCTCCTGGTGGACCCACCGACCCGCGTACGACATGGTGCTGCTCCCTCGCCATCGACGGCCTGACTGATGTTCCTGAGAATGCACGGCGGGTAGCTTGATATCAAGCGTGTCGGGCTGAATACTCGTGGTCGATGTTGGTGGTCGGCGAAGGAGGAAGCATGGCCGCAGGATCCCCGGGGCCGTCCGGTCCGCGCGCGGCACTGTCGCAGTTGGAGTCGTCGCCGGTCGTGCAGGCGTGGGAGCTGGGCATCCGGCTGCGCCAGCGCCGCGAGGAGGTCGGCTTCACCGCGGCGGCGGCCGGTCGCGCCATCGGCATCATCCAGGCGTACGTCTCCGGGGTGGAGTCGGGCCGGGTCAAGCTGCCCGCCCGCCGGCTGGCGCAGATGATCGAGGCGTACGAGTTCGAGCCCGACGACGCGGCCGAGCTGGAGCAGCTCCGGGCGGGCGCGGCCCGGCGCGGCTGGTGGCACGAGTACGCGCAGCTCTTTCCGGCGGAGTTCCTGCGCTTCCTCGGCTACGAGGCCGGCGCGGAGCACATCCGCAGCTTCCACCCCGAGGCGATCCACGGCCTGTTGCAGACCGAGGAGTACGCCCGCGCGGTGATCCGGGGCGGCACCACCACGATCCGGCTGACCGAGGTCGAGCGGCGGGTGGCCGTGCGGATGGCCCGGCAGGCGCGCCTCGACGGCGCGCACCCGCTGCGGGTGTCCGCCCTGCTCAGCGAGGGCGCGTTGCGCCAGCAGGTCGGCGGCCCGCAGGTGATGCGCCGCCAGCTCGACCACCTCGTCCGGCTGGCCACCGAGCGGCCGGAGCAGATCGAGGTGCGGGTGCTGCCGTTCAGCGCCGGGGCGCACCCCGCGTTCGGCGGGCCGTTCGAGATCCTGTCGTTTCCCTCGCCCCGGCTGCCCGACCTGGTCTGGCAGGAGATCCTGACCTCCATCGACATCGTCGACCAGTCGGTGCGGGTGACCGACTACCTCGTCACCTTCGCCGAGACCCGGGAACTCGCGTTAGGCTCGGACGCGTCGGTCGACCTGATCCGCCGCATCGCCAAGGAGATGACGTGAGCGCTTCTCGTCGTGACTGGTTCAAGTCGTCCCGCAGCTCCAGCAACGCCAACTGCGTGGAGGTGCGGCTCGGCGGCGACGCGGTCGACGTGCGTGACTCCAAGGACCCCAGCGGCCCCACCCTGGCCTTCGTCGCCGCTTCCTGGGCCAGCTTCACCCTCGCGATCAAGCTGGGCGGGCCCCGCCTCTAACGGACTGTGCGTGGTCGTTGCCACACTTCGGCGAGCCGATGTCAGGTTTCGGATAGTGGGTGTGTAGCGCCTGATCAGTTACCTTGGCGGTCCGCCACTCTTGCGGAAGGGCAGACCGTGGAACCGGGCTCACTCGCAACTGATTCATCGCCTGCTGGCCGCACTTTCTCAAGGGACGTTCCCTTGTCGGTAGATGACGTGAGCGCCCCTCGTCGTGACTGGTTCAAGTCGTCCCGCAGCTCCGACAATGCCAACTGCGTGGAGGTGCGGCTCGGCGGCGACGCGGTCGGCGTACGCGATTCCAAGGACGTGGCGGGCCCGGCCCTGGCCTTCGGCCCGGCGGCGTGGGGCGGCTTCGTGGCCGCCGTGAAGGCGGGCTCCGCCTTGGGCCGCTGACCCCGGCGCTCGCCAGCCCTGCCGCCGACCCCGGCGCCCCGCTGCCCTGCCGCTGAGTGACCGATCAGCAGGGGATATCGTCGGCGACCGACCGGCGGCTGCCGGCCTGGCCCAACCGAACAGGCGGTCGTCGGTGTCCCGAGCGCGTGCGGTCCTTCCCCCGGCACTGCTGGCCCTCGTCCTGGTGGCGCTGGTGGCGTCCGGCATCCGGCCGTACGACCGGCTCACCTGGCTGCTGGAGACGGTGTGGGTGATCGTCGGCGTGCCGGTGGTGCTGCTCACCTGGCGGCGCTTCCCGCTGAGCACGCTGCTGTGCTGCCTGCTCGCGGCCCACGCGCTGATCCTCATCGCGGGCGGGCACTGGACGTACGCGCGCACCCCGCTGGGCGACTGGGCGCGCGACCTGTTCGACCTGTCCCGCAACCCGTACGACCGGCTCGGGCACTTCGCGCAGGGCTTCGTGCCGGCCATCCTGGTCCGGGAGATCCTGGTCCGCCGCTCGCCGCTGCGGGGCAGCCGCTGGCTCGCCCCGCTCGTGGTCTGCGCCTGCCTGGCCTTCAGCGCCTTCTTCGAGATGATCGAGTGGTGGGCGGCGGTGGCCGGCGGCTCGGCCGCCGACGACTTCCTCGCCACCCAGGGTGACGTCTGGGACACCCAGTGGGACATGTTCCTGGCGCTGCTCGGCGCGATCACGTCGCTGACCCTGCTCAGCCGGCTGCACGACCGGCAGCTTCCGCCACCGGCGGCGCGCGGCTGAACCCCGCCGCCGGTGTGCGGCCGAATGGTTTACCGGCATTGCTCAGACTACCGCTGTCATTGACGGGCGTCATGTCGACAAATGTCGCCGGCCCGGCTGCTCGGGTGCTCCCGGCAGCGCTGGCGGCCGGCGGGGGCGTGCGGCTCAGGCCAGCATCTGAGCACGTGGGGCGCGTTCTGGCCCATCGGCCGGGAGTCGTCCTGCGTGATCGGCGTCGATCTGTTGGCTGGTGTGTCGCGGCGCGGCGGCTGCGCCGATGTTAGGGGTCGAGACTAAGGGGTGTCGCGCGTCCTGATCCTCGCTACACTGACGCCGGCAAATGTCCCGCAATGCTTGGCGGGCTTTGCGGATGTGGCGGCGACTCGAATCGGATACGACGGGCGGTTGGCTACCCACCATGCTGACTCACACGGGGGAACGGCGAGGCCGCGGCCCGCGCCGGCTGCCGGCAGCCCCGGCCCCGACACCTGACCCGGCCGTGCCGGCCCCCTGAGCGGGCGTCCCCGGGCGGGTGAGGCCCCCGCCCCCCACCAGTGCGTCCACGGCCGGCCGTCCACGCACGTCCTGGCCCACCACGCGAGTCCGCGGTCGCCCGGGTCCGGGCCATCGGCCGCCTGAAGGAGGCACACATGGAGTCAACGGGTCGTGAGCGGCGGCTGCGGCGGCTGTGGGGTCCGACCAGCGGACGCACCGTGCTCATGCCGATCGACCAGCCGGTGACGATGGGCCCGATCGCCGGGCTGGACGCGATCGACTCCCAACTCGGCCGGCTGCTGGCGGGCGCGCCGAACGGCATCATCGGGCACCGGGGGGTGCTGCGGCGGGTGCCGGCGGAGGCGGCCCGGTCCACGGGCGTCGTCATGCACCTCTCCGCCGGCACCGCCCTGTCGGGCCGGGGCCACGTCAAGAAGCTCACCGGCGACGTCGTCGAGGCCGTCCGGACGGGTGCCGACGCCGTGTCGGCGCAGGTCACCTTCGGCGTGCCCGAGGAGACCGACATGCTGCACGACCTCGCCCAGCTCGCCGGAGCGTGCGCCCAGTGGGGCATGCCGCTGCTGGCGATGGTGTATGTCGCCGGCGTCGACCCGGCCGCCGCCCCGGAGAAGATCGCCCACGCCGCCCGCGCGGCGGCCGAGCTGGGCAGCGACATCGTCAAGGTCCCCTACACCGGCTCCGCCGACTCGTTCGCCACGGTCGTCGACGGCTGCTTCGCCCCGGTCGTCATGGCCGGCGGCGAGCCGTCCGACTCCTGGGAGGACGTCCTGCTCGACGTGAAGGACGCCCTGTCGGCGGGCGCGGCCGGCGTCTGCATCGGGCGCAAGGTGCAGCAGCACGCCGCGCCCGAGCGGGCCCTCGCGGACCTGCACGCGCTGGTGCACGCCAACAACCCCGGCTGACCCCGACGAAGGAGGCACGACCGTGTCCGACAGTGACGCGTTGATCCCGCTCTGGTGCGACCTGTCGCACCTGCGCGAGGGCCTGCCCGACATGGTGGCGGCGGTCGTCCAGGCGCCCGTCCGGGGCGTCATGGTCCCGCCGGACGCGGTGCCCGACAGCGCCCTGCCCGACCGGGTCGAGGTGGCGGTGCTCGTCACCGAGCCGGCCCAGCTCGACAAGCTCGACCCAGCCCGGGCGCTGACCGTCATCGCCGCCGACCAGGCCACCCTCGCCGCCGTGCCGCACGGGGGCCGCTGGCGGCGGGGGCGCTGGATCGACGTCACCGACGCCGAGACGATGCAGGAGGCCGTGGCGGCCCTCGGCCACGTCGACGTGCTGCTGGTCAGCTTCGCCGACGAGACGAACATCCCGCTGGAGCTCATCGTCGCCGAGGCCCAGTCGCAGCGCACCACGGTCGTCAAGCGCGTGCACAACTCCGTGGACGCCCTGGTCACCCGCGGGGTGCTCCAGCACGGCCCGGACGCGATGCTGCTGCGCGTCTCCACCCCCGGCGAGGTGGTGCGGCTGGCCCGGGAGCTGCTGGAGCGCCGCACGGAGCAGCTCGACCTGGTCGAGGCCGAGGTGACGGCGGTGCGGTCCATCGGCATGGGCATGCGCGGCTGCGTCGACACGACCGACCTGTTCGAGCCCGACGAGGGGATCCTGGTCGGCTCGACCTCCTCGGGCGGGCTGCTGGTCTGCGCCGAGGTGCACTACCTGCCGTACATGAACCTGCGGCCCTTCCGGGTCAACGCCGGCGCGGTGCACTCCTATGTGTGGACGCCCGCCGGGCGCACCGCGTGCATCACCGACCTCAGCGCCGGCGAGCAGGTCCTCGCCGTGAACACCGCCGGGCGCGCCCGTCCCGTCCTGGTCGGCCGGATCAAGACCGAGATGCGCCCGCTGCGCCTCATCGAGTGCCGCATCGGCGACTCGACGATCAACACCATCGTGCAGGACGACTGGCACGTGCGGCTGTTCGACGCGGCCGGCGCGGTGACCAACTGCACCGCCATCGCCGTCGGCGACCGGATGCTGGCGATCGCCGCCGTGCCCGGCCGCCACGTGGGCATCCCGGTCAGCGAATCGATCAAGGAGAACTGAGATGACCGACGCCGACAGCACCCTCGACCAGCTCGTCGCGCTGCTGCTGCGCCGCCAGGGCAACCCGGTCGACTCGATCGGCCCCGACGACCGGCTGCTCGACCTGGCGGTCGACTCGATCGACATGGCGTACCTGATGTCGCACTTCGAGCGCCAGCACGACGCCGACTTCGCCGACGAGGACTTCGAGCTGAGCCGGTACGTCACCGTGGGCGACCTGGCCAAGGCGATCGACGCGCGGATCAATGGCTGAGGGCGCGACGCGGACCCGCCGCCCCCCGGTGCTGGACCCGGGGCTGTCGCTGGGCTGGGACGACGGCCCCCTGGACGGGCTGAGCTGCCTGCTGCGTTGCGTCGAGTCGGCGCTGCGCGCCGAGGGCTTCGACAACCGGGAGATCGCCCAGGCCCTCGCCGTGCCGCTGGACCTGCGCGGCGACCGGCACAAGTCCTCGTGGTTCCGGCACGGCCGGCTGGACTGGCGCAACGCGGTCGACGGCCACGAACACTGGGACGAGTTCACCGCGCTGGTCGCCGCCGGCACCCCGTGCGTGCTGATGCCGGACCGCTACTACTGGCCGGGCGACGAGTTCGAGGGGGTCGCGCACTTCCTCGACCACATGGTGCTCGCCGTGGCGTACGACGGCGAGGTGCTGGAGGTGCTGGACACCGACGCGCCGCCGGCCGACGGGTACCGCCGCCGGATCCCGGTCACCCCCGACGTGGTCCGGGGCTGCTGCCGGTTCGCCACCGTGCACTTCACCCCGCCCCGCGACGACGCCGCCGCGCTGCGCGCCACGCTGCTGGAGCCGACCGCCGTGGCGCTGGCCGAGGACCTGCCGGCGCTGCGCGCCGTCGCCGGGCGCTGGCGGCGCGACGGCCTGACCGGGCCCGCCGCCCGGGCCCTGCACGTGGTCGTGCTGGGCGCGGTCCAACCGTCGCTGTTCCTCAGCGGCCTGGCCGTCGAGCAGGCGTATCCGGCGCTGGCCGCCGAGCTGCTCGCCGCGTCCCGCGCGGCGCAGAAGCTCGGCCGGACCCTCATCGGCGCGCACCGCTGGGCGGGCGCGCAGGCCGACGACACCTCCGTGTACGCCCCGGTGCTCGGCGTCTTCGAGGCGTGCGAGGCGGCCCTGGCCCGGCTCAGCGACGAGCTGCACCGCCAGCTCGACCTGCCGACGCCGGACCCCGGGGCCGGCGACGACGAGGGGGTCTGGCGGCGGATCCTGCGCAACCAGGCGTGGTGCTACGCCGACCGGGTCGCGCCTGCCGACCAGCACCGGGACGAGGAGAGGAACCGATGACCGGAGAAGGCCCACTCGACCTGAGCCAGTCGCAGGCGCTGCGGCGGCGCGCCGTGGCCGTCGACGCGACCCTCGCCTACGAGGGCTACGTGCTGGCCCGCGACCGCCTCGTCGACGGGGCGTACCCGCTGTACGGCGAGCGCGCCAGCGGCGCGCACATCTGGGACGTCGACGGCAACCGTTACCTCGACCTGATCCTGGCCTACGGCACGATCATCCTCGGGCACGCCGACCCGGTGGTCTCCGAGGCGGTCCTGCGGGAGATCCGCGACGGCTTCGCCATCACGCTGCGCAAGCGGGTCCAGGTGGAGCTGGCGGAGCTGCTGACGGCGGTGATCCCGCACGCCGAGAAGGTCTTCCTGCTCAAGACCGGCTCGGACGCCACCAGCGCCGCCGTGCGGCTCAGCCGCGTGCACACCGCGCGGACCAGGGTGATCCGCTGGGGCTACAACGGCTGGCACGACTGGTGCGCCACCCGCCCCGGCGGCGTGCCCACCGAGGCGCAGGCCGTGGTGGACAGCTTCGACTACAACGACCTGGACAGCCTGCGGGCCGCCTTCGAACGCCACCCCGGCGAGGTCGCCTGCCTGCTGATGATGCCCTTCGAGGTGGACCCGCCGGCCCCCGGCTTCCTGGCCGGCGCGGCGGAGCTGGCCCACGAGCACGGCGCGCTGTTCGTCCTCGACGAGATGCGCTCCGGCTTCCGGACGGCCCCCGGCGGCGCGCAGGAGCGCTACGGCGTGCGGGCCGACCTGGTGACGTTCAGCAAGGCCATGGCCAACGGCTACCCGATCTCCGCCTTGGTGGGCCGCGAGGAGGTCATGCGGGCCGTCGGCGAGGTGCACATCAGCTCGACGTTCCACGTCAACGGCGCCGAGATGGCGGCGGCGGTCGCCACCATCGGCCAGCTACGCGACGGCGCGATCCTCACGCACGTCGAGCGCCTCGGCGAGCGGCTCCAGGCGGGGCTGGCCAAGCAGCTCGCCGAGCACGGCCTGCCCGGCCGGGTGCTGGGGGTGCCGCAGATGCCGTTCCTGCGCTTCACCGACCCCGACGAGGCGGCGCGGGGCCGGGCGCACGACGCGTTCTACACCGAGACGACCCGGCGGGGCCTGCTGCTGCACCCCAACCACCACTGGTACGTCTGCGGCGCGATGACCGACGAGGACGTGGACGCCGCGCTGGAGGCGACCGCGTCCGGCTTCCGCGCCGCCGAGGCGGCCGCCCATGGCTGAACCGGGCCGGCAGGAGGTCGTCCGCCGCGTCCGCGAGCTGCTGGCCCGCTACCGCGATCCGGCGCAGGTCGACGGCCTCGGCGACGACGAGCCGCTGGCCGTCCTGGGCATCGACTCGGTCACCCTGATCACCGTCGCCGCCGAGCTGCACCAGCGGTGGGACGTCACGATCGCCGACGACGCCGTGCTCGACCCGGAAGCGTCGGTGGCGTCCCTCGCCGCCGCGGCCGTCGCCCCCGGCGGCGCGGGCGACCGCCCCGGCGGCCGGCTCGACGTGGTCGGGATGGGCGTGGTGGCCCCCACCGGCCACGGCGTGCCGGCCCTGTGGGACGGCCTGCTGGCCGAGCGGGCGCACCGGCTGCCCATGCCGTACGACGCCGCGCGCGGCCACCGGGCCGGCGCGGTGGCCGGCGCGTCCGCCGCCGAGGTGGTGGCCCCGGACCGCCTGCTCGACCTGGTCTGCCTGGCCGCCGGGGAGGCGCTCGGCGGGCTGGACCCGGGCCGGCGGGCCGGCGTCACGCTCGTCGTCGGCACCACCGACACCGGCGGCAACGCCCTCGGCCACGCCCTAGCCGGCGCGGGCGACGACCAGTCGGCGCTGGCCGGGTGGGTCGCCGAGCGCGCCGCCGAGAAGCTCGGCCTCGGCGCGGCCGTCACCGTGGGCAGCGCGTCGGCCTCCGGGGCGGTGGCGCTCGGCTACGCCCGCGACCTGCTGCTCGCCGGCGACGCCGAGGAAGCGCTGGTCGTCGGCGCGGACACGGTGTCGAAGTCCGCTTTCCACGGCCTGGCCGCCCTGCGCACGCTCGGCGTGGACGGCTGCCAGCCGTTCCACGAGGCCCGGCGGGGCATCGCGCTGTCCGAGGCCGCCGCCGCCTGCCTGCTGCGCCGGCCGGTGCCCGGCGACGACGCCGTGCTCGGCCGGCTGGCCGGCTACGGGGCGAGCAGCTTCACCACCCACATGGCGGCCCCCGAGTCCGCCGGGATCGAGCTGGCGCTGCGCCGCGCGCTGGCCGCCGCCGCCCTCGCGCCGGGCGACGTCTCGTTCGTCAACGCGCACGGCCCCGGCACCAAGCTCGGTGACGTGGCCGAGATGCGGGCGCTCGCGGACGTCTTCGGCGACCGGGTCCGGACGCTGCCGATCAACAGCGTGAAGGGCCTGCTCTGGCACTGCCAGGGCGCGGCCGGGGTCATCGAGTCGCTGGCGTGCCTGCTGTCGCTGCGCCACGGGACGCTGACCCCGACGACCGCGGCCGAGCCCGTCGACCCACAGTGGAGGGAGTTCGACATCGTGACGAAGCCCCGGGAGCTGGCCGACGCCCGGTCGGCCGTCTCCGTCTCCTGTGGCCTGGGCGGCGTCAACACGGCGGTCGTCTGGGAGCGGGCATGAGCACGGGCGCGGGCACGGCGGCCGGGGTGGGCATGGCGGCGGTCGGCGCGGCGACCGTGACGACGGTGCGGCTGGCCGCTGGCGGCAGCGACCGGTTCGCCCTCGACGAGGCGGCGCGCAACCGGGCCCGGGGGCGCGCCGGCTGGTCCGCCGAGCCCGAGCTGACCCGGGTCGTGGTCGACCGGTTCACCGACGTCGTCGGCCGGGTCGTGGCGGCTGCCGGGCTGGACGCCGCCGCCCGCCGGGAGACCGAGATCGCGGTGGGCACCCTCTACGGCATGGCCCGCGTCGGCGAGGTCATGCACGAGCAGCTCGACGAGGCCGGGCCGAAGTGGCTCGCGCCGGAGATGTTCGTCTACTACTCGCCGCACTCGCTGGTGTCGGCGGCGGCGGTGGCGCACGGGCTGGGCGGCGCGGCGACGACGCTGCTCGGGCGCGACGGCGGGATGCAGGCACTCCTGCACGCGGTGCGTCGGCTGGCCACCGGCCAGGCCGACGCGGTGCTGGTCGGGGCGTACGAGGCGCTGACCCCGTTCGCGGACGCGGCGCTGGACCGGCTCGGCGTGCCGCACCACGCGCAGTTCGGCGACGTGGCGGCCGTGCTGCTCGGCCGGGAGGCGGCCGGGGCCGCCGGTGACGGCCGCCGGTTGTCGCTGGCCCGGGGCGTGGCGTCCGGCCGGGCGCTGCCCGACGTGCTGGACGCGGCCGGCGTCGACCCGGCCGCCGTCGCCGACGTGCGGCTGTGCGGCGCGACCGTCGCCGTCCAGCAGGCCGCCCGCGCCGAGTTCGGCGCGGCGTTCCCCCGCGCCCGGACGTGGGTCGGCGGGGCGTCCTCGCCCGCCGTCGGGCCGGTGTGCGCGCTCGCCGAGGCGGTCGCCCCGACCGCCGCCGCGACGGAGCCGGCAGCCGCCGAGGGGGAGGCGGCCGGCCGGGCCGTGGCCGTCGTGGCCGGCCGGCCCGGCGCGTGGGACGTGGTGCTCGCCCGATGAGCGGCCCGCCCACCCTCGCCGCCGCGCTCGCCGAGGTGGCGGGCCCGCATCCGCACCGCCCGGCGGTCGTCGTCGGCGACCGGACGCTGACCTACGCCGAGCTGCTGCGGCGCGCGGAGCGGCTCGCGGCGGGGCTGACCGGCCGGGCCGCCACCGTCGCGCGGTGCGCCGCCGACGTCGCGGTGACGGTCGTGGCGGCCACGATCGCGGACGTGCCGCTGCTCGTCGGCGACGCCCGGGCCGCCGACGACGAGCGGGACCGGGCCCGGTCGCTGTTCCGCGCCGACCGGCTCGTCACCGGCGATGGCGACCGGCTCACGGTCGAGGCGCTCACGGTCGCCGGGTTCGACGGGTCGGCAGGGCTCGACGGATCCGCCGCCGGGGCTGCCGGGCGGCCCGTCGTGCCCCGCGACGGCGGGCCGCCCGCTCACCCCGGCGGGGACGGGCCCGCCGGGCTGGGACTGTCCACCTCGGGCAGCGAGGGCTGGCCGAAGTGCGTGGAACGGCCCTGGCCGGCGGTGACGGCCAACGCGCGGGCGTTCGCCGCCGCGCTGGAGCTGTCCCCCGGCGAGGTGGTCGCCTGCACGACCCCGCCGCACCACAGCTACGCCCTGTGCGGCGGCATCCTCACGACGCTGGTCGCCGGCGGCACGTACGTGGCGCTGGACCAGCGGCCGGGCCCCCGCACGGTGGCCGACGCCGTCGACGGGCACCGGGTGGCGGTGCTGCTGTCCGTCCCGCTGCTGTACCGGTGGTTCTCGACCGCCGGCCTCGCCACCCGGCACCGGCCCCGGCTCTGCGTCTCGGCGGGCGCGCCGCTGCCGCCGGAGGACCGTCGGCGGTGGGCGGAGTCGGTGGGCTGGCGCGTCGGCGAGCACTACGGCACCTCCGAGCACGGCATGCTGACCCTCGACACCGAGTCGGTCGCCGGCTCCGTCGGCCGGCCGGTCGCCGGGGTGACGCTGACCGTCGACCCCGCGCCCGGCCCCGGGGACGTCCTCGTGTCCTGCGCCGGCCCGCCGACCCGCGTCCACCACGCCGGCCCGCCGGCCGACCGGGCCGGCGACACGTCCCGGCCGGCAGGCGACGGGCCGCAGCCGACCGGCGACGTGGGCCGGCTCGACGCCGACGGGCGGCTGCACCTGCTCGGCCGCCGGGGCGGCACGCTCAACGTCGCCGGCAACAAGGTGCCGGCCGCCGAGGTCGAGGACGCGCTGCGGGCGTTCCCGGCCGTGCGGGACTGCGCGGTCGTCGGCGCGCCGGGACCCGACGGCGGGCAGGAGGTCGTGGCGTTCGCCGAGACCGTCGGCGAGCTGGACCACCGGGCGCTGTACGCGTTCCTGCACGGGCGGCTGGCCGCCCACAAGGTGCCCGCCCGGGTGGTCGTCGTCGACCGGCTGCCCCGCAACGTCAACGGCAAGCTGCTGCGCTCCGAGCTGCTGCGCGGGCTGGCCGCCGGCACCTGGCGCTGACCCGCGCGGGTGGGCCGGCAGCGGGCGTCGGCGGCGTGCCGTGGCACGCGGGCCGCTCCGCACGCAGGTGAGCGGCCAGCGCGGAGCGGCCCGCTCAGCGCAGCAGCGCCGCGAACGACTCCGCGAGGTCGGACTCGGCGCGCAGCCGGGCGAGGCTGTCCCGGGCGTAGCCCGCCCGCTGCGCCAACGTGGCGTCGGCGAGCGCCTCCTCGATCGTGGCCGCCAGGTCGGCCGCCGGCACGACCGGGTCGTCGGTGGCCCCCGAGTGCCGGTTGACGTAGCGGATCCGGCCGTCCTTCTCCACCTCGGTGGTGCGCGCCACCAGGCCCGCGCCGTGGTCGGCCAGGAACTGCCGGCCGTTGGCCTCCTGCTCGCTCATGAACGGCAGGACCACCTGCGGCTTGCCGTGCAGCAGGCCGGCGAGCACCGTGGAGTAGCCGCCGTGGTTGACCACCAGGTCCGCCCAGCCGATCGGGCCGGTGATGCCGGTGAAGCCGCCCAGCTCCACGTTCGGGTAGCGGTGCAGCCACTCGCGGGCCGCGAACCCGGCCGACAGGAACACCGACAGGTCGGGCCGGTCGCACGCGGCCAGCACCTCCCGCAGCGCCGTGTCGGCCACCATCCCGCCGCTGCCGATGGAGACGTACACCCGGCGGGTGCCGGCGGTGGCGCGCGGCACGTACGGCGCGCCGGGCGGGTCCCAGTACAGCGGGCCGACGTACGCCGGGCCCGACCGGCCGGATGGGGCGGGCGGCGGCGGCTCCACCTCCGGCGCGCTCGGCACCACCGTCAGGTCGCCCCACAGCAGCTCGGGGACGCTGCCGACCGGGTCGAGCCCGTGCTCGGTGGTGACCGCGTCGAGGGCGTCCAGGGCGCTCGGGTGCGGCAGCAGCGTCGTCGGGTCGGCGGCGCTCCACGGCATCCACGCCAGCGGGTCGGGGCTGAGGAAGTCGGTGTCGGCGATCGACACCAGCGGCAGGCCCCGCAGCCGGGCGGCGAGCACCGCCGTGGGCTGCATGTCGGTGACCACCACGTCGGGCCGGTACTCGTCGATCGCGGCCAGGTCCCGCCGCAGGTGCTCGGCCAGCACCGACCGGCGGTAGTAGCGCGCGGTCACCGCGTAGACGCGTTCCACGTTGGCGAACGGCAGGAACGCCGGGACGCGCTTCGGCGCGCCGTCCGGGGCCGGCTCCCCGATCATCCGGTAGCCGCCCTCGGCGACCATCCGGGGCACCCCGGACGGGCCGAAGGCGCACTCGAAGCGCCCGTGCAGCCGGGCGGCGGCGGCGAGCGCCCGGCCGGTGTACCCGGCGCCGCCGCCGGCCGACCAGGGGCAGAAGAGGACCTTGCGGGTCATGGGAGCAGCGCCTCCAGTCCACGGGGATGGTCGAGGGAGTGCACGGCGTCGGCGGGCAGGTCCCGGCGCAGCACCTTGCTCAGCGTGCGGCCCGGCCCCGCGTCGACCAGCAGGTCGGCCCCCGCGTCCCGGGCGGTGGCCAGGCACTGCCACCAGCGCACCGGGGCCAGCATGTGCCGGTGCAGGTCGGCCCGGATCTCCGCGACGTCGTGGCTGGCCCGCCCGGTGGTGTTCAGCACCACCGGGACGCGGGGCTCCCGCAGGTCGGCGGCGGCCACCAGCGGGGCGAACCCGGCGTCGGCCGGGGCCATCAGGGGCGAGTGCGCGGCCAGGGCGATCGCGAGGGGCACCACCCGCTCCGCGCCCGCCGCCACGGCCCGCCGCGAGACGGCGGCGACGGCCGGGGCCGCGCCGGAGACGACCACCTGGTCGGGGCCGTTCACCGCCGCGACCGACACGGCGTCGTCCCCGGCCGCGCGGACCAGGTCGGCGACGGTGGGCTCGGACAGCCCGATCAGGGTCGCCATCGCGCCGTCGGCGGCCAGGCTGGCCCGGTGCATCAGCTCGCCGCGCCGGGCCACCAGGTCCAGCGCGGCGGGCGCGGACAGCGCCCCGGCCGCCGCGAGGGCGGTGAAGTGGCCGAGGCTGTGCCCGGCCACGCACACCGGCGGGTGTTCCGCGCCGCGCCGCGCCGCCTGTTCGACCAGGGCGTACCAGCCGGCGAGGCCGGCGAGGAACACCGCCGGCTGGTTCCAGTCCGTCCGTGCCTGGTCGGTGCGCTCGGTGTGGAAGCAGATCTCGCGCAGCGGCAGGCCGGTGCGGGACTCCGCCAGGTCGAACAGGTCCCGCACGGCGGGGGAGGCGTCGTGGAAGCGCTGGGCCATGCCGGGGAACTGCGCGCCCTGGCCGGGGAAGAGCAGCGCGTACCGGGGGGCCGTCACGCGCTCATCCCCCCGTCGACGGCGAGGACCTGCCCGGTGACGTAGGAGGCCCCGGGGGAGGCGAGGAACGCGATGGCGGCGGCCACCTCGGCGGGCGTGCCGGCCCGGCCCATCGGCGTCTGCGCCAGGATCGCCGCGCGGGCCGGGTCTCCGCCCTGCGCGCTCATCGCCGACGGCACGTAGCCCGGGGCGACCGCGTTGGCGGTGACCCCGAACCGGGCGGTCTCCCGGGCCACCGACTTGACCAGCCCCACCAGCCCCGCCTTCGCGCTGGCGTACGCCGCCTGGAACGGCCAGCCGCGCAGCCCCGCCACGGACGTGGTCACCACGATCCGGCCGTGTCCCCGGCCGGTCATGTCGGGCAGCACGCCCCGGATGAGCAGCATCGCGGCGGTCAGGTTGACCGCGAGGGTGGCCGACCAGTCGTCGGCGCGCACCCGGGCCACCGGGGCGGGGCGCAGCACCGCCGCGTTGCTGACCAGCACGTCCACCGGCCCGGCCCGGCGCGCCGCCGACAGCACGGCGGCGACCCCCGCGTCGGTGCCGACGTCGGCCCGCACGGTGGCGACGCCGGCCGCGTGCGGCGTCAGCTCGGCCGCGAGGCGCTCGGCGGCGGCCTCGTCGCGGTGGTAGTGCAGCACCAGCGTCACGTCGGGACCGGCCAGCGCGTGCGCCACCGCCTGCCCGATCGCCCCGGTCGCGCCGGTGACGAGGACGGTGCGCCGGGTCATGCCGACGGTCCGCCGTGGCAGCGCCGGAGCACGCCGACCCACTGCCGCATCAGGTGGGCCATCTGGTGGACGAAGCCGCGCAGCTCGTGGGTCCACACCCGGCCGGTCATCGCCTCGACGGCGTCCTGGAGCTGGTACGACAGCGACACGTACGCCTCGGCGTAGGTGTCGCCGTCGAGCTTGGCGTCGTGCAGCCAGCCGAGCACGTCCTCCAGGACCGCGATCGCGGTGAGCTCCTGTTGCAGGTCCCGCAGCAGCAGGTGCTCGTTGCGGGTGTGCCGGGCCAGCGGGTCGCCGAACCGCACGGCGTGCCCGAGCCGCTTCGCGCACGCCTGCACGAAGTAGCCGCTGAAGATGTCGGCGTACCGGTCGATCTCCTGGCCGTGGTGGCGGTAGCCCATGCGCGGGAAGTAGTAGGCGGGGATGGCGTCGCGGTGCACGGCGGTGTTCTGCGAGTTGACCGGCGCCCAGGTGTCGGTGTCGCAGACCAGGGCCGGCGCGGGCATGTCGGTCACCTCGGGCCGCACGGCGATCCGGGTGATCGCGTCGACGTCGGGGTCGCCCAGCCACAGCCCGGCGTTGATCCGCACGTCGACCGTCTCGGTGCGCTCCGAGGTCGGGGTGGGGTTGCGGTGCGCGTACGGGAAGCCGCGCGGGTAGACCGGCATCGGCGCGACGGTGAGCTGCCCGCACGGGTTCCACCAGCCGGAGGCGGCGGTGACGACCCGCGCGGGCCGGGGGCCGGCGGCCACGATCGCGTGGGCGGTGAGGAAGTCGCCGTCGATGGGGAAGTTGTCGTCGTCGACGGAGACGAGGAAGTCGGCGTCGGACTGCCAGGACAGCAGGTAGCCGACGTTGCGCCGGTTGTCGGAGTCGTAGGGCACCAGGGTGGGCGCGCCCAGGTCGGCCAGGAGGGCGTCCTGCTCGGCGACGGTGGGGCAGACGACGTGCAGGCCGTCGCGGCGGGCCCGCTCGACGTTGCCGAACAGGGCGGCGGGCGTCTTGCGGTCGGGGATGACGACGATCCGCACCCGCTGGTGCGCGTCGGCCGCGCCGAGCAGCGTCCGGTACGCCGACAGGAACGCCTCGCCGTCGCCGATGGTCGTCATCACGACGTCGACGCGGGGCAGTGTCTCGTTCATCGGACTCCTTCTGTGGAGGCAACGGGGGTGAGCAGCCGCAGCACCGCGTCGAGGGCGGCGCTGCCGCCGAGGTCCGCCACGACCGCGTCCGCACCCGCCGCGCGCAGCTCGTCGGGCGGGGTGGCCCCGGTGGCGACGGCGAGGCAGGGCAGACCCGAGGCGTGCGCCGCCGTGACGTCCTTGGCGGTGTCGCCGACCAGCACGCCGGGCCCGTGGCCGCCGAGCGCGGCGACCCCGGCGGCCACCACGTCGTCGCGGTCGCGGGCGGCGTCACCGAAGCCGCCGTCGCGCAGCAGGTCCGCCAGGCCGGTGCGCCGCATCTTCCAGCGGGCCACCGACCGGGCGTTGCCGGTGCTCATGCCCAGCGGGCAGCCGTGGCCGCGCAGCGCCTCCAGCAGGGCCCGGCAGCCGGGGAGCAGGTCCCCGGTGCCCGTGCCCCCGTCGGCCGTGGACCCGCCGATGCGCGCGGCGAGGGCGTCCATGACCTGCCGGGTGAGCTGCGGGAGCCGGCCGGCGGGGACGCCGTGGTGACGCAGCGCCGCGTGCACCGTGCCGGCGTCGGTGAAGCCCGCCAGATCGATGTCGGCGTAGAAGAGCTGGCCGCCCTCGTAGCGGAACTCCTCGGCGACGCCGCAGACGTCGGCGATGGCGGCGGCCATCGTGGCCATGTGGAGGCGCTGCACCGGCGCGCCGGGCCGGATGAGCGTGCCGTCGAGGTCGAACAGGACGAAGCCCGGGTGCGTCATGCCGGCGTCGCGGCGCCCCGCGCGGCCGCGACCTCGCCCGCGATCCACCGGTACGTGACGGCGAGGCCCTCCTCGAGGGTGATGCGGGGGGTCCAGCCCAGCACCTGCCGCGCCAGCGTGTTGTCGGAGTTGCGCCCGCGCACCCCCTGCGGGCCGGCGACGTGGCGCAGGCGCAGGTCGTCGCGGCCGGCCGCCGTCATCACCAGGGCGGCCAGCTCGTCGATGGTCACCAGGCGGTCGGAGCCGATGTTCACCGGCTCGCCGTGGTCGCTGCGCATCAGCCGGTAGGTGCCCTCGACGCAGTCGTCGACGTAGCAGAACGACCGGGTCTGCCGGCCGTCGCCCCAGATCTCCACCTCGCCGCCGGGGGCCGCCTCGGCGACCTTGCGGCACAGCGCGGCGGGGGCCTTCTCCCGCCCGCCGTCCCAGGTGCCGTAGGGACCGTACACGTTGTGGTAGCGGGCGATGCGGACGTCCAGGCCGTACTGCTCGGCGTAGTACACGCAGAGCCGCTCCGCCATCAGCTTCTCCCAGCCGTAGGAGTCCTGCGGGCCGGCGGGGAAGGCGTCCGTCTCGCGCAGCGGCCGCACGTCCGTCTTCGTCTGCGCGTACTCCGGGTAGATGCAGGCGGACGAGGCGAGGAAGTAGCGCTGCGCGCCGGCCAGCCGGGCCGCCTCGACGGTGTGCAGGTTGATCAGCGCGTTGTTGCGCAGGATCGTCGCCGGGTCCTTCGAGATGAAGCCCATGCCGCCCATGTCGGCCGCGAGGGCGTACACCTCGGTGACGCCGTCGCAGGCCCGCCGGCAGACCTCCGGGTCGCGCAGGTCACCCACGACGAAGTCGTCGGCGGTCGTGGCGCGGAACTCCGGCGGCCGCAGGTCGGCGCCGCGGACCCACCAGCCCTGGGCCTGGAGGTACGTCACCAGGTGGCCGCCGATGAAGCCGCCGGCTCCGGTGACGAGTGCGCGTCTGGTCATGGGACAACCCTTCAGTCAGGTGGCGGTACGTCGCCGGGGCCGGTGCAGCCCCGCCCGACGGGTCGGTGCGTCGGTGCGCTTCCCGGGCCGGAGCCCGGCGGGCCGCGCGTTACGGCGTCGCCTCGACCGGCGGTTCGAAGGACCGGGTGCGTACGGACCGCTCCGCCGCCATGGCCAGCGCCAGCGCCGCGTACGAGTCGCGCCAGGTGCCCGCCCGGTGATCCGGTTCGGCGCCCCGGGCGGCGGCGACGAACGCGTCGATCTGGGCGCGGTACGCGGCGGCGAAGCGGTCCCGGTAGTCGCGGTGGCGGGCGTGCCGGTCGGGGCCCTGCTCGGTGACCTGCCGCATCGGGGTCCGCTCGTCGAGCCCCACGGTCAGGCAGTCCCGCGAGCCGAGCACCTCGATGCGGACGTCGTAGCCGAGCGGGCTGTGCCGTCCCGCCGTGAGCACGGCGACCCCGCCGCCCTCGACGCCCAGCGTCGCCGCCACCGCGTCGTAGTCGTGCAGCTCGGCCAGCTCGGGCACGGCCAGCACGTCCCCGATCGCGGCGACGCCGCTGACCTCCCGGCCGGTGAGCCACCGCACCATGTCGAAGTCGTGCAGCATCAGGTCGCGGAAGATGCTGCCCGAGGCGGCGAGGCGTTCCAGCGGCGGCCAGGCGGCGTCGTGGGAGAACATTCGCACCGTGTAGACGGTGCCGAGGCCGCCGTCGGCGATCCGGTCGCGCAGCGCGCTGAACCCGGCGTCGAAGTGGCGCTGGAAGCCGATCCACAGCGGGGTGCCGCCGTGGTCGGCGGCGAGGCCCAGCTCCCGGGTCCGGTGCAGGTCCAGCGTCAGCGGCTTCTCGCAGAACGTGGGCAGCTTGCGTTCCAGCGCCAGCGCGACCAGCGCGTCGTGGCTCTCCGTCGAGGAGGTCACCACCACCGCCTCCGCGCCGTCGAGGAGCCGCTCGACGTCGTCGCACGCCTCGCCGTCGACCTGCGCCGCCAGCGCCGCCGCCTGCCCGGCGCGCACGTCGTGGCAGGTCAGCGCCACGTCGTCGGACGCGGCCAGGTGCCCGGCGTACATCCGGCCGATCTGGCCGCACCCGACGAGGCCCACCCGCAGCCGCCGCGCCCGGCTCACGGCCGCGCCCCGGCGGTGTCGCGCGCGCCCCGGACCAGCCGGCCCGGCTGCGCGCCGGTGTGCTCGCCGTCGACGAACGTCACCTCGCCGGAGACCAGCGTGGCCCGGTAGCCGTCGGCCCGCTGGATCAGCCGGCCGCCGCCGGCCGGCAGGTCGTGCACGAACTGCGGGGGCCGCAGCGCGAGGTTGTCGAAGTCGATGACGTTGACGTCGGCCTTGAACCCGGGCCGCAGCAGCCCCCGGTCGCGCAGCCCGTACAGGGCGGCCGTCTGCCAGGTCTGCTTGTGCACGACGAACTCCAGCCCGAGCCGTTCGCCGCGCGAGCGGTCCCGGGCCCAGTGGGTGAGCTGCGACGTCGGGGTGCTCGCGTCGCAGATCAGCCGGCAGTGCGCGCCGGCGTCGCTGAGCCCGACCACGCAGTGCGGTTCGCGGAGCATCTGGTGGATCGGGTCGAGGCTGAACTCGCTGTAGCCGAGCAGCGGCCGCAGGAAGGTCTGCGTGCCGTCCCCGGCGACGAGCAGGTCGTACATGACCTCCTCGCAGTCGCGGCCCGCGCGGGCCGCGATGGCGGCCACGCTGTCCTCACGGCCGGGCTCGTAGTCGGGCTGCCGGCCGAACGGGAAGTACTTCCCGTAGTCCTCCGGGAAGAGGTGCGCCCGGGGGTTGACGCTGGCCGGGGCCTCGGCCAAGATCCGTCGCCGGATCTCGGGGTCGCGCATCCGGGCCACCCGCTCGGCCAGCGGCAGGTGCGCCAGCTGCTCCTGGTAGGTGGGGCGGCGCTTGAACGGGTGGGTGCTCTCCAGGCCCACGATGACGCTGAACGGCCGCCCGGCGATCTGCGGGCGCAGCTGCGCGCCCTCGGTCTCGTTGGCCCGGCGGGCCATGTCGACGATCTCCCGCCACAGGTGCGGCTCGTGGTCGTTCTGGAACAGGCCGAACGTGATCGGCCGGCCGACCTGCGCGGAGAGCCGCCGCATCCACTTGACCTCGCGGAACTGGTCCTCCATCGGCTCGCCGCCGGCCCCGGCGGGCACCAGCTGGAACACGCCGGTGCCCAGCTCGCCGAGCACCCCGCCGAGGGCGAACAACTCGTCCTCGGCCGCGAACGTGCCGGGCACCGGCTCGCCGCTGATCGCCAGGTGGGTGGTCGTGCGGGAGGTGGAGAACCCGAGCGCCCCGGCGTGCATCGCCTCCCGGACGATGGCCGTCATCGCGGCGATGTCATCCGGCGTGGCCGGCTCGTTGGCGGCGCCCCGCTCGCCCATCACGTACGCCCGGACGGCGCCGTGCGGCACCTGGGCGCCGACGTCCATCACCCGGGACAGGCCGGCGACCGCCTCCAGGTATTCCGGGAAGCTCTCCCACGCCCACCGGATGCCCTCGGACAGCGACGCGCCGGGGATGTCCTCGACGCCCTCCATCAGGCCGATCAGCCACTCCCGGTTGGGCTCGGTCACCGGGGCGAAACCGACGCCGCAGTTGCCCATCACCACCGTGGTCACGCCGTGCCAGCAGGACGGCGTCAACAACGGGTCCCAGGTCACCTGGCCGTCGAAGTGCGTATGGATGTCGACGAATCCGGGAGTGACGATGCACCCGTCCGCGTCGATCTCGCGCCGGCCCCGGCCGGAAACCCTGCCGACCGCCACGATCCGGCCGTCGGAAATGGCGACGTCACCGGTCCGGGCGGCGTCTCCGGTGCCGTCCACGACCGTGCCGGACCGAACGACGACGTCATACATCGAGCAGGTGTCCTTTCTCGGCGGCGACGAAGACGAGGTTGTCGTATTCATACGATGACCTCGGTCGATGCGGTCGCGGCATTCCGTCGGACAGCTCGTAGGCCCGGTAGTCGTGGCCGACCATGAACTCGACGAGTTCCGCGCTGCGCGGCGCGCCCGGCACGTCGAGGTCGCCGACCTCCAGCGAGACCACCGGGCGCACCGTGCCCAGCAGGCGGCCCATGCCCTCCAGGACGTTCTTCTCGGCGCTCTCGGCGTCGATCTTCACCACGTCGGGGGTCAGCGCCCGCGCCGCGACGAACTCGTCGAGGGCGACCGCGGCGACCTCGTGCACGGTGGTGGCCACCCGCTGCCGGACCGCCGCGGGCAGCCGGGAGCGGTAGGCCGAGTTGTAGGGGCTGTAGCCGACGCCGTGGTCGGTCAGCGACACCTTCCCCGGCGACGACCAGACCGCCGCCGGCACCGCCGTGACGTTGCCGAGGCCGGCCACGTTCTGCGCCAGCAGCGCGTACGTCCCGGGCGTGGGCTCGAACGACACCACCCGGCCGGACCCGCCGACGCAGCGCGCCGCCAGCACCGTGAAGTAGCCGAGGTGGGCGCCGACGTCGAGGAACGTCGCCCCGGTGCGCAGGTGGCGCAGCAGGAAGGCGCTCAGCTCGTACTCGATGAAGCCGTGCCGGCGGATCGCGATGGAGATCTCGTCGGGCAGCCGCACCCGCAGCCGGTCGCCCCAGAACGTGCGGCCGTGGGCCAGCCGGGCGTGACCGCGGTGCCGCCAGCGGCGCAGCCGCGCCGTGGACGGGAACGCGGTGGGGTACGGCCGGCGCAGGAAGGACCGCACCGGCCGGCCGGCCGCCGCCGCGTGGCGACGCAGTTTCTCGGCGAGCGCCCGGCGTTGCGCATCCGTCACGGCAAAGGCCGAATCATGAGAGCCCCCGCAATGGTTCGTGGTTCGGTCGTGGCCTTCGATCGTCCTCGATGTCATGGCGAGGCCACCGTGTCGTCAGACCGCAGCGTACGTCAATGTCTTCGACCGGTCCAGAATTGATTTCCCAGTGCCGATGCGAGGCCCTTATACGACACGCGGAGAACGACTGGAAACCCCTATTGCCGGCCCCTGAGGACGGCCGGGCGCGCGCCCGGGATGTGCTACGTTGGCACGCGGCCGGTGACGGTACAGAAAGGGTGGCGGCCCGTGGGCGACGCCGAACAGGACGCGATCCTCACCAAGGTCCGTGACGCGCTCTCGGGGCTGCCCGGCATCGCGGGCCTCGCCCTCGGCGGATCCCGCGCCCGGGGCACCGCCGACCGCAGGTCCGACGTGGACGTCGGCGTCTACTACCACCGCGACGGCCGGCCCGACGTCCGGGAGCTGAGCGCCGCCTTCGCCCGCATCGACGACAGCGGCGACGCCGGGTGCACCGACTACGGCGAGTGGGGGCCGTGGATCAACGGCGGCGGCTGGCTCGTCGTCGACGGGGTGAAGACCGACGTCCTGCTGCGGGAGGTCGACCGCGTCCGCGCCGTCGTGCGGGCGTGCGCCGCCGGGCGGCCCGAGATCCACTACCAGCCCGGCCACCCGCACGGGTTCTGCACCGTGATCTACGCCGGGGAGCTGCACCACAACGTCGCGTTCCACGACCCGCAGGGCGTGCTCGCGCAGCTGCGCGAGCTCACCGACCCCTACCCCGAGCCGCTGGCGAAGGCCCTCGTCGGGCAGTTCGGCTGGGAGTCGCAGTTCGCCCTCGACACGGCGGTCACCGCCGCCGGCCGGGGCGACGTCGCGTACGTCACCGGCTGCGCCTACCGGGCCGTCGCCTGCCTCACCCAGGTGCTCTTCGCCACCGCCGGCCGCTACCTGGTCAACGAGAAGGGCGCGGTGGCGGAGGCGGCGACCTTCCCGACCACCCCGGCCGGGTTCCGCGGCGGCGTCGAGGCGGCGCTCGCCGCCCTCTCCGCCGACCCGGGCGACCTGACCCGCGCCCTGCGGCTGCTGCGCGACGTGCGCGAGGAGGTCATGGCCGGTGCCGGGGGATGAGGCCGGGCCCCGGGTCTGGATGGTCACCGGCGTGCCGGGGGCCGGCAAGTCGACGACCGCCCGCGCGCTGGCCCGCTCCGTGCCCCGGGGCGTGCACGTCGAGGGCGACGCGCTGCAACGGCTCATCGTCGCCGGCAGCCGGCCGCCGCAGCCGCAGCACGACGAGGAGGCCGAGCGGCAGATCCTGCTCAACGTCGGCAACCAGTGCCTGCTGGCGCGCTCGTTCCTCGCCGCCGACTTCCTGGTCGTCCTCGACTACGTGGTGACGTCCCGGCAGCGGCTGCGGCGCTACCTGGAGCTGCTGCGCCCCGCGCCGCTGGGCTTCGTGATGCTCCGCCCCGACCTGGCCGTCGCGGCGGCGCGCGACGAGCTCCGCCCACACAAGACGGTCCTGCACGGCTGGCTGCACCTGGCCGACGAGATGGCCGGGGAGCTGGCCGGCGTCGGCCTCTGGCTGGACAACGGCGACCTGACGGTCGACGAGGCGATCGCGGCGATCCGCGCGCGGGCCGGCGAGGCCACCCTCACCCTCGACGCGCTCGACGCGTTCGACGGCCCCCGGGCGTCTCAGTTCCCGGCGCTCTCGTAGCGGCGCAGGCCCCGGCGGAACACGGCGACGGCGAGCAGCACGCACCAGGCCGCCACCACCGGCGTCAGCAGGCCCACCCACGCCAGCCGCCCGTGGTCGAGGAACGCCGACACCGGGAAGAAGCCGATGAACGCGAACGGCAGGGCGGTCGCCAGCACCGCCTGCAACCCCACCGAGTAGATGCTCAGCGGATATTTCGTCAGCTCACCGAGCTGGTCCAGGCCGGCGGCGAAGGTGTTGATCGCCCCCCGCAGCCAGAACGACGTGGAGTTGGCCACCACGGTCAGCGACACCTTGATCAGCAGCGCGCTCGGCAGCAGCACCGCCGCGAGCGCCACCCGCCCCGGCGTCCACGCCACGTCCAGGTGCGCCAGCGCGGAGACGAGCAGCCCGCCGCCGACGGTCAGGTTGCCGAACGCGTTCATGCCCACCCGGCTGCTGCACACCTGCAACAGGCACGGGTACGGCCGCAGCAGCATCCGGTCCAGCTCGCCGCGGTTGATCAGACCCGCCAGCCCCCACGT
The DNA here is from genome assembly GCF_014205165.1 of Micromonospora carbonacea. Taxonomy (NCBI): domain Bacteria; kingdom Bacillati; phylum Actinomycetota; class Actinomycetes; order Micromonosporales; family Micromonosporaceae; genus Micromonospora; species Micromonospora carbonacea. Next base: position 3,831,840 of record NZ_JACHMZ010000001.1, on the reverse strand, counting down.
GCCCTCGGCGAGCAGCTCGCTGGCCCCCTGGGCGAGCACCATCATCCCGAAGATCAACACGACCTCCCACACCCCCCAGCCGTGGATGCGGGGGACCCGGGCGAAGATCGTCGCGATGAGCAGCAGGCCCGCGCCCTGGGTCAGCACGGCGGCGACCACCAGGATCCAGAAGTCGGCCTGGTATTCCAGGGTGGCCCGCAGGTGCGCGCCGAGGCAGCGCCGGTAGACGCGCAGGGTGTGCACCGGCTCAGCCCCCGTGCACGGTGAGCCGGCGGACCGCGACGTGCCACAGCCGCCGGGCCAGCCACCACAGCGCGACGATCCACAGCAGCTGCACCGCCACCGCCAGCACGCCCGGCAACCCGGGGGAGCGGCCCAGGAACAGCATCGCCGGGGTGTTGGTGACGGCCTGGAACGGCAGCACCTCGGCGACGTGCCGCAGCCACGCCGGGAAGAACGCCAGCGGCACCGTGGCCCCGGACAGGATCCCGGAGACCGCCACCCGGGCCAGGCTGATGCCCAGGTAGTTCTGCGTCCAGAAGCAGAGCAGGCCGCACATGTAGACGATGAGGAACTTCAGCGGCACCACGGCGGCGAGGCTCGCCACGAACAGCGCGAGCCGCCCCGGCGGCGGCAGCGGCACCCCGCCGAAGGCCACCAGGACCACGGCGCACACGGTCGCCGCCGCCGCCGTCTCCAGCAGCGCGAAGCCCAGCGCCTCGGCGAACCGGCCCTTCTGGTAGTCCACCGGCTTGACCAGGTCGACGGCCACCGCCCCGCTGCGGATCCGCGAGGCCATCGCGAAGTCGGTGAACGTCGAGACCAGGCAGTTGGTGAAGAACGACACCAGCAGGTACGCCTTCATCTGCGGCCAGGTGAAGCCGGCCAGCGAGTTGCCGTCGCCCAGCAGCGCCCGCCACAGCGCGAACATGGCGACCAGGTTGAACACCAGCATGGACAGGCTCATCAGGAACGGCACCCGGTAGGCCAGGGCGTTGCGCCAGGCGATCCGCGCCATGGCCCGGTAGGGCCGCATCAGCCGGCGCCGGTCAGGGCGGCCGGGGAGTCGCGCTCGTGCAGCCGGCGGATCAGGTCGGCGACCCCCTCGTCGTCGATGCGCAGGTCCCGCACCTCCACCAGCGCCATCACGGCGGCCGCGACCGCCCCCGCCGGGCGCAGCGTCCGGTCGAAGCGGACCACCAGGTCGCGCTCGCCGGCCCCGGTGTCCACCTCGGCGTCAGGCAGGCGCTCCCGGATCAGCTCCAGCGGCGCGGGCGCGGCCAGTTGGAAGCGCACCGTCGAGTGGCCCGCCAGGGTGTCGCGCAGGACGTCGACCGGGCCGTCGTGCCGGATCCGCCCCTCGTCGACGACGACGATGCGCCGGCACACCTCCTCGATGTCGCCCACGTCGTGCGTGGTCAGCAGGACGGTCGTGCCGTCGGCGACGAGCTGCCGCAGGAAGGCGCGCACCCGGTCCTTGACCGGGACGTCCAGCCCGATGGTCGGCTCGTCGAGGTAGACGATGCGCGGCTCGTGCAGCAGCGCGGCGGCGAGGTCCGCCCGCATCCGCTGCCCGAGCGACAGCTTGCGGGCCAGCACCGGCAGCAGCGGGCCGAGCTCCAGCACCTCGCAGAGCCGGTCCATCGACCGGCGGTAGTCGGCCGCCGGGATGCGGTACATGTCGCGCAGCAGCTCGAACGTGTCCTGCACCGGCAGGTCCCACCACAGTTGCGTGCGCTGGCCGAAGACCACCCCCACGTTGCGCGCGTTGGCGACCCGGTCCCGGTGCGGCACGACCCCGGCGACGCGCACCTCGCCGGCGGTGGGCACCAGGATGCCCGTCAGCAGCTTCACGGTGGTCGACTTGCCCGCGCCGTTCGGGCCGACGTACGCCACGGACTCGCCCTCGTCGACGCGCAGGTCGATGCCGTCGACGGCGCGGTGGACGTCGAACCGCCGGGTGACCAGGTGCCGGAGCGCGCCGGCCAGGCCCGGCGCCTTGCGTGGGCGGCGGAACTCCTTGACGAGGCCGGTGGCCTCGACCAGTGCGGCCGTGGGGGCCATGGCGCTGTGCTCCGATCTGACGGACGACAGGGGGCGTGGGCGACCGGCGGTCAGTCACGCCCCCAGGCGTCGCCGGCGGCCAGCCCCAGCGCGGCCAGCCGCGCCGGCGCCGTGCCGAGCCGCTCCACCTCGGGGTGCGTCACCCGGGGGAACATCCCGCCGAGGGCGAGCGTGGCCAGGACCCGTTCGCGCAGCACCGGCTCGACCGGCCGGCCCCACGAGTCCCACTGCGACCGGAACGGCTCCACCCGCGTGCGGGCCAGGCCCATCAGGCACGCCGTCACCCACAGCGACCAGAGCTGGTCGGCCGGCACGCGGGCCGCGAGGTCGGCCAGCCAGGGCTGCGGGTCCGCCACGTCACGGGCGTAGCGCCCGCGCAGCGCCGGCACGTCGACGCCGAACCGGTCGACGGCGGCCTCCAGCGGCACCGGGCTCCAGTTGTTGGTGGGCCTGTCGTTCTCGACCACGATGCGCGGCTCGCCGTGCTTGAAGTAGGGCAGGCAGTCGAACCCGTCGAGCGTGCGCGCCGGATCGGGCGACCAGCCCGGCGGCGGCTCGCCCACGTAGCAGGACGCCTCGCGGCGGCCCCGGTCGTTGTTGCCGACCACGCTCGGCACGTCGTGGTGCGCCGCCAGGTTCGGCACCGCGAGGTGGACGGGCAGCCCCACCTCCCGCGCGAAGTGGGCCACGGCGACGTCGTCGGCCTCGTCCGGATCCTGCGCCGCCATGTAGTCGACGAGCCCCTTGGCCGCCGTGGCCGGCAGGGCCAGCGCGATGGTCGGCACGTAGTCGCAGACGGCGCGCACCCAGCGCGCGCCCAGCAGCGCGGCCATCCGGACGGCGGCGCCGTTGCGCGACCCCCAGTCGCTGTGCAGGGCGACCGCGCCGTCCGGCCGGGCCTGCACGGCCCGGAAGGCGTGCTCCAGGAAGCCGGGGGGCACCACCGCATCGTCCTGCAACACGAGGTGGTGGGTGCAGCCGGGCCCGACGGCGGCCCACGCCGCGCTGGCGGTGCGCAGCGTCCGCGGCGGGCCGTCGGGCTCCGGGTCGACGACGACCTCGACCGGGTAGGGAGCCAGCCGTCGCGCGAGGTCCTCCGCAAGGTGCCGCCGGGACGGATGCGTCATGACGGCAACGGACACGCCACCATGAGACAACTCCTGCTCCTTCCGGCCGGCGGTGTCACGATCGGGCATCGGCGTGGATCGCGGTCAACGTACCAGCGTTGCCGATCGGTGGCGACCCCTGACACCGTTTCCGCCGCGCGTGTCGACGGCCCACTTGCTTTGTCGTCGGTCAATGCGAGGCGAGATCGGAAGGACCCGGCGCGGGCGCGCCGAGGTCGAGCGACAGCGCCACCCCGAAATGGTCCGAGGGATACTGGCCGCTGTCGTCGCAGGCGGTGCCGAGCAGCGCCGGGCGGGTCGCGCGGACCGGGTCGGTGGCCCGCACGAGGACGTGGTCGAGCCGCCAGGTCGGCGTCGGCACGGGCATGGTCAGCGCGGCCGGTGGGCCGCCTGCGGCCGCCCAGGCGTCGACCAGCGCGCCCCGGTCGCGCAGCCGGCCCATCAGCGCGCCGTCCGCCGGGCAGTTCAGGTCGCCGCAGACCAGCAGCGGGCGCTCCGGCGGGGCCGCGGCGGCCGCCGCCTCCAGGCCCCGCAGGCACGCCTCCTTCGCCTCGTCGGGCCCGACCGGCAGGTGCGTCACCCAGACCGTGACGGCGGGCGTCGACACCTCCAGCACGTCCGGGTGCCCGCCGAAGCCGCCGAAGCCGGGCACGGGGAAGACCCGGCACGAGTCGACGGGCCCGCGGCTGAGCACGGCCAGGCCGGGCGTCGGACCGGGTTCGGAGTGGGCCACCTCCCACCGCCCGGGCAGCGCGTCGGCCAGCTCCCGCGCCCGCCCGCCGCCCGACCCGGCCGGCGCGGGCACCTCCTGGAGGGCGACCAGGTCGGCGTCGGCGTCGGCCAGCGCCCGGGTCAACAGCGCGGCCCGCCGCCGCCACACCCGGGGCTCGTCGGCCTCCGCGAGGGCCGGGCTGCCCGCCCGGGCCCCGCGCAGGACGGCCCGGTCGCGCCAGTACCGGTGGGGCGTCCCGACGCCCCAGATGTTGTACGTGACGACGCGCAGCGGCATCCCGGCCCCGTCCCTCCCCGTGCGCCGGCCCGTCCGCTCCGGGGCCGCGACGCCCGCACCGTAGCAGCGCGGGGTACGCGCCGGACGCCCGCCGGCGCGCCGGGACAGGGGGTCCGGAAAACAAATAGGGGCATCGGCGCGGACGATGTACGGGTAACGCGCAACGACAGCCACGGTATTGAGCGGTTACGATTGCTCGCCTTCTCGCACTAAGGAGCTGTCTTGGGTCTCGACCGGCGAAGTTTCCTCGCGCAAACAGGAATCATGGGCGCGGGTGTCGCGCTCTCGGGCACAATTGACGCGCTCTTCACGGCGGCTCCCGCGCTCGCGGGCCACGGGGGCGGATACGGCGCGCTCGTGTCCGACCCGGCCGGGCTGCTGGACCTGCCCCGCGGATTCCGTTACCGGGTCCTCTCCCGGGAGCGTGGCACCGCGCCGGCCGGCGTCGCGCCCAGCAGTTTCGACGGCATGGCCGCGTTCGCCGGCCCCGGCCGGGACGTCCGGCTCGTCCGCAACCACGAGAACCGGGTGGGCGCTTTCGCGCCGGTGGTCGCGCCCGCCGAGCTGACCTACGACCCCGTCGCCGTCGGCGGGACCACGACGCTGGTCGTCGGGCCCCGCGGGGTGGCCGAACAGATCAGCCTGGGTGGCACCTCCACCAACTGCGCGGGCGGGGTGACCCCCTGGCGGACGTGGCTGACCTGTGAGGAGACGGAGATCCGCCGGGGCGAGGACGGCCATGAGAAGGACCACGGCTTCATCTTCGAGGTCGACCCGTGGCGCACCGACCGCAACGTGGACCCGACGCCACTCACGGCCATGGGCCGCTTCGCGCACGAGGCGATCTGCGTCGACCCCCGCACCGGCGTCGTGTACGAGACCGAGGACGCCTACGGCGAGAAGTTCGGCTGCTTCTACCGCTTCCTGCCCCGCCGGCCGCTCGGCGGCCACGGCAGCCTGCGGGCCGGCGGGCGGCTCCAGGTGATGCGGGTGCCCGGCGTCGCCGACCTGTCCACCGTTGGAGAGCCCGGGGCCGTCTTCGGCGGCGTCGAGTGGCTCGACGTGCCGGACCCCCTCGCCACGAGCGTGCCCGTGCGATTGCAGGACTACGGCCCCGGCGGCGTGACCCACGCGCAGAAGCTGGAGGGCGCGTGGTGGGGCGCCGACGGCGCGGCCTACTTCGTCTCCTCCTTCGCGGTGCGCGAGCACGGCTCCCAGGCCGACCACCAGGGCCAGGTGTGGCGGTACGTTCCGGCGGCCAACACGCTGACGCTGGTCGTCGTGTTCCGCAGCACCGACCCGGAGGCGGACCTCTACAAGACGCCCGACAACATCTGCATGACCCCGGCCGGCGGCCTGATGCTCTGCCAGGACGGCGACGGGGACAGCTACCTGATGGGCACCACGGTCGACGGCGAGCCGTACCTGTTCGCCCGCAACCGGCAGAACCTCGGCACCGAGTCCGCGCCGTCGTACGGCGAGTTCGCCGGGGCCTGCTTCGCCGACGACCGGCGGACCATGTACGTCAACTGCTACGCCCCCGGCACGACGTTCGAGATCACCGGCCCCTTCCGCAGGTAGCGGGCCGGGGACGCGCCGCGCGGCGGCCCCGCGACCCCGCCGGGCCGCCGCGGCGCGTGATTCCCGTCACGCCGGCTCGTCGTCGGCGGCGGATCCGCCGCCGCGCCGCGCGCCCGTGAGCGTGCGCCACCGGGGCCGCCGGGCGAACATGAGCACCCCTACTCATCCGCTGGCCGGGTGCGTTGGGCAAGCTCAACGCATGATCGACCCCACACCACCACTGAGCCCGGCCCGGGGGCGGGTGGGCATCACCGCCGTCGGGGCCAGCCTCCCCGGGCAGGCCGTCCCCACCGCCGAGGTGCAGCGGCGGCTCGCCGAGGCCAGCGGGCTGACCCTGCCGGACGGCCTGCTCGCGCGAATGACCGGCATCTCCTCCCGCCGGCTCGCCGCCGACGGAGAGTATGCCTCCACCCTCGCCGTGCGCGCCGCCCGGCGGGCGCTCGCCGCCGCCGGCCGGGAACCCGAGGAGGTCGACCTGCTGCTGTTCGCCTCCGCCACCCGCGACGTCGCCGAGCCCGCCACGGCCCACATCGTGCAGGCCGAACTCGGCAGCCGCGCCCACGCCCTCGACGTCACCAACGCCTGCAACAGCTTCCTCAACGGCATCGACCTGGCCCGCTCGGCGATCCTCGCCGGCCGCGCCCGCCGCGCCCTGGTCGTGACGGGGGAGACCCCCACCCGGGCGATGCGCTGGCAGGTCACCGACCTCGACCAGGCCCGGGGCGCGTTCGCCGGCTACACCTTCGGCGACGCCGGGGCCGCCGTCCTCGTCGAGCCGGTCGCGCGCGGCGGGATCGTCGACGTCGACACCGAGACCTGGTCGGAGCACTGGACGGTCGGCGGCATCCCCGGCGGCGGGTCCCGCCACCCCCGCGGCGACGAACACACCTACTTCACCGGCGACGGCCGCGCCCTGCGCGACGTGTTCGAGAAGATCGGCGGCGACATCCTGCACCGGGTCCGGGGCCGCACCGGCCTCGACTGGGCCGACTACGCCCGGGTCCTCGTCCACCAGGTCACCCTGCCCTACCTCGACCGGTTCGTCGAGGTCACCGGCGTCCCCCGGGACAAGCTGGAGATCACCGTCGGCGAGCTGGGCAACCTGGCCAGCGCCACCCTCGGCGTGCAGCTCGCCCGCGTCGACGCCACGCTGCGCCCCGGCGACCGGGTGCTCTTCGTCGGCCTCGGCGGCGGCGTCAGCCTCATGACGATGGTCTGGGAGAAGTCGTGACCGGCCCGGGGGACGGCGCGACCGCCCTGTGGGTGGTGGTGCCCGCGTACAACGAGGTCGCCCGCGTCGGCGGCACCCTCGACGCCCTCGCCGCGCAGACCGACCGGGACTTCACCCTGCTGGTGGTCGACAACGGCTCCACCGACGGCACCCGGGACGCGGTGCGCCGGTTCGCCGTGCACGCGCCGGTGCCGACCCGGCTGCTGCGCGAGGAGCAACGGGGCGTCGGCGCGGCCGTCGACACCGGCTTCCGGCACGCGATCGCGCAGGGCGCCACGTTGCTGGCCCGCACCGACGCCGACTGTCTGCCCCACCCCGGCTGGGTGGCCGCCGCCCGCCGCGCCCTCACCGGCGGGGCGGCCATGGCGTGCGGCCGGATCGAGGCCCGCCGCGACGAGCACGGCCCGCTGGGCCGGGCCGGGTTCCGCTGCCTGGTCGCCGCCGCCACCACCTTCGGCCGGCTGCGCCCCGCCCACCGCGGCCCCGGCTACCGGGCCCCCTACCGGATGCACGCGGGCAACAACATGGCGATCACCGCCGAGGCGTACCTCGCCGCCGGGGGCATGCCCCGCCGCCCGTCGCCGACCGACCGCGAGTTCCTCAACCGGGTACGCCGGCACACCGACGCCATCGTCCACGAGCGCACCATGGTGGTGGAGAACTCCACCCGGCGGCTGCGGGCGTACGGGCTGCGCCGGACCGCCGCCTGGTACCTGGACCGGGGCAGCGACCGGCTCTCCCCGGACCCGCGCTGACCGCACCCCCGCCCGGAAACGAGTCCCACCATGCTCAACGAACTGGCCGCCGTGCTGCGCCGCCACCCCGACCGGCCCGCCGTGCTCGCCGCCGGCCCCACCGGCCGCACCCGCACCCGGGCCACCCGGGGCGAGCTGGCCGCCCTCGCCGACGGGTACGCCGCCGCCCTGCACCACCACGGCCTCGCCGCCGGGGACACCCTCGGGGTGGCGGTGCGCCCCGGCCCCCTGGCACTGTCGGTGCTGCTCGCCGCGCACCGGCTCGGGCTGCGGGTGGCGGTGCTCGACCCCAGCGCCGGCCCGGACGTGCTCACCGCGCGCCTGGCCCTGGCCCGCCCGGCCCTGGTCGTCGCCGACGCGGCGGCGCAGGCCGTCGCCGGGTGGGCGCGCCCGCTGGCCGACCGGGCGCGGCTGGCCCTGCCCCGGCTGGCCGAGCTGGGGCCGGTGCGTACGGTCGGCCGCCGGCTGCCCGGCTGCGCCCCGGCGCTGCGCCCCCGCCCCGGCCCGGCCCCCGACCGGGGCGGACCCGACGACGACGCGGTGATCATCTTCACCTCGGGCACGACCAGCCGGCCCCGGGCGGTCGTGCACCGCCGTGCCGGCCTGGACGCCGGGATGCGCGCCGTCGCCGACCTGGTCCGCCCGCGCGCGGGCGCGCCGGTACTCGGCGGCACGTTCTTCGTCCTCGTCCCGGCCCTGGCCAGCGGCGCGCCGGTGGCCCTGCCGGCCCGCTCGCCCCGGGTCCTGGCCCGGCAGGTGGCCCGGCTGCGCCCGCAGGCCAGCTACCTCACCCCGCCGCAGCTGCGCGCCCTGCTGGCGCAGCGGCCCCGGCTGTCCGGCCGGTTCTACAGCGGCTCCGCGCCGGTCAGCGCCACCCTGCTCAACCGGGCCCGCCGGGCCGGCGCCGAGCAGGCGTGGGGGGTGTACGCGCTCACCGAGCTCTTCCCGGCCGCCGCCGTCGAGGCGACCGAGAAGGCCGCCTTCACCGGCGACGGCGACCTCGTCGGCGCGCCCCTGCCCGGGGTGGACGCCCGGGTCGGGCCCGACGGGCGGCTGCTGCTCGCCGGGCCGGGGCAGGCGCACCGCTATCTCGGCGAGCCGCCGCACGACCTGGTCGACACCGGCGACGTCGCCCGGCTCGACGGCGACCGCATCGTCCTCGCCGGCCGCAGCAAGGACATGATCCTGCGCGGCGCGGAGAACATCTACCCCGGCCTGTACGAGCCGGCCCTGCACGTGCCCGGGGTCAACCTGGCGGTGCTCGTCGGCGTGCCCGCCGACGACGGCGACGAACGGCTCGTCGCCGTCGTCGAGCCGGAGCCCGGCGTCGACCCCGGCCGGCTGCGCGGGGCCCTCGACCCGGTGCTCGCGCGGATGGGCGCCGCCCGCCCCGACGCGCTGCTCATCGCCCCGGTGCCGACGAGCGGACGGTCCCGCAAGCCCGATCGGGCCGCCACGGCCGCCCTGGCCGCCGCCGCGACGGGCCGGCCCGTCCCGAGCCCGCGGCGGGGCGGCCGTGGCTGAGCGCCCCGCCGCCGACGCGGCCCCGGTCGACGCGGCCCCCGCCGGGCCCGGTCGGCCGGTCGGGCCCGGGCGGTCCGGCCGGGGCCGCCGCCGCGACCGCCGCGTCTACCTGCGGCGCTATCCGCTGCTGTTCGGCCTGCTCGTCGCCACCCGGCACCGGCCGGCGCTGCGGCTGGGCCGCACCGTGCTCGTGCACGACCCGCAGGCGTACCTCGACGCGCTGACCCGGCTGCCCCTGGACCGGGCCGCCGCCGGCACCGTCGGCGGGACCGCCCACCGGCTCGGCGCCGACGGGCTCCTGTTCGACCAGGAGGGCCCCGCGCACCGGCGGCTGCGCCGCGCCCTGCACGACGGGCTGGGGGCCGCCGGGGTGGCCCGGCTGCGCCCGGCCTGGACGGCGGTGCTGCGGCGGCGGCTCGCCCCGCTGGCCGCCGGGGAGCCGGTGGACCTGGTGCCGGTCGCCGCGGAACTGGCCGGCGTCACCACGGCGGCGCTGCTGGGCGTCGACGCCGACCCTGTCGCCCTGGCCGCCGCCGCCCGCCGCGCCGCCGCCACGGCCGCCGCCGCCCAGCTTCCCGGCCCGCGCCCGCCCGGCCGGGCCCGCGCCGCCCGCCGCGCCGTGGCCGACCTCGCCGACCTGCTCGGCGTGTCGCCGGAGGCCGCCGGCCTGGCCGGCATGCTCGCCGTCGCCGCCGTCAACACCACCGTCTCCGGCCTGCCCCGGGCGGTCGCCTGGTGCGCCGACGACCGGCTGTGGGCCGCCGCCGCCGACCCGGCCGGCCGGGAGGCCCTGGTCGACGAGTTGCTGCGGGTGACCGCGCCGAGCCCGCTGCTGCCCCGGGTCGCCGCGGCGGCGGGCACCGCCGGCGGCTGCCCCATCCGGGCCGGGGACCGGCTGCTGCTGGTCGCCCGGCACGCCGCCGGGGCACACCGCGCCGGGCCCGACCCGGCCGACCCGGCCCCGACCCGGACCGCGCGGCTGGTCTTCGGCGCCGGCCCGCACTCCTGCCCCGGGGCCCGGCTGGCCCGCGCGCAGCTCGCCGACACCCTCGCCGCGCTCGCCCCGCACCGGCCGGTCGTGACCCGGGCCCGCGCCGACGGGCGCGCCGCGCTGCCCGGCTGGGCGCGCCTGGTGATCCGGGCCGGCGCGTGAGCCCCGCCGGGGCCGACGCCCGGGGCCGGCGCGTGGACCTCCACGGGGCCGAGGTGGCGGTCACCGGGGCGAGTGGCTTCTGCGGCGCCGCCGTGGCCCGCGCGGCGGCGGCCGCCGGGGCCCGGGTGCGCTGCCTCGGCCGCCGCCCCGGCCCGGTCGGCCGGCACGTCCCGTGGGACGCCGCCCGCACGGCCCCCGACCTCGCCGGGGCCGACGTGGTCGTGCACCTCGCCGCGGCGGTCGGTGACCCGCCGCCCGGCCGGGCCGCCGAACGCGCCTACCGGGCCGTCAACGTCGACGGGGCGGCCCGGGTGCTCGACGCCGCCGCCGGCCGCCCCCTGGTCTGGGTGAGCAGCGCCAGCGTCTACCGGCCGCAGGGCGCGACCCTGGTCACCGAGGACCACCCCACCGACGGGCAGCTCTCCGCGTACGGGCGCACCAAGGCCGAAGGCGAGCGCCTCGCCCTCGCCGCCGGCGCGGTCGTGCTGCGGCCCCGGGCGGTCTACGGCCCCGGCGACCCGCACCTGCTGCCCCGGCTGCTGCGGGCCCGCCGGGGCGGGTGGCTGCCGGTGCCCGGCCCCGACGTGCGGCTCAGCCTCACCGCCGTGGAGAACCTGGCCGACGCCTGCCTGGCCGCCCCCGCCTGGCCGGGCGGGGCGTACAACATCGCCGACGCCCGGCCGTACTCGCGCGACGCCGTGCTGCGCGCGGTGCTCGCCGCGGTCGGCGAGCCCGCGCGGCTGGCCCACCTGCCGGCCGGCGTGGCCCACGCCGCCGCGTCGGCGGCGACCGCGTGGTCGGGCCTCACCCGCCGCCCGCCGCCGCTGACCCGGTACGCCGTCGACCAGCTCGCCCGCGACATGGTGCTCGACCTCGGCCGGGCCTGCGCCCAGGGGTACCGGCCGCGCCGCGACCTCGCCGACTACCTGGCCGCGCCGGACGGACCAGGGCGGGCGGCGCGCGGGACACGCGGCGGCCGGGACCGTGGGTAGACTCCGCGTCGCGGCCGGATGACCATGCGTCGGGGTCCCTCGTGCGAGGGCGCCCTCGTGCGATCCGAGCCCGGGGAGAGGGATGGGGTGCCCGCCAGGTGATGACTCTTGCGGCGGTCGCGGCCGACGTCTCCTGCACGGCCCTGCTGGTGCTCGCCCCCGACGGCCGTTGCCTCTGGTCGAACGTGGCCGCCGGCCGGCTCGGGGTGCGGCCGGACGAGCTGCCGCTGGCGCGGGTGGAGCCGGGCGGCCCGGCCGTCGAGGTCCCCTGGCCCGCCGCCGAGCAGGCGACCCGGTGGTTGCAGGTGTGCTGCCACGGCGTCGACTCCGACGGCGAACCCCTGCGCGTGTACGAGGTGCGCGACGTCAGCGCCGAACGCCGCGAACGCGAGCGGGGCCGCAACCACCGGTGGCGCCTGGCCCGCATCGAGCAGCTCGCCAAGGTCGGCACCTGGGAGTGGCACGTGGCGACCGGCGAGGTCGTCTGGTCCGACGTGCTGCTGCAGATGTTCGGCCTGCCGCCGGGCACCACGTTGGACTATCCGTCCTACCGCCAGCTCGTGCACCCCGACGACATCGGCCTCATCGAGCGGACCCTGGAGTCGGCGCTGGCCACCGCGTCGCCGTTCGCCTACACCCACCGCATGTACCTGCCCGACCGCGCGACGATCCGCGTCTTCGAGTGCTACGGCGAGGTCGTCACCGACGCCACCGGCGCGCCGGAACGCGTCCTGGGCACGGCCCACGACATCACGGCCATGCGGCGCGCCCAGGACGAGCTGACCCGGCTGGCCGAGCGCGACCCGCTGACCGACCTGCCGAACCGGCGCGCCCTGCTCGCCCGCCTCGACCACCTGCTCGCCTCCGGCGACGGGCGCAGCGGCGCGCTGCTGCTGATCGACATCGACAACTTCAAGGACATCAACGACGTGCACGGGCACGCCGTCGGCGACGACGTGCTGCGCGTGCTGGCCCGCCTCCTCGTCCGGCACCTGCCGGCGGGCACCCTCCTGGGCCGCCTCGGCGGCGACGAGTTCGCGGTCGTGCTGCCCGAGGCCACGGCCGGCGGGGCCCTCGCCGTCGCCGAGGGCCTGTGCAACGCCGTCGTCCGCAGCCCCGTGCCGCTGGTCGACGCCGGCCTGCGGGTCACCCTGAGCATCGGGGCCGCGTCGCTGGCCCCCGGCGACACCCGCGACGTGGCGCTCGCCCACGCCGACCTCGCGCTCTACGAGGCGAAGAACGCCGGGCGCAACCGGGCCCGGCTCTACCTGCCCGAGCAGTACCGGCACGCCGTGCAGCGGGTCAACGTGGTGGCCCGGGTCCGCAACGCCCTCGACGAGCGCCGGATGCGCCTCGACGCCCAACCGATCATCGACCTGCTGACCGGCGAGGTGGTCAGCCACGAGCTGCTGATCCGGCTGCGCGACGGCCGGGAGCCGGAGCTGGCGCCGGGCGACTTCCTGCCCACGGTGGAGCGCGACGACCTCATCCGGGAGCTGGACCGGTGGGTGGTGGCCACCGCCACGGCGGCGCTGGCCGACCCGGCCGCCGCGGCGGCCGGGACCCGCTTCGACGTGAACATCTCCGCCCGGTCGCTGGAGTCGCCCGGCTTCGGCGACTGGGTGGTGGGGCGGCTGCGCGCGGCCGGCGTCGAGGCCCGCCGGCTGGGCCTGGAGGTCACGGAGACGGCGGCGATCACCAACGTCGCCGCCGTGCGCAACCTCGCCGGCACGCTGCGCGACGCCGGCTGCCGGCTGAGCCTGGACGACTTCGGGGCCGGCTTCGGCTCGTTCGCCTACCTCAAGCACCTGCCGTTCAGCACCGTCAAGATCGCCGGGGACTTCGTCCGGCAGGCCGACCGGGGCGGCGCCGACCCGGTGCTCATCGACGCGGTCGTGCGCGCCGCGCACGGGCTGGGCATGCGCACCGTCGCCGAGTCGGTCGACCGTGACGCGCTGGTGCCCGCGCTGCGCCGGCTGGGCGTCGACGCCGGCCAGGGCTACCACCTGGGCCGCCCCGTGCCCCTGGACGTCCTGCTCAACCGGGAGCCCGACGACCGTCCCGCCGTCGTGGACGCCCCGTCCCGCCGCCCCGACCACTGACCGCCGCCCCGACCCGGCGCCCCGACCACCGCCCCGCCGTTCCCCGGAGACCCAGGTGACCGCACCCCCCGCGCCGGCGCTGCCCGGCGGCGTCACGCTCGCTACCCCCGACCCCGACGCCGCCCGCGCCTTCTACACCGACCTGCTCGGCTGGGCGTACGCCGCACCGTCCGGCCCGCACGCCGGGCGGACCGGGGCGACCGTCGCGTACGCCGGGGGGACGCCCGCCGCCGGGCTGGAGCCGGGCACCGGGCCGGCCCGCTGGTGGACGGTGCTCGCCGCCGGCGACGTCGACGCCGTCCGGGCCGCCGCCGGCCGGGCCGGGGCGCGCGTCGACGGCGACGACGTGCACGACCCGCTCGGCGGGTCCTTCCGACTGCGCGCCGGCACCGACGTCGTCGCCCCCGGCCCGGGGCGGCCGAGCTGGTACGAGTACATGACGACCGCCCCCGCCGCCGCCGACCGGTTCCACGCCGACGCCCTGGGGTTGCGGGCGAGCGTGCCGCCGGGCGCGCCCGACGACTCGTATGCCCTGCTGCTGGCCGACGGGCGGCCCGTCGCCGGCCGGCTGGCGCTGCCCCCGCCGTTGGCGGGCCTGCTGCCGACCGGCTGGATGGTCTACTTCGCCGTCGCCGACCCCGACGACGTGGCCGGGCGGGCGCAGGCGCTGGGCGGGCGGCTGCTGGTGCCGCCGCGCGACGTGCCGACCGGCCGGGTGGCCGCGCTCGCCGACCCGGCGGGGGCGGTGTTCACCGTCGTCCGCCTGGCCCCCACCCCGGCGGCGTAGCCCCGGCGCGCCGCCGCCCCGCGGCCCGGCCGCCGTCTCACCGCCGGTCGACCGCCGCGAGGATCGCCTGCGCCAGCTCCGCCGGCCTCGTGAACTGCGGCCAGTGGCCGGTGGGCAGGTCGACGTAGTCGACGTCGCGCACGGCGGCCAGCTCGGCCACGTAGGGGTGCCCCTCGTCGATCCACTCTCGCAGCTGGGCGGCCGGGTATTCGCAGGTGATCACCGTGGCGGGCACGTCGTAGCGGCGCTCGTCGGTGAGCACCTGCGGGTCGTAGGCGACCGCCGCGGGCAGCGGCACCGCCTGGGCCCGGAACGCCGCCCGCAGCTCGTCGTCGAGGTCGCGCAGGCTCTCCTCGCCGAACGCCGACCAGTCGGGCAGCGGGATCATCCCGTCGACCACCGGCAACCGGTCGGTGAGGGCGTCACCGTCGCCCGACGGCACGGCGTCCACGTGGACGACCCGGGCGACCCGCCCGGGCCGCGCGTCGGCGGCGGCGTGCGCGATCGCCCCGCCGGCGGAGTGCCCGACGAGCACGACCGGCCCGTCGGCCTCGTCGACGGCGGCGACGACCGCGGCGACGTGGTCGCGCAGCCGGACGGTGGCGCGGTCGGCGTCGGCCGGGTCGAGGCCGGGCAGGGTGAGCGCCCGCACGCGGTGGCCCGCCCCTTCGAGGGCCGGCGTGACGTCGCGCCAGGACGCGCCGTCGAGCCAGAAGCCGGGGATCAGGATCAGGTGCATGCGGGCACGGTAGCCGCCCCCTCCGACAAACCGTGCCGCCCTCGGGCGGGGCGGGGCCGGCCGCCGTCCGGCGCGTGCGCCGCGGGTGGGCCGGTGCCGGGCGTACGCTGGCCTGCGTGGATCACGAAGACCGCATCGCCCTGTTCCTCGACTACGAGAACCTCGCGCTGGGGGCGCGCGAACACCTCGGCGGCATGGTCTTCGACCTGCGTCCCCTCGCCGACGCCCTCGCCGAGCGGGGGCGGGTGGTGGTGCGCCGGGCGTACGCCGACTGGTCCTACTTCGACGAGGACCGGCGGATGCTCACCCGCTCCCACGTCGAGCTGATCGAGATGCCGCAGCGCATGGGCGCCTCGCGCAAGAACGCGGCCGACATCAAGATGGCCGTCGACGCCGTGGAGCTGGCCTTCGAGCGGGCGTACGTCTCGACGTTCGTGATCTGCACCGGCGACAGCGACTTCACGCCGCTGGTGCACAAGCTGCGGGAGCTCAACAAGCGGGTCATCGGCGTGGGCGTGGAGAAGTCCACCTCGGCGCTGCTGCCGCCGGCCTGCGACGAGTTCCTCTACTACGACCGCCTCGAGGGTGTCGACGTCCCGCCGGCGCGCGCCCGGCGCGGCCGTCCGGCCCGGCTGCCCAGCCCGGAGGCCGGGCAGGTCGAGCAGGCCGGGCAGGTCGAGGCGGGGGAGGCGGCGGAGCCCGAGGCGCAGCCGGTGGGCGCGGAGCCGGCCCGCGACGTCGACACGCTCAGCGTGCTGGTGGCGCAGACCGTCGCCGGTCTCCAGGGCAGCTCCAGCGGGGAGGTCACCGCCTCGACGCTCAAGCGCACCCTGCTGCGCAAGGACCCGACGTTCAGCGAGTCCGACTACGGCTTCCGCACCTTCGGCGAGCTGCTGCGCCACCTCGCCGGGCGGACGGTGATCGAGCTGGCCGAGGGGCCGGCGAAGGGCGACCCGGAGGTGTCCCTGCCCGAGCACGGCGACCGGGAGGTGGCCTTCGGGCTGCTCCGGTCCGTGGTCGCCGACCTGGCCGGCGGCGGGGGCGACGTCGCCCTGTCCGGGCTGAAGAACCAGCTGCGCCGGGCGCGCCCCGACTTCAGCGAGAAGAAGCTCGGCTATCGCAGCTTCCTCCAGTTCTGCAAGGCGGCCGCCACCAGCGGGGTCGTCGACCTGCGGTGGAGCGCCGACGCCGACGACTACCTGCTGACCGTGCCGGCGGCCTCCTGACCGCGCTCCGGCGGCCCCCGCCACCGTCGACGGTCGGGATCGGACGGTCCGTTGTGGCGTCCGGCTACCGTGGGCAGTGGCGTCGCCACCCACCCGCGGGGTGGTGCCGGTGGCGGTTCCCTCGATCGCTAGGGTTGGGACGTGTCTCTATGGATGGCCGCGATGTGGGGAATGGTCGGCAGCGCCGTCGCGGAGGCACTGAACCTCTCCGCCATGATGCGCCCGACCAGCGAGTCCGGGGGCCGGTGGCAGTGGCCGTGGCGCGACCAACGGGACCGGCCGATCGTCGTCTTCGCCGTCCTGTTGCGGGCGGCGGCCGGCACCGGCCTGGCCGCCGCGGCCGGCGCGGGTGGCCTGGCCGACACCGCGTTCGCCAGCTTCACCTTCGGGGTGGCCGCGCCGCTGGTGATCGCCAAGATGTTCGACCAGGTCCGGGTGGAGCCGCCGGCCGAGCCGCCCGCCGACACACCGGACGGTGAGCACGATGACGGCGCGTGACACCCGGTGGCAGCGGTGGGTCGCCGCGCTGGCCGCCCGCCCGACGACGACCACGACCGCCGCGCCGGTTCCCGGGCGCACCCGGCTGGCCGCCGCGCTGGCCGCGCGGCCGGTCGTCGGCCCGCGCCGCCCGCCGCCGCCCGTGTTCGACGGCGGGGACGCCGAGGGCGGCAAGCTCACCGAGCGGGTGAAGGGGATCCTGGCCGCGGTCCTCGGCGTGACCGCCGACCAGCTCCGGGTCGACGCCGACGGCGACGTGGGCATCCGCGCCGGCTCCGCCATGATCTTCGTACGGGTCCAGGACGACCCGCCCCTGGTGGACGTCTTCTCGCCGCTGCTCACCGGCGTCGAGCCGACCCAGACGCTCTACCAGCGCCTCTCCGACCTGACCAACGGGCTGGTCGTCGGCCGGGTCTACTGCACCGGCGGCACGGTGTGGGCCTCCATCCCCGTCTTCGGGCAGGACTTCGTCCCCACCCACCTGCTGCTGGCCGTACGCGGGATGATCGCCCTGGCCGACGACCTCGACGACCGGCTGCGCCTGGAGTTCGGCGGCAGCCGGTTCTTCGGGTCGGAGGCGACCGGGGGGCTGACCCCGGTGCCCGACCCGACCGGCTACCTGCGCGACCTCGCCGACTCGGGTGCCTCGGGGGCGCGGGGCGCGGGCAGCGTCCTCGTCGACCTGCTGGCCGACCGGGGGCACACCGACGAGCTGCAGCTGCGCGCCGACCACGGCGACGGGCACGCCGCCGCCCGGTTGGCGGCCCTGCTGGCGGAGCGGGGGGAGGCGGAGGACGCCGAACGCTACTGGCGCGTCGCCGCCGACCTCGGCGATCCCGGTGCGCACGTCGAGCTGGCCGCCCTGCTGGCCGCCGGTGGCCGCCCGGACGAGGCGATCGACCTGCTGCGGCGCGCCGTCGAGCAGGGCGACCGCCGGTCCCTGCCGCTGCTGATCACGCTGCTGACCGAGCACGGGCAGCTCGACGAGGGCATCGACCTGCTGCGCCGCTGGGCGGCCGGGGCCTACCCGCCCGGGGCCTGAGCGCGGCGGCGCGCCCGGCGGTCCGGCCGCGTTCCCGGCGCTGCCGGTGGTCGGCCCGCCGGTCCCGGCGGCTGCACGAGGAACGGGGGCCGGCGACCGCCGACCCCCGTTCCGCCGTGGGTGGTGTCAGTCCCGTTGCACGACCATGCCCGCGCCCACCGTGCGGTTGGTGGCCTCGTCGATGATCACGAAGCCGCCCGTCGTGCGGTTGCGGTGGTAGTCGTCGACGAGCAGCGGAACGGTGGTGCGGATGCGGATCCGGCCGATCTCGTTGAGTTTGAGTTCGGTGGCGGTTTCGTCGCGGTGCAGGGAGTTGATGTCGAGGCGGTAGTGCAGGCCCCGCACGATGGCCCGCGCGGAGCGGGTGGTGTGCTTGATGGCGTAGCGGCCGCCGACGGTCAAGGGACGGGTCTCGTCCATCCAGCAGACCATCGCCTCGATGTCCTGCGCCACCGCCGGGGCGTTGTGCGGCCGGCAGATCATGTCTCCACGGGAGATGTCGATCTCGTCTTCCAGCCGCACGGTGACCGACATCGGGGGGAACGCCTCCTCCACCGGCCCGTCGGCGGTCTCCACCGCGGCGATGCGCGAGGTGAACCCCGACGGCAACACCATCACCTCGTCACCGGCCTTGAGCACGCCCGAGGCGACCTGACCGGCATACCCCCGGTAGTCGGTCACCGTGGTGGACTGCGGCCGGATCACGTACTGCACCGGGAACCGCACGTCCTGCAGGTTCCGGTCCGAGGCGATGTGCACCCGCTCCAGATGGTGCAGCAACGACGGCCCCTCATACCACGGCATGTCCTCCGACCGGGACACGATGTTGTCCCCCCGCAGCGCCGACACCGGCACCACCGTCAGGTCCGGCACGTCCAGCTTCGCCGCGAACGCCGTGAACTCGTCCGCGATCGCCTCGAACACCTCCCGGTCGAAGTCGACCAGGTCCATCTTGTTCACACACAACACCAGGTGCGGCACCCGCAACAACGAACACAGGAACGCGTGCCGCCGCGACTGCTCCACCAGGCCCTTACGCGCGTCCACCAGGATCAACGCCAGGTCCGCCGTCGACGCCCCCGTCACCATGTTCCGCGTGTACTGGATGTGACCCGGCGTGTCCGCGATGATGAACTTCCGCCGCGGCGTCGCGAAGTACCGGTACGCCACGTCGATCGTGATGCCCTGCTCCCGCTCCGCCCGCAACCCGTCGGTCAACAACGCCAGGTTCGTGTACTCGTCCCCCCGCGCCGCCGACACCGCCTCCACCGCCGCCAACTGATCGGTGAACAACGACTTCGTGTCATACAACAACCGGCCGATCAACGTCGACTTACCGTCGTCCACACTCCCGGCCGTGGCGAACCGCAACAGGTCCATCGGCCGCGCCTCCACCTCGACCGGCGCCATGTCGATGCTCATCAGAAGTACCCCTCCCGCTTACGGTCCTCCATGGCGGCCTCACTGACCCGGTCGTCGCCCCGCGTCGCACCCCGCTCGGTGACCCGCGTCGCGGCCACCTCCTCGATCACCGCCACCACACTCGCCGCGTCCGACCGCACCGCCGCCGTACACGACGCATCCCCCACCGTCCGGTACCGCACCACCTCCACGAACCGTTCCTCACCCGCCCGCGGGGTGAAGAACTCGTTCACCGCATACAACATCCCGTCCCGCTCCACCACCTCACGCTCATGCGCGAAATAGATCGACGGCAACGGAATCCGCTCCCGCGCGATGTAGTGCCACACATCCAACTCGGTCCAGTTCGACAACGGGAACACCCGGATCGACTCACCCGGATGATGCCGACCGTTGTACAACGACCACAACTCCGGCCGCTGGTTCTTCGGATCCCACTGCCCGAACTCGTCCCGGAACGAGAACACCCGCTCCTTCGCCCGCGCCTTCTCCTCATCCCGACGCGCCCCACCAAACAACGCGTCGAACCGGTGCTTCTCCACCGCGTCCAACAACACCGGCGTCTGGATCCGGTTCCGCATCCCGTCCCCGGACTCCCGCACCAACCCCCGCGCCAACGCCTCCGGCACCGACGCCACGATCAACTGCAACCCCAACTCCGCCACCCGACGATCCCGATACTCCAACACCTCGGGAAAGTTGTGCCCCGTATCCACATGCATCACCGGAAACGGCACACTCGCCGGCGCAAACGCCTTCTGCGCCAACCGCAACATCACGATCGAATCCTTACCACCCGAGAAGAGCAGCACCGGCCGCTCCATCTCCGCAACCACCTCACGCATCACGAAGATGCTCTCCGCCTCCAACTCGTCGAGCTGGGAGACCTGGTACGCAGCCGATCCGCTGCTCATCGCGTGTCCTTTCCGGTCGAGGGGACGCCTCCGGTCGAGGGGACGCCGGAGCCGCCGGGGGCCGCCGCGCCGGAGAGCTGCCGCGCGAGGGCGGCGAGCAGCGGCGCGGCGAGCTCCTGACGGCACACCAGCAGGTCGGGCAGGCGCGGGTCGGCCTGGTTGTAGGCCAGTGGGGAGCCGTCGACCCGCGAGGCGTGGAAGCCGGCGGCGGTGGCCACGGCCACCGGGGCGGCCGAGTCCCACTCGTACTGGCCGCCCGCGTGGACGTACGCGTCGACCTCACCGGCCACCACAGCGGCGATCTTCGCCCCCGCCGAGCCCATCGGCACCAGCTCGGCGCCGATCTCGGCGGCCAGGTCCGCCAGGAAGGCCGGGGGACGGCTGCGGCTGGCCGCCAGCCGCAGCGGCGCGGCGGCGTCGGCGGAGGGGGCCGGCGGCGTCGGCGGCACGTCGGTGGCCAGCACCCGCCCCTGCGCGGGCAGGCCCACGGCCCCCGCCACCAGGCGGTGCGGCGTCGACGCGCCGCGCGCCCACAGCGCCACGTGCACCGCCCAGTCCGAACGGCCCTCCTCGGAGAACTCCCGGGTCCCGTCCAACGGGTCGATGATCCACACCCGGTCGGCGGTCAGCCGGCCGCCGGCGTCGACGTGCCCGACCGCGCGGGAGTCCTTGTCCTCCTCGGACAGGACCGCGTCGTCCGGTCGGTGGGACGCCAGCTCGGCGAGCAGGAGGTCGTGGGAGGCCCGGTCGCCGGCGGCCTTCAGCGCGGCCGGGTCACCGTGGCCGTGCGCGGAGCGTACCCGCAGCAGCAGCTCGCCGGCGTGGGCCGCGAGCCGGCGGGCGAGCGCCGCGTCGGATTCCGGAGGGGTCAGGGTCGGCATGGCAGCTCCTCGCAGGGGCCGGTGGGTAACGCCCGGGCGGTCACTGGACCGCCCGTCGACTGAAGCAGCGGACGCTGAGCCAGGTCAGCGCCACGGCCACCCCGGTGAGCACGCTCAGGCACACCCACGCCGGGATGTGCGGCACCTCGGGCAGCAGCGCCCCGCGCACCCCCTCCGAGACGTACGTCATCGGGTTGAGCGCGGTGACCACCTGGTACCAGGGCAGCGACAGCCTCGGCCAGGGGTAGTGGATGCACCCGGTCCAGATGATCGGGGTGAGGATCACCGAGAAGGTGACGTTGATCCGCTGCACCGGCAGGGTGGTGGCCAGGCTCATCCCGATGGCCCCGCCGATCCACGCGCCGAGCAGCGCCACCACGAACGCCAGGGGCAGCCCCTCCGGACGCCACGGCGCGGAGCCGACCACCAGCGCGCCGAGCGGATAGATCAGCAGGGCCGCGATCAGCCCGCGGACGGTGGCGATGACCAGCTTGCCGATCGCGACGAGGCTGGTCGGCAGCGGGGCCATCAGCCGGTCCTCGATCTCCATGGTGAAGCCGAACTCCTTCACCAGCGGCAGGGCCACGCTCTGCAACGCGGTGGTGAGGGCGGCCAGCGCGATGATGCCGGGCAGGAAGAGGTCGGCGAAGTTGCGCCCGACGATGCCCTGCCCGCCGAGGATCGTGTCGAACACGAAGAGCATGAACAGCGGGGTCAGCCCGACCTGCACCAGGATGACCCACAGCTCCCGGCCGGTGACCATGAGGTCGCGGCGCAGCACGGCGGCGAACACCCGGCCGGCGCCGGGCCGCGGGCGTGGGGTGACCGCCGGTCGCAGCGGGGTCGGCGTGTCTACAGCGGTCACCGTGGTTCCCTTCCGGTCAGTTCGATGAAGACGTCCTCCAGGCTCGGCTCCCCGATGTCGATGGCGTTGAGCGCCGCCGACCGCGTGGTGAGCACGGTGACCGCCGCGCCGAGCAGCGCGGCGGGGTCGGTGGCCAGGTGCAGGCGCACGCGCAGCCGGCCGCGCCCGGCCGGGCCCCCGCCGTTGCGGCCCGCCGCGCCGCCGCGCCCGAGGAGGCCCGCGCCGGCCAGGGCGGCCAGGCCGCCGCCACCGGGCCGCGCCCCGCCGCCGGCCCGCGCGGCCAGGGCCGCCAGCGCCGCGCCGCCGCCGGCTCCGCCGGGCAGCCCCGCGCCGCCCCGCAGACCGGCCGGCACGGTGGGCGACGCGAGCCGCTCCGCCTTGCGTACGCCGTCCAGCTCGCCCAGGGCGGCGCACAGCGCCTCCGGGTCGTCGCCGGGGGCCGGGGTGAGCGTGAGGTCGAGCAGCGCGTCGCCGGCCAGGCCCCGGACCAGGTTGTCCGGGGTGTCGCAGGTGAGCAGCCTGCCGTGGTCGACGATGCCGACCCGGTCGACGATCCGGGCCGCCTCGTTCATCGCGTGGGTGGTGAGCACGATCGCGACGCCGCGCTCGCGCAGCTGGCGGATCTGGCCCCAGATCAGCAGCCGGGTCTGCGGGTCGAGGGCGTTGGTCGGCTCGTCGAGGAAGAGCACCATCGGGTCGTGGGTGAGTGCCCGGGCGATCATCAGCCGCTGGGCCATCCCGCCGGAGTACGCCTCGATGCGCCGGTCGGCCCGCTCGGTGAGGCCGAAGCGTTCCAGCAGCTCCCCGGCCCGGCTCTCGGCCTCCCGCCGGGGCAGCCCGTGGTAGGTCGCGTGGTAGACCAGGTTCTGCCGGGGGGTCAGGGCACGGTCCAGGTTGTTGTGCTGGGGCACCACGGCCAGTTGGGCGCGGGCGGCCGCGGGGTCGCGCCCGACGTCGACGCCGCCGACCAGCACCCGGCCGCCGGTGGCCCGCAGCCGGGTGGTGAGGATGCCGACGGTGGTGGACTTGCCGGCGCCGTTGGGCCCGAACAGTCCGAAGATCTCGCCCGGCGCGACGGCGAACGACAGCCCGTCCACGGCGTTGGTGTCGCTGCGGGGGTAGCGCTTGACGAGGTCGGCGACCTCGACCACGGCCGGCCCGTCTCTGCTGGGCATCTGCTCTCCTGTCTGGGGGTGCGGGGTGCCGCCGTCCGCCGCCGGCACGAGGGGTGCCTGGCGGCGGACGGCGCGGGGCGGCGTCAGCCGCCGGCGGGCTTGGGGTGGGCGCTGAAGAACTGCCAGATGGTCTCGGTGGCGTTCAGCGCGGTGGAGGGCGGGTCGAGGTTGAGCAGCCGCTGCGCGCGGGGCGGGTTCGGCTTGCCGCCGGGCCACTGGTGGCCGGCGTCGGTGATGGTGATCAGCTCGACGGCGCGCCCCTCGGGGCAGGTGGCGGCGGTGCGGACGACCGGGCCGTCGGTGGTGTCCTTCGGCTCGCCGCAGTCGTCGACGGCGCGCCACCGGGCGGCCAGCTCGGGGGCGGGCGGGCCGTCGATCTTCACCGGGTTGCGGCCGGTGCCGCCGTTGTCGCGCCGGCCGGGGCCGCCGCCGTAGGGCATGGTCTTGTCGAGCTTGCCCTGGATGTGCAGCACCGACACCGGCTTGGGGTCGTCGCACTGCCCGGTGAGGGTGGTCGCCACCGCGCCGACGGCGGCGAAGACCGTGGTGTCGCAGACCAGCCGGAACGCCAGCAGCCCGCCGTTGGAGATCCCGGAGACGTACGTGCGGGCCGGGTCGACCGGGACCGTCTCGCCGACGGTGCGGACCAGCTCCGTGATGAACTTGACGTCGTCGACGCCCTCGCGGGCCGGCGCGCCGCAGCACTCGCGCCCGACCGCCCAGGCGCGGTTGATGCCGTCGGGGAAGACGGCCACGAAGCCGTTGCGGTCGGCCTCCTCCGTCCAGCCGTACGCCTCCTCGGCCTGTTCGCCGGTGCCGGCCGCGCCGTGCAGCATGACCACGAGCGGGACCGGCTCGGTCAGCTTCGCCGAGGCGGGCCGGTACAGCCGGTAGGTGCGTTCGCGCCCGTCGACGGTCAGGGTGCGCTGGGACGAGCCGACGGGCACGTCCGCCGTCGACGCGCCGTCGGAGGCCCGGTCGGCCCCCGGCCCGCCGTCACCGATCCCGCCGCCGCCGCGGGTGCAGCCGGCGAGCAGGGTCAGCCCGACGAGGAGCGCGAGCGCCCCGGCGAGTCGGGTGGCGGCGGGGGAGGGCGACGGTCGGTGCGACCGACCGCCGGGCGTCCCGGCGGCAGGGCGAAAATCGGAAAAAGTCATCATATGAACACTTTCGCCCGCGAATGTTCGAGGAATGTCAGGAACGGGCCAGGGTTCGGCAAGGGCTGCCGGCCGCCGGCCCGGCGCAGGAGGGGACGCCGGGCCGGCGGCACGGGGATCAGCAGCCGGCCTTGAGCTTGATCAGCTCCCAGCCGCCCTCGGGCACGTCGTCGTTCGGGTCGGTCCGCAGGTTCATCGGGTTCGCCATGCCCAGGTAGAGGTTGGGACCGTCGACGACCATGTTGCGCACCCCGTAGTTGAGGTAGTTGCCCACCCCGGTGTCGCTGATCGTCGTCGCCGCCTTGCGGGTCGAGGAGAACGCGTACAGGTCGCCGCCGTACACCGCCTCGGGGATCTCGGCGGTGGCCCGCATTCCGGGCGGTGCCGCCGCCACGGCCGGCGCCTTGGCCAGCACGTCACCCATCTGCGGCGACAGGCCGAGCTGGGCGGCGGTCTGCTGGCCGAACTCCTTGGCCAGGTAGCTCCAGTCCATGGTGCCGACGTAGAGCTTCCCGGCGGCCACCGCCATCTTCCAGGTGTAGTTGTTGTACGGGTTGCCGAAGCCTGCGGCGCCGTACTTCGGGGTGTAGTTGGTCGACTTCGTGGTCCACGCCCCGACCCCGTTGTTGGCCTCCGGGTCGAACGCGGGCAGCTCGGTCGCGCCGTAGAGCAGGTCCACCTTCTGCTTCGAGGAGCCGAAGCCCTTGCCCCGGTAGATGCTGATCGCCCGCTGGGTGTTCTGGGCCGTCGCGGTGATCCCGGCCTCGTCGACCGGCGGGTAGATGCTCAGGTGCAGGCTGGTGGCCTTCATCGGCACGTGCATGGTGCCCCAGTAGAGGTAGCCGCCGTAGGAGGCCAGGCCGCCGAGACCGTAGGAGTAGGCGACCACCGGGTCGGGCTCGTAGCTGGCCACGTTCCACACCTGCTGCCAGGCGGCGTCGTCGGACGGGGTGAGCCCCGGCTCGCCGTCGGAGAGCTTCGGGCTCATCCACACCGAGGCGATGCTCGCCGGCGGCTCCGTCGGCTCCGCCGCCTCCGTCGCCTCCTCACCGAACTCCTCGGTCGCCCCCGGCCAGGTGGTGACGAAGATCCGGCCCTCGTGGACGGTCAGGTCGGCGGCCTGCGCCGGCAGGGTCGCCACCTGGACGAAGTTGAACGGGTCGGTCTTGCTGCCCATCCAGCGCAGCACGTGGCCGCGGTTGCCGCCGTTGTTGCCCACGCCCACGCCGGCGTAGAGCGCGCCGTCGGCGACGGTGAAGTGCCGGATGTTGCCGTACGCGGTGAAGTTGTGCGAGCCCAGGAAGGCCCCGGTGTCGGTGTCGAAGGCGAAGAGGTTGATGCTCTCGCCCAGCGCCGGTCCGCCCAGCAGGGCCACGCCGCCGTAGTTGCCGGCGGCCCGGATGCCGACCGTGTTCTGCAGCCGGGTCGCGTCGTCGGGCGAGGCGGCCTTCACCAACTCGGTCTTCTCGGTGAGCTGGTTCGACTTGGTGTCGTACGTGTACAGCCGCGGGATGCGGTGGTCGCCCAGCTTGACCGGCAACTGGGGGTTGCGCTTGGCGATCTGGCTCTCGCCGTACTCGCAGACCCAGTCGGCGTTCTGCGTCGGCACGGTGTTCTCCAGCGTCCGGCCGCTGGTCAGGCAGTTGACGTTCGCTCCGGTGCCGAAGAACAGCGTCCGGCCGGCGCGGGTCATTCCCCACAGGTACGCCTGGTTGACCTTCGCCTGCCCCGTCTCGCAGGGCGGACCCGCCGGGTACGGCTGCCCGATCCCGGCGAAGCACTCGTCCGGCGGGGCCTTGGCGAGGAGCTGCGTGGTCGGCGGCTGGCCGCCGGCCGCCCCGGCGGCGTCGAGCGGCGCGCCGAGCGCCGCCGCGGGGACCGCCAGCACGGGCCCGAGCCCGAGCACGGCAACGGCGGCTAACAGCCGCCGAGTGGAGATCCGGAGTGGATTCACCAACTGCCTCTCTTTCCAGCAAAAAGGGTGGGACACCGGCGGCCGGGCCCGGTGGTCCGGGCCCCGGCGCGCAGGAGAATTGGGTGCGGTGTGGGGTGGGGCGGCTCAGACGGCGGCGGGCGCGGGCTTGCGGGCCGGGGCGACGACCCGCCCGGCGACCTGCTCCGCCCACTTCCCGGCCTCGGGGAACTCCAGGTACTCGCCGAGCTGCGTCAGCTCGCCGACCGGGTCGGCGACCAGGTCCTCGTAGCGCATCCGCAGCAGGTGCTCCGGCGGTACGTCGGACAGCGCCTGATCGGCCTGGCTGGTCATGAACGCGCACAGCCCGAGGTAGCGGCGCATGTCCTCGCCGCGCTCGCGCAGCGCCTCGGCGGTCAGCCGGTGCGGCAGGAACGGCTGGAGGTCCGCCGGCACGTCGTCGGCGTCGGTGACCCGGAACGGGTCCAGGCCGCAGCGGCCCAGGAACTCCACCCGGAGCTGGATGAGCTGGAACGACGAGTGCCGGCTCATCGACTTCGCCGTGTCCTCACGGTTCCGGGTCAGGTAGACGATCTTGCAGTCCGGGAAGCCCTTGAGCAGGTGCGGGGCCAGGTGGCTGGAGCCGCCGGAGCGCTCCACCCAGCGCTTCTTGCCGGTGAGGGTGGCCACCAGGTCCAGGAAGTCGCTGTGGTGCCGGGCGACCGACTGGGTGCCGAAGCTCGGCACCCGCTCGGCGAGCTGGTCGAACAGGGCGTCCGGGTCGTCGGTGAGCTTCGACAGGGTGATCGCCAGGATCCGGGGCAGCTCGGTCATCCGGCCGGCCCAGCGGCCCGTGGCCGGGTAGCGGACCTCCTTCGGCGGCAGCCCGATCCGGAACAGCGTGGCCAGCTCCGGCTTGGGGCTGGCCAGCACCGCCCAGTACTCCGCCCCGGTGATCACCTCGGCGCTGCGCGCCCACGGCGTCACCGACATGAAGAACTCCTGGGCCGACAGCGTGTCGGGCTCCTCGTGGATCAGGTCGGACAGCAGCGTCGAGCCGCAGCGTCCGTTGCTGATGATGATCGACCGACCCGTGATCGGGGTGTCCATCGGGATTCCTCCTGGAAGTCGCGCTGTCATGTGGTGACGGGTGGGGCCACGTCGAGCCCGCACTCCTCGCCCAGCCAGGCGAGGACGTGCCGGCGCACCGAGTCGGGCCGGTCGATCAGGACGGAGTGCTTCTGGTCGGGCAGGACGACGACCCGGGTCTGCGGCAGGAGCCCGCGTACGGCCGGGGCCAGCTCGCCCACCGCCGAGTCGCCGCCGTAGAGGCACAGCACCGGGCAGGCGATCGCCGCGAGGGCGTCGCGCGCCGGCAGCCGGCTCGCCGGCAGCTCCGCCGTCATGGTGGTCTCGGCGAGCATCCGGCCGGTGTCGGCGGCCCGACGGGCGGCGATGCGCCCCCGGGCCGCGCCGATCTCGGCCAGCGCCCCCTCGCGGGGCAGCCGGGCGGCGACCCGCTCCAGCCGCATTCGCACCCGGCCCATCCACTCCGGCGTCGGCGGGGACGACTCCACGGCCACGATGCCGGCCACCCGGTCCGGGTGGCGCGCGGCGAAGCCGAAGGCGATCGTCCCGCCGAAGGAGTTGCCGAACAGCAGCAGCGGGCCCGTGACGTCCAGCTCGACCAGCAGCGCCGCCAGGTCGTCGACGAAGTCGTCGAGGGCGTACCCGGTGGCCGGGCGGTCGCTGCGGCCGTGGCCGCGCAGGTCGTACAGGACGGTCGGGAAGCCGGCCCGGGTCAGCGGCTCGGCCATGGTGAAGTACCAGCTCGCCATGGTGTCCGAGGCCATGCCGTGGATCAGCACCGCCGTCGGCGTCGGCCCGGTCCCGCCCGCCTGGGCCGGACCGGCGGGATCGAGCCGCTGCACGTGCAGCTCGATCCCGTTCGCCCGTACCATCGTCACCGGCTGCCCGCCGTGACCCCGTCGCCCTCCAGGGAGGTGGCGATGTGCTCGACGAGCTGACCGACCCGCAGCTCGCCCACCGTCTCCAGGTCCAGCTTCGCCACGAAGTGGGCGAAGTTGACGGTGTCGCCGTAGCGGGCCTGGAGCCGGCCGGCGAGCGAGACGACGTCGATGCTCTCCATGCCCAGGTCGTCGCGGAACGTGGTGTCCATGGTGATGACCTGGTCGGTCGCGAAGTCGCCCAGTACGGCGTTGATCATCTCGGTGAGGTCGGCGAGGATGCTGTCCTGGGCCGCGGCCATGATGCGTGCTCCTTCTGCTGTTCCGGTGGGGTGACCTGCTGTCGGGGTGGGCCGGCCGGTCGGCCGGCCCGGTCTGTCGTTCACGGTCGGGACACCCCGGGCGGGGTGGCGGGGGCCGGCTCGGGGCCCCAGGTCCAGGCGACGACGTAGCGCCGGGGCCGCAGGTCCTCGGGGTTGTCGACCTCCCGGTAGCCGACCCGGTAGCCGCGCCCGCCGACCTCGACGGTCAGCACGCCGTCGGCGGCCTCGCGCACCTGGAACAGGCGCGGCTTGCCGTCCAGCCCCGTGCCCTCCGCCTTGCCGACGGCCTCCTTCGCCGCCCGGAACCGGGTGGACCACAGCCGGCGCGCGGCGGCGTCCCCGCCGGCCAGCGACGCCAGCAGCGCCGCCTCGCCGTCGGTGAGGGCGGAGCCGACCGTGCCGTCCGGGTCGTCGGTGACCTCGGCGACGTCGATGCCGACGCCCGGCGTCGCGGCCGGCGACCCGGCGGGACGCAACCGGGCCATCGCCACCCCGATGTCGCCGCAGTGCGCGAGCGAGACGTCGCAGTCGTCGAGGCCGCGGCCGGGCCGACCGCGCACCCACGGCCGCCCGTCGGGGTCGTTGCCGACGGTCAGCTCGATCGGGTAGATGTCGGTGTGGCCCTGCTCCCACAGCCGGGAGCGCACCGCGTCCTTGGCCGCGATTCGGCCGAGCAGCCACTGCTTGCGGGTCTTGGCCGGCTGCCGCTCGTACTCGGCGTTGGCCGCGCCGCCGAGGATGCCCCGGGCCGCCATGCCCAGGGTGACCAGGTCGGTCCAGCAGTCGAAGGCCATCGTCCAGCCCTCCGGCTGGAAGTGCGACATCGGGTACCGCTCGGGGAAGCGCTCCGCGACGCGGGCCTGCGGGTGGCTGTCGAACCGCCGGTCGACCGCCCCCTCGATCTGCGCCCACACCCGTCCCTGGTAGCTGAGCTGGGTGTCGGCGACGAGCTTCCCGTCGTCGATGGTCTGCACCCGGGCGACGCAGACGAACGCCCGGCCGGCCGGCGGGGGCGGCCCGAAGAACCGCACCCGGCCCAGCCCCACCGGCAGGGCCACCGTCCGGAACGGCTGCGTGGTGATCAGCCAGTTGCCGATGAGCTGCAACGCGTTGTCCAGCAGGGCGCCGGGCGGCACCGGGGCGGTGACGATGCCCCGCACGTGCATGTCGCCGAGCGCGTGCACCTCGGTCACGCCCTGGAACTGCGGGCCGTGGAACATCAGG
This sequence comes from Micromonospora carbonacea, assembly GCF_014205165.1. Classification (NCBI taxonomy): domain Bacteria; kingdom Bacillati; phylum Actinomycetota; class Actinomycetes; order Micromonosporales; family Micromonosporaceae; genus Micromonospora; species Micromonospora carbonacea. The sequence goes on along the minus strand of NZ_JACHMZ010000001.1, from coordinate 3,802,170 downwards.
CGCTCCGCGTACATCTCGGCGGCGCCGAGGGTGGGCGGGCGCTCGGTGGCCGGATCGTGCGTCCAGACCTCCGGCGGGGCCGGGTACGCGGTGCCGACCTCGATCGTGGCCCGGGCGTAGCCGGCGAAGACGACCGAGTAGAGGTTCGGCCCGGCGGTCTTCACCACGATCTCGACGTCCGTGGCCGGCTCGGCGATCAGCCACTTGTTGAACTTGGCGTCGTGCACCTGGACCACCCGGGTGCCGGGCACCAGCTGCTCCACCGCGTCCATCATGTGCGCGACCAGCGCCGTCGCCGGCACCACCGGCCACCGGTCCTCCGGGTTCGGCCAGTCGTCCGGCTGCACGAAGAAGCAGTGGTCCAGCAGGTACGGCATGGTCTCCAGGGAGACCCGCAGGGTGATCCGGCCGATCTCGCCGGGATTGACGCCGGGGCGCGCGACCGGGGTCGGGGCCTTGAAGGCGGCCGGCGCGGTGGCCGGCGCGGTGGCGGGTCGCGGCGGCTGGGACCGGACCGGGCCGGCGGGCGTCGCCGGGCGGGCCGGAGCCAGGGTGCCGCTGCCGCCGGTGGCGTCCAGCACGCTGGCCGCGCTCTGCGCGGTGTCCTGGAGCAGGGCCGCGAACTCGGCCGCCGCGCTGGACTGCCCGGCGAGCCGGTTCACCGCGGTCATCGCGGCGCTGGCCTCCTTGGACAGCGCCGCGCCGGCCTGCTGCGCGACGGTGCCCTGGGGCACGGCCGGCGGCGTCGCCGGTGCGGCGGCGCGGGCCGGCGTGGCCACCGGCGCGCCGTGGCCCGTGGCCGGGCGGGCGACGGGGGCCGCCGGCGCGGCCGGCGTGCCGTTGCCGGCGGCCCGGACCGGCACGGCGGCCGGGCTGCCGTTGCCGGCGGCCGGGCGGGGGCCCGGGGTGCCGTTGCCCACCACCGGCCGGGCGGCGGACGCCCCGTTGCCGGCGGACCGCACCGGCGTCGGCGCGGCGGTGGCGGCCGGCATGGCGTCCAGCCCGAGCAGGCCGGCCGCGTCCGCGCCGAGGCGGACCAGCGGGCCGCCGAGGTCGAGCTTCACCCGGGGCCCGCGCCGACCGGTGCTGCTGGTGGGCTTCGCCGGGGCGGTGCTCGCCGGCGCGGCCGGCGCGGTGCGCCGCGGGGTCGACAGGGCCCCCAGGTCCGGGGCCGCCCCCTCCACCCACAGCGCGGTGGCGACCCGGCGGAGCTGGTTCAGCCCGGTACGGTGCGCCGTGTTCACCGGCATCGCGAGGTGGTCGCGCCCGCGCAGGTTGTCGCCGATTAGCGAGGCGAGCTGCCCCGCGCCGACCTGGAGGAAGACGCGGAACCCGTCGGCGTACATCGCCTCGACGGTCTGCCGGAACCAGACCGGCTCCATCATGTGCCGGACGAAGATGTGGTTGACCTGGTCCTCGTCGGGCGGGAACGGCGCGTGCAGGGTCGCCGACCACACCGGCATCCGGGTCGGGTGCACCTCCCACCGGCCCAGCGCCGCGCCGATCGAGGTGAGCCCCTCGGCGAACGCGGGGGTGTGGAACGCCGAGCGGAACGGCAGCTTCTGGCACAGGATGTTGCGGCCCCGCAGCGCCTCCACCAGGCGGTCCACCTGGGTCTCCGGCCCGTTCACCACCGACTGCGCCGGCGCGTTGTCGTGCGAGAGCACCACCCCGGGGAAGTCACCGAGCAGCGGGGTGACCCGGTCGGCGCCCGCGCCGACGGCGGCGAAGACGTAGCCGGAGACCTCCACCGAGTCGGCATTGAACAGCTCCAGGAACTCGTCCATCGCGGCGGTGCTGATCTGGCCGCTGACGGCGGCCGCGGTCCACTCGCCGATGCTGTGCCCGGAGACGGCGTCCGGGCGCACGTTGATGCGTTCCAGCGCCTCGTTGAACAGCTTGCCGACCTCGATCAGGCCGGCGCCGTGCCGGCCCAGGTCGGCGGCGGACCACTCCCGGTCGGGCAGCCCGAAGTGGGCGGCCAGGTCGGTGGTGCGCGGCGAGAACTCCGCCTCCAGGCCGGGGAAGACGAACGCGAGCTTGCCCGCCCCGTCGGCCAGCAGCGGCTGCGGGCTGAACCAGATGTCCCGCCCGCCCCGCCACGCCTGCCCCCGGGCCACCGTCTTGCGGGCCACGGCGAGCAGCTTGTCGGTGGGGTTGACGATGCCGAGGCGGGCCCGCCCCGGCGCGTCGCCGCCCGAGCGCGCGGCCAGGTCGGCGCCGAGGCGGCGGACCGTCTCGTCGTCGCGGTCCAGCAGCTCGGCGAGCCCGGCCGGGCTCGACGCGGCCAGCCACAGCACCTGGTCGGCCTCGTCGACCGTGACCGACCCGGCTCCGGCGGCCGGCGCGGTGAACCCGACGAGCGGCTCGCCGGCCGACGCGGGCGCCTGCTCGATGACCAGGTGGGCGTTGATCCCGCCGAAGCCGAACGCGTTGACCCCGGCCCGGCGCGGCCCGTCGCTCTCCCACGGCTGCGCGGTGGCGATCGGGGCGAACCGGGTCGCCGCCATCTCCGCCCGGGGGGACTCGCAGTGCAGGGTGGGCGGCAGCACGCCCCGGTGGACCGCCATCGCGGCCTTGATCAGGCCGGCGACGCCGGCGGCCGGCATGGTGTGCCCGATCATCGACTTGACCGACCCGATGACCGGGCGGGGGCCGCCGGTGTACGGGCCGAACACCTGGGCCACGGTGGTCAGCTCGGCGGCGTCCCCGGTCGGGGTGCCGGTGCCGTGCGCCTCCAGCAGCCCCAGCGCGTCCGGGGCGGTCGGGTCGAGCCCGGCGGCCTCCCAGGCCCGCTTGATGGCCAGCACCTGCCCGGAGACCGCCGGGTTGAACATGCTGGCGGACTTGCCGTCGCTGGACACCCCGCTGCCCCGGATCACCGCGTAGATCCGGTCGCCGTCGCGGACCGCGTCGGCGTACCGCTTGAGCACCACCACGCCGGTGCCCTCGCCGATCAGCAGCCCGTCGGCGGCGGCGTCGAACGGCCGGATCTCGCCCTGCCGCGACAACGCCCGGAGCTGGTTGAACACCGACCAGAAGCTGATGTCGTGCACGTGGTGCACGCCGCCGGCGAGCACCGCGTCGAGCCGGCCGTTGAGCAGCTCCGTGATGCCCTGGTCCACGGCGATCAGCGAGGAGGCGCAGGCCGCGTCGATGGTGTACGCGGGGCCGCGCAGGTTGAGCCGGTTGGCCACCCGGGAGGCGGCCAGGTTCGGCACCAGGCCGATGGTCCCCTCCGGCTGGTACGGGCCGAGCCGCTCGTCGAACTTCTTGCGCAGCAGCTCCAGCCGGGCCGGGTCGACGTCCGGGATCAGCTCCCGCAGGATCCCGATGACCTGGCTGGACATCCGCACCCGCTGGGCGTAGCGGGCCTGGGCGGGGCTGAGGATGCCGCCCCGGCCGAGGATGACGCCGACTCGCTCGCCGTCGGGCATCTTGTCGGCGCCGCCCGCGTCGTCGATCGCGGCGGCGGCCACCTCCAGCGTGATCAGCTGGTCGGGCTCGATGTCGCCGATGGAGGCGGGCATCACCCCGAACCGCAGCGGCTCGAACGTGGCGAACTCGTCGACGAAGCCGCCGCGCTTGCAGTACATCCGGTCCGGGCGGTGCGCCTGCTCCGGGTCGTAGAACTCCTCGTCCCACCGGTGCGGCGGCACGTCGGTGATCGCGTCGACCCCGTTGATCAGGTTGCGCCAGTAGCTCTCCAGGTCACCGGCGGAGGGCATCAGGGCGGCCATCCCGACGATCGCGATCTGGCCGGGCGCGGGTGCGCCGTTGCTCATCGGTTCCTCCGTCGTGCGGTGTGGGCGGGGGCGTTGCGGGGCATCGGCGCGCTCACCAGCCCGAGGCGGTGTAGACGACCGAGGTGACCGCCGCGTCGGCCCAGGCCAGCTCGCGCAGCAGGGCCAGCGCGCCCTCCTCCGGGTCGATCAGGCCGATGCCGCGGCGGGCGTACTCCCGGCTCAGCTCGGCGGTGACCATGCCGCCGTGGCCGGCGCCGGGCGCCCACGGCCCCCAGTGGACGGTCACGGTGCGGACCCCGGTGCGGGCCGCGTAGCGGGTGCCGATCGTGTCCAGGGCGTCGTTGGCGGCCGCGTAGTCGGACTGCCCCCGGTTGCCGTAGGCGGCGGCGATGCTGCCGAAGAAGACCACGAAGCGCGGCTTGGCGGGCAGCTCGTCCAGGGCGGTCAGCAGCCCGCGCGCCCCGTCGACCTTCGTGTCGAAGACCCGGGTGAACGAGGCCGGGTCCTTCTCGGCGATCAGCTTGTCCTCGATGATCCCGGCGGCGTACACCAGGCCGTCGAGCCGGCCGTGCTCGGCGTGGATGCGGCCCAGCAGGTGCCGGGTCGCGGCCGTGTCGCGGACGTCGAGGGTGTGGTAGCGGACCTCGCCACCGAGCTCGGTCAGCTCGGCGATGGTCGCGTTGACCTCCCGGGCGGCCAGGATGCGCTGGGCGGTGCGGTCGATCTCGGCGGGGTTGCGCAGGCCCTGCCGGGCCAGCGCCGCGACCAGGGCCTGCTTGTCGCCGGCCGCGGCCAGCGCCGGGTCCTCCGGGCCCTCGGGCAGCGCGGTGCGGCCGACCAGCTCGATGCGGCACCGGCTGGCCGAGGCGAGCGTCCGGGCGAACCACGGGGTGATGCCCCGCGCCCCGCCGATCAGGACGATCACCGAGTCGGGCTCCAGGCCGATCGCGGCGGCCTCGGCCACCCCGTCGCCGGCCGGGCCGGCCCCGCCGGCGGCCAGCGCGCCCAGCTCCACCGGCACCAGGTCGGCGACGTAACGGTCGTCGCCCCGGAGGTACACCACCGGCGCCTCGCTGCTGGTGAGCACCTCGTCCAGGAGCTGCCGGGCGAGCACGTCCGCCGCGGCGGCCGGGTCCACCTCGACGAAGCGGGCGGTCAGCTGCGGGTACTCGCGGGCGATGGTGCGGAACAGGCCGGGCATGCCGTCGGCGGCCCCGGCGGCGTCGCGGGCCCCGGCGGCCAGCAGCCAGCGCGGGCCGGTCGCGAGCGCCCGCTGCAACAGCGGGAACACGTCGGGCAGCAGCGGCTCGTCGAGGTTGGTGAGCCCGTCGAGGACGAGCACCCCGTCGAAGCCCTCGCCGGCCTGCTGGCTGTCGAGCACGCCGAGCTGGCCGCTGGCGCCGTACTCGCCGAGCAGCTCCGCCAGGTACGCCGCGATCGCGCCGCCGCCGGTGATCAGGAACCGGGTGCCGGCGAGCACGGTGGCCGGGTCGCCGACCGGCTCGGTGCGGACGCTCTCCTGCGCCACCAGCCGCTTCGGGGCGATCCCGACGCCGACCCCGGCGTCGGCCGGCTCCGGCGCGGCCGGGGCCACGGCGGGGGCGGTCTGCACGGGGGCGGCCGGGGCGGCGATGCTCGCCGTGGCGGTGAGGGTCGCCGTCGCGGTGACCGCGCCGTTGAGCTTCTCGTCGAGCCAGGTGACCATGGCGCGGACGGTGCGGGCCTTGACGAGGTCTTCCAGCTCGCTCTCGTCGCCTTCGACGGCGAGTTCGAGGCGTTGGGCGACCTCGCCGGCGACCTCGGCGCGCTTGATGGAGTCGATGGAGAGGTCGGCTTCGAGGTCGAGGTCGAGTTCGATGAGGTCGACCGGGTAGCCGGTGCGCTCGCTGATCACCGTGAGGATGGCGTTCTGGAACTCGGCGAGCGAGGCCCCGGGCGCGGCGGCGGCGGGGACGGGGGCGGTCGGCAGGGCGACCGGGCCGGTGGTGGACACCGACACGTGGACGCTGCCGCCCATCTTCTCGTCGAGCCAGGTGACCATGGCGCGGACGGTGCGGGCCTTGACGAGGTCTTCCAGCTCGCTCTCGTCGCCTTCGACGGCGAGTTCGAGGCGTTGGGCGACCTCGCCGGCGACCTCGGCGCGCTTGATGGAGTCGATGGAGAGGTCGGCTTCGAGGTCGAGGTCGAGTTCGATGAGGTCGACCGGGTAGCCGGTGCGCTCGCTGATGACGCTGAGGATCGCCTGCTGGAAGTCGGCCGTGGTGACGCCGACCGGCGTGCCGGCGGGCGGGACGACGACCGGCCCGGCCGCCGGGGCGGCGACGGGCGCCGAGCCCATCTTCTCGTCGAGCCAGGTGACCATGGCGCGGACGGTGCGGGCCTTGACGAGGTCTTCCAGCTCGGACTCGTCGCCTTCGACGGCGAGTTCGAGGCGTTGGGCGACCTCGCCGGCGACCTCGGCGCGCTTGATGGAGTCGATGGAGAGGTCGGCTTCGAGGTCGAGGTCGAGTTCGATGAGGTCGACCGGGTAGCCGGTGCGCTCGCTGATCACCGCGAGGATGGCGTTCTGGAAGTCGGCGACGCTCGGCCCGGTGGCCACCGGGGCCGCAGCCGGCACCGGGGCAGGGGCGGGGGTGATGGGCCCGACGGCGGGCGAGACCGGGACGACGGCCGGGGCCACCGGCCGCGCCGGCGCGATGGTCGTGGCCAGGGCCGACCCGCCGTTGGTCGCCAGCGCCACGGCCGGCACGGGGGCCGCGGCGGGCGCGGCGGCCGGGGGCCGGGGGGCGGCGGGCGCGGGTGCCGGCGGGGCGATGGCGGGTGCCGCCGCTGCCTGCGGCAGCGCGGCCGGCGTGTGGCCCTCGACCCGGTACGTCTCGGCGGGCTGCCAGACGAGCCGGCCGCCGCCGCCCGGCCCGCCGTTGCCGGGCTCACCGAGGAAGGCGAGCATCACGTCACGCTGGGAGGCGATCATGTCCCGGGTGGCGCGCAGGTACTCGTTGAGCAGCTCGCCACGGATGTCCTGGCCGCCGGCGTCGGGGCCGGTGCCGGTGGGGGTACCGGTGACGGCACCGTTCGCTGGGGTCATCGACAACTCCTTGATCCGTCGGGGAGGGGTCATGCCACCGGGAAGACAGTTGCCGTGCTGGTCCCGGACGAGCAGCCCGTCGACCGTCCAGATCGGACGACGGGTCGGTGCGGTGGCGGGCGCGTCGGCGGCGACGCGGCCGTGGAAGAGCCAGTCGGGGCGCACCGGCGCACCGGCGCAGGCGAGCTCCCCGACCGAGATCAGGAAGCCGCGCAGCCCCTCCTCGGGCCCGCGCTCGCAGGCGATCGCGCGGTGCGGCCGGTCGCCGAGCACGGCCTTGACCAGGCGGGTGAGCACCTGGCCGGGTCCCACCTCGACGAAGAGGCGGGCCCCGGCGGCGTACATCGCCTCGACCTGCTCGACGAAGCGGACCGGGGCCCCGATCTGCTCGGCGAGGTGGTGGCGCACCTGGCCGGCGTCGCCGGAGTAGCGCGCGGCGGTCAGGTTGGACCAGACCGGGATGCGCGGCTCGGCGATCCGGTGGGCGGCGAGCACCTCGGCGAAGGTCTCCACCGCGCCGGCCACCACGGGGCTGTGGAAGGCGCAGGCGACGGAGAGAGCCTTGGCCGACAGCCCGGCCTCCTTGAGCGCGACCACCGCCGACTGCACCTTCGCGGTCGGCCCGGAGACCACCACCTGCTTCGGGGAATTGCGGTTGGCCAGCACGACCTCGCTGGTCAGCCCGGCGCTGGCGAGGACCTGGGCGACGTCGTCGGCGGAGGCGTTGACGGCCGCCATGGTGCCCGGGTCCTCGCCGGCGGCGCCCAGGATGGACGCCGCCCGCTCCCGGCTCAGCGCCATGAGCGTGGGCGCGTCGAACGCGCCGGCCACGCAGAGCCCGACCAGCTCGCCGTAGCTGTGGCCGGCGGTCATGTCCGGGCGTACGCCGAGGCGGCGCAGCAGGTGGTCGACGGCGAGCCCGCCGATGCCGAGCACGGGCTGGGCGACCCGGGTGTCGCGGACCCGCTCCTCCTGCTCGCGCCGCGACGACTGGTCGAAGGCGGCGGCGGGGAAGAGCAGCTCGGCCGCGTCGCGGTCGAGTTCGAGGTAGTGCCGCAGCTCCGGGAAGGCGACGAAGAGCTCCGCGAGGGCGCCGGGGCGCTGGCTGCCCTGGCCGGGGAAGAGGAACGCCACCTGGCCGGGCCCGACCGGCTCGACCTCGTCCGGCTGCACCAGGCCCCGGGCCGGGTCGTGCTCGCCGGCCAGCGCCCGGTGCAGCAGCGCCTCCAGCTCGGTCAGGTCCCGGGCGACGATCGCCACCCGGGTGGGGCCGGACCGGCCGGCGGCCTTCGCGGCCACGGCGGCGGCCAGCTCGGCGAGGCGTCCCGGGCGGTCCCGCCCGGCATCGCCGGCGAGGCCGTCCAGCAGCTGCCGGACCGACTGGTGGGCCGCGGCCCGGTCGAGGCCCCGGAAGCAGAACAGCTCCGCCGGCCAGAGCCGCCGGCCGTGCCGGGGCTCGGGGGCGCCGGCGTGCGCGCTGAGCACGACGTGGAAGTTGGTGCCGCCGAAGCCGAACGCGCTCACCCCGGCGATCCGCTCCTCGGCGGGGGCCGGCCAGGGGCGGGCCTCGGTGTAGAAGGCGAACGGGCTCTGCTGCGGGTGCCAGGCCGGGTTGGGGCGCTTCAGGTGGATCGTCGGCGGCCGGACGCCGTGGTACAGCGACAGGGCCGCCTTGATCACGCCGGCCAGCCCGGCGGCGCACTTGGTGTGCCCGATCTGCGACTTCACCGACCCGAGCGCGCAGCCGCCCGGCTCCGCGCCGGCATCGACGAACATCCGGGTCAGGGTCTCCAGCTCGGTGCGGTCGCCGACGACGGTGCCGGTGCCGTGCGCCTCCACGAGGCCGACGTCGCGCGGGGAGACGCCGCTGCGTCGGTACGCCCGGTCCAGCGCCCGCCGCTGCCCGTCGGGGCGGGGGGCGGTCAGGCCGAGGGCGCGGCCGTCGCTGGCCCCGCCGAGTCCCTTGATCACGCCGTAGATCCGGTCGCCGTCGCGCTCGGCGTCGGCCAGCCGCTTGAGGACGACGCAGGCCACGCCCTCGCCGAGGGCGATGCCGTCGCCGGTGCTGTCGAAGGGCCGCGACCGGCCGGTGGGGGACAGCGCGTGCGCCGAGGTGAACATCAGGTAGTCGTTGACGCCGTTGTGCAGGTCGGCGCCGCCGCAGATCATCATGTCGCTGTCGCCGCTGGCCAGTTCCTTGCAGGCGGCGTCCATGGCGGCCAGCGAGGAGGCGCAGGCGGCGTCGATGGTGTAGTTCGGCCCGCCCAGGTCGAGCCGGTTGGCGACCCGGCCGGCGATGACGTTGGCCAGCACCCCGGGGAAGCTGTCCTCGGTGACCGTGGGCAGCAGGTCCTGCATCTCGTCGGGCACCTCGCCGAAGTACGCCGGCAGCATGGTGCGCAGGGTCTGCGCGTGGCCCATGTCGCTGCCGGCCTCCGCGCCGAAGACGACACCGGTGCGGGAGTGGTCGACCCCGGCGGCGTCGTGCGGGTAACCGGCGTCGATCAGCGCCCGGTGCGAGACCTCCAGGGCGAGCAGCTGGGTCGGGTCGATGCTGCCCAGCGCCGTCGGCGGGATGCCGTAGCCGATGGCGTCGAAGGGCACCGGCTTGATGAAGCCGCCCCACTTGGAGACGCTGATCCGGCCGGTCTGGCCCGGCCCGACCTCGGGGGCGTAGTAGAGGTCGGTGTCCCAGCGCTCGGCGGGGACCTCGGTCACCGCGTCGGCGCCGGTGAGCACGGTGCGCCAGAAGCTGTCCAGGTCGGGGGAGCCGGGCAGCATGCAGGCCATCCCGACGATGGCGATGTCCAGCGGCGCGGGACGCTCCTCGATCTCGGCGGGCGGGGCGAGCCGGTCGCGCAGCGCGGCGAGCCGGGCGGCGTGCAGGTCGCGGGCCTCGGTGCTGACGGCGTCGTGCAGGCCCGCCACGGTCGTGGCGGCGTCGCGCAGCACGGCGACCTGCCCGGCCATGAACAGCCCCTCGGCGGCCTGGACGCCCTCGTCCACCGCCTCGATGACCTCGCCGTTGCGCTTGAGGCCCTTGCTGGCGATCCGCAGCCGGCCGACGTTGAGCAGTTCGAGCTGCTCCCACACCTCGCGGTTCTCCGCGCCGGCCTGCTCCAGCTGGGCGCGCAGCGCGTGGAAGTCGTCGACGAACGGGGTGTGCAGGCAGCGGGTGACGTGGCCCGGCGCGGTCTCCAGCAGGGCGGTCCGCTCGGCGGTGAGGGCCTCACGCTGGAAGAGCGGCTGGACCGCGCCGTGCTCCACCGCCTCGGCGGTGAACAGGTAGGCGGTGCCCATGAGCACGCCGATGCGGGCGCCCCGGCGCGCCAGCGGCGCGGCCATCGTGGCGACCATCGCCGCCGAGCGGGCGTCGTGGACGCCACCGGCGAAGAAGACCTGGAGCTGCGCGCCCGCGTCCGGTTGGGCGTCGAGGTACTCCTCCAGCACCAGCAGCTGCGCCTCCCACAGGGGGAAGCTGAACCGGGGGCCGATGTGCCCGCCGCACTCGGCGCCCTCGAAGATGAACTTCCGTGCGCCGGAGCGCAGGAACTGCCGCAGCAGGCCCGGGGAGGGCACGTGCAGGAAGGTGCTGATCCCCTGCTCCTCCAGCGCCTTGGCCTGCGGCGGCCGCCCGCCCGCGATGATCGCGAAGCCGGGGCGGATCTCCTCGATGACGGCCAGCTGCGCGGCGCGCAGCTCCTCGGGGGCGAAGCCGAGCACCCCGACGCCCCAGGGCCGGTCGCCGAGCCGCTCGGCGGTCTCGGTGAGCATCCGGCGGCACTGGTCCGCGGAGTTCAGGGCGAGCGCGATGAAGGGCAGCGCGCCGCCGTCGGCGACCGCGGCGGCGAAGCCCGCCTCGTCGCTGACCCGGGTCATCGGGCCCTGGGCGACGGGCACCCGCACGCCGAGCGCCTGGGCCAGCGGCGAGCCGGGCAGCAGCAGCGTGCCCGCCTCGGGGTCGTCGGCGGCGTCGAGCATGATGGCCCGCATGGCCCGCACGGCGCTGGCGGTGTCGGCCCAGCGGTCGGCGAAGACGGCGGCGAGCCAGCCGTCCTGACCGATCGGCAGCAGCTCCGAGCGCACGTCGTGCTGGCCGCCCCGGCGCATCCCCCGGGCACCGTCGGCCAGCACCGTCTCGGAGCCGTCCATGCGCCGGATCGCGGCCTTGACGTCGGCCGGCAGCTCGGACTCGGGCATCAGGGCGAGCTGGGTGTCCAGGACGATCCCGGTGGCCCCGCCGACGAGGCAGGCCCCGGCGGTGCGCGGCCCGATCCCGCCGGCCACCCAGACCGGCAGGTCGACGGTGGCGTCGGTGACGAGCTGCTGGAGCAGGACGAAGGAGCTGAGGTCGCTGACCCGGCCCCCGCCCTCCAGGCCCCGGGCGATCAGCCCGTGCGCGCCGCCCGCCGCGGCTGCGCGGGCCTCCTCCCGGCTCGTGACCTCCACGATCACCCGGTACCGCGGGGTGATCTCGGCCAGCGACCAGGGGCTGTCGGCGGTGACCACCACCAGGTCGACCCGGCCGCGGGCGGCGTGGTCGACCTCGTCGGGGGTGGCCAGGCAGCCGGCCGGCACCCGGACCCCGATCGGCCCGGGTGACCAGGAGGCGGCCTGGGTCAGCGCGCGCAGCGACCAGTCGTCGCCGCCGGCCAGGTCGAGCACGCCCAGCCCGCCACCGGCGCAGGCGGCGGCCGTGATCCGTGGGCCGGGCTCCAGTGCGCCGGCAGGGTTGACAACCATGATCAGGTCGCGCGTGTGCGGTGCAGTACTCATCAGGCTCCCACTTCGGTCGCGAGAAGATCGCGGGGCGACGGGCTGGACCGGCCGGCCGTACCACCGGCGCTCGGGCCCTAATTTGCGGCAGTCAATGTCGCGCTGGGTCATAACGTAGCGTCGCCCAGTTACGGCCCGGTTAAATCTGACCAACCTGATCGGGGAGGTGAAGATTTCCTACTAAGGCGGCGGGATTTGCCGGTGAGGTGGCCAGGCAAAATGGCCGCGAACTCGGACGGCGGGGGGTGCGAACGGCACCGCTCGCCGCGGTGCGGCGATTGTCGAGTTCATTACGAAATTGTTTTACGCTCTCCGGACATTCCCTGGCAGTGGGTGATTCTAGTCGTTCTGTCTCACGATGTGGAACGGGTCTTGCCAGGGGTTGCGGACTACCTCAACGATCCCTGTCAATGTCGTCATCGCTATTACCCATCGATTAACTTCGACATTCACCGAAAGTGAGGTGAGCTTCGCCGGGCGATCAGCGAAGGCCCTGGTAGACGGCGTGTTGTGACCCACGTCACGCTAGCTGCGGTAACGACGCGGACCGCATCGAGTGCGGTTCACCACAGGCGGTGAGTTCAGCGACGGTCTTGCCGGCGGTCGCGCTGGGCGAGCCGATACCGCGACCGGGCGGCGGCACCGTAGCCCCGCTTAACGAGCGTTTTACCCAATCTGTCGGAATGATTAGTACGCGGTCGCCCGTCAATGGGGCGGCCGGCGTCGCCTACGACAATCCCTGTACCTGCACAGACTCGGCTCGCCGGGGCGGTGCGGTCCGCCTCGACCGCCGTCCCCGCCCGGCGCTGCCAGACCCCCTTTTGTCTTTCGGATCGGCGGATATTGTGCGTAAACTCCTTCTCCTCGCCCTTGTGGGACTCGGTGCGCAACTGGTAGACGGCAGCCTCGGCATGGCGTACGGCGTGACGTCGACAACACTGCTGCTGGCCATCAACACCAGCGCCGCGAGTGCTTCCGCAACTGTTCACCTGGCCGAGATCGGCACCACCCTCGTCTCCGGCGCCGCCCACTGGCGCTTCGGCAACGTCGACTGGACGGTGGTCCGCAGGGTCGGCGTGCCGGGCGCCCTCGGCGCCTTCGCCGGCGCCACGTTCCTGTCCAGCCTCTCCACCGCGACCGCGGCCCCGATCATGTCGTTGATCCTGCTCACCCTCGGGGTCTACGTGCTGGTCCGGTTCACCGTCTCCGGGCTGCCCCGCGACCGGGTCGGGCTGCCCCTGCGCAAGCGCTTTCTGGGCCCGCTGGGCCTCGTCGCCGGCTTCGTCGACGCGACCGGCGGCGGCGGCTGGGGCCCGGTCGGCACCCCCGCCATCCTCGCCAGCGGCCGGATGGAGCCGCGTCGGGTGATCGGCTCCATCGACACCAGCGAGTTCCTGGTGGCGATCGCCGCCAGCGCCGGGTTCCTGGTCGGGATCGGGTCGGAGAGCATCAACTTCGGCTGGGTGGGCGCGCTGCTGCTCGGCGGCATGATCGCCGCGCCGATCGCCGCCTGGCTGGTGCGGATGGTGCCGCCGCGGGTCCTCGGCTCCGCCGTCGGCGGCGTCATCATCCTCACCAACGTGCGGACCCTGCTGCTCAGCGACTGGATCGACGCCTCCGCCGGCATCCGGTACGCCAGCTACCTGGTCATCGTCGCCGCCTGGGCGGCCGCCGTGGCCTGGTCGGTGCGCCAGCACCTGGCGGACCGGACCGTCGAGCCGGTCGTGGCCGGGGACGGTCCCGGGGAGCCCGCCACCGCGACGAACTGACCGCCCGCCGGGCCCGCCGTAGCCGGCGCGCGGGCCGGTGTGGGCCGCCGGCACGGGAGTCCCGCCCGGACCCCCGTGCCGGCGGTCGGCATGTCGGATTCGTGACGAGGGCGCGCACCGGAAGCGGTGCGCGCCCTCGCCGGCGACGGTGGTGGCGGAGCGCACCGCCACCGGGTTGCACTCAGGAGACCGAGCAGGCCGCCCCGTTGAGGGTGAACGAGGCCGGCTTGGCGGTGTTGCCGGTGTGGTCGGCCTGGAAGCCGATGCTGACCGACGAGTTCGGCGCGATCGTGCCGTTGTACGAGACGTTACGGGCGGTCACCGCGCCGCTGGCGGGGGAGTAGGTGGCGTTCCAGCCGCCGGTGATGCTCTGCCCGGCCGGCAGCGTGAACGCCAGGCTCCAGCCGTTGATCGTCGTGCCGCCGGTGTTGGTGATCGTGACGGCGGCGGTCAGGCCGGTGTTCCAGGCGTTGACGGTGTACCCGACGGCGCAGCCCCCGCCGGCCGGCGGCGTGGTCGGCGGCGGCGTCGTGGGCGGTGGGGTGGTCGGCGGCGGCGTGGTCGGCGGTGGGGTGGTCGGCGGGGCAGTGGTGGGCGGCGGCGTCGTGGGCGGGGTGGCGTTGTCCAGGCCGAAGAACCGGATGGCCTGCGCGGCGTCCACGGGCAGGTTGTGCGAGACCCCGGCCATGCTGATCGCCTCGACCGGCGCCATGGTGCCGTTGCCGCCGTAGCGGGTGCGGGTGTAGCCGGACTGCGGGGTGTCCGTGTACGTCGGGGTCTGGCTCAGCCCGTGCACGTTCGTCCACTGCTTGACCTCTTCGCCGAAGTTCGGGTAGCGCAGGGTCTCGTCGTTGGTGCCGTGCCACAGCTGCATCCGGGGCCGCTTGCCCGTGTACCCCGGGTAGGCGTTGCGGACCAGGTCGCCCCACTGCTGGGCGGTCTTGGTGACCTGCCCGTTGGCGCAGTCGCTGTTCCACTCCGAGCCGTTCGTGGTGGCGAAGCAGCCGAACGGGACGCCGGCGAAGGCCGCGCCGGCGGCGAACACGTCGGGGTAGAGCCCGAGCAGGACGTTGGTCATCATCGCCCCGGAGGAGACGCCGGTGGCGAAGATCCGGTCCGCGTCGACGGGGTACCGCGCCCGGACGTAGTCGATCATCGACTTGATGCCCACCGGGTCGCTGCCGCCGTCCCGGCGCAACGCCTGCGGCGAGGAGACGTCGAAGCACTGGCTGCTGCGGGTCACCGACGGGTAGACGACGATGTAGCCGTACTGGTTGGCCAGCTCGTCGAACTGGGCGCCGTTGAAGAACGCCGGGCCGGTCCCGGTGCAGTAGTGCACCGCGACCAGCAGGCCCGGCCGGGGCGCGACCCGGTCGGGCACGTACAGGTACATGCGCAGGTTGCTGGGGTTCGCACCGAAGTTGGTGACCTCGGTCAGCGCCGCCGCCGACGCGGGCGCGGGTGCCGTGACAGCCGCGAGCGCGGCCACTGCGGCGGCCACCAGGGCGGCGCCCAGCAGCTTCGTCCTTGATCTCATGGGGCAGGTTCCTCCGGAGAGTGCCGATGGGGCGAGGTTCCGATCGGGGCTGCCCGGCCTCCGACCACGTCCGGCTCAGGAACGTTCATCAGTATGGATAGCTGGAGTGAGGGTGGCAACCAGCGGAAGTTTCGGGCCCGGAAAGCGGCTAGGGTAGGGCTTCGGTGTGCCGGGAAGTCTGGTCGGCGACGAGACGACGCTGCCCAGCCGACGAGGAGTTCCCCGTGACCGACGCCCCCCGGCGCCGCCCCAGCCTGCTCGCCCGACGCTCGTGGGGTGAGACCAGCCGCATCTTCGGCATCCTGCGCAGGGAGACCGTGGGCGGGGCGCTCCTGCTGGTCGGCGCGTTGCTGGCCCTGATCTGGTCCAACTCCCCCTGGGCCGACGGCTACCAGGCGCTGCGGGACCTCAGGCTGGGTCCGGCGGCGCTGCACCTGGACCTCAGCCTGGCCACCTGGGCCGCCGACGGCCTGTTGGCGATCTTCTTCTTCGTCGCCGGGCTGGAGCTCAAGCGCGAGTTCGTCGCCGGGGACCTGCGGGACCCGCGCCGCGCGGCGGTGCCGGTGGCCGCCGCCATGGGCGGCGTGCTCGTGCCCGCCCTCCTCTACCACCTCATCGCCGGCGGCGACGCTCCGCGGGGCTGGGCGATCCCCACCGCGACCGACATCGCCTTCGCCCTGGCGGTGCTCGCCGTCGTCGGCCGCTTCCTGCCCGCGGCGCTGCGCACCTTCCTGCTCACCCTCGCGGTGGTCGACGACCTGCTCGCCATCGTGATCATCGCCGTCTTCTACACCTCCGACCTGGCCGTCGGCCCGCTGCTGGGCGCGCTGGTCCCGCTGGCGGTCTTCGGGCTGCTGGTGCAGCGCCGGGTCCGGTCCTGGTGGCTGCTGCTGCCGCTGGCCGCCGTGACCTGGGTGCTGATGCACGAGTCCGGGGTGCACGCCACCGTCGCCGGCGTGCTGCTGGCGTTCACCGTTCCGGTGGTCCGCAGCCGGGCCGCGGGCGGCCCGGACGCCGGTCCCGGCCTCGCCGAGCACTTCGAGCACCGGTTCCGGCCCCTCTCCGCCGGGGTCGCGGTGCCGGTCTTCGCGTTCCTCTCCGCCGGTGTCACCGTCGGCGGCCTCGCCGGCCTGGCCACCGCCCTGACCGACCGGGTCGCCGTCGGGATCGTGGTCGGCCTGGTGCTCGGCAAGCCGATCGGCATCATGGCGGCGACCTGGCTGGTGTCCCGGTTCACCCGCGCCGACCTCGACGAGGGGTTGAACTGGCTCGACGTGTTCGGCCTGGCGCTGCTGGGCGGCATCGGGTTCACCGTCTCCCTGCTCATCGGCGAGCTCGCCTTCGGCCTGGGCAGCGAGCGCGACGACCACGTCAAGGTCGCCGTGCTCACCGGATCCCTGCTCGCCGCCGGCCTGGCCACCGTCATCCTGCGCGTCCGCAGCCGGGCCTACCGGCGGGTGCACGAGGCCGAGACCGTCGACCGCGACCGGGACGGGGTGCCCGACGTCTACCAGGCGCAGCCCGACCGGTCGGCCTGAGCCGCCGCGCCCCGCGCCGGGTCAGCGGGCCGGCGCGGGGCCGGTCGCCGTCAGGGCGGGGCCGGTCGCCGTCAGCGCGGGGCCGGTCGCCGCCAGGGCCTCCTGCCGGGTCGCGAAGGTCGGGAAGAGGCCGTCGAGCCGCATGGTGTGCAGGACGGTGCGGACGAACCGGGAGGGCGCGGCGAGGCACAGGACGACGCCCCGCTGCCGGGCCTCCTGGTGGGCCCGCACCAGCAGACCCAGCCCGGCCGGGTCGATCTGCTCCATGTCGTGCAGGTCCACCACGGCCCGCCCGTCGAACTCGACCGCGTCGCGCAGGGCGGCGCGCAGCCGGTCCTCGCCGTGGCCGGGCGCGTCGTCGCAGCCGTCGACCTGGTCGAGCCCGAGGAGTTGGCTCGGCGCGGGGCCGGCGATGCTGCACGGCGGGCACCGGTGCGGGCCGACGGCGAACGGCGAGCCGCTCCAGCCGTGCTCGGACACCAGCGTCCAGACGACCTCGGCGTCGGGCAGCACGCACGCGTTGCCGGTCGTCGTGTCGCCGCAGTCGTCGCAGATCAGCGTCATCAGGCGATCGTCCGGTACGACCGTCATCCGGCCTCCTCTCCTCGGCGGCGGCAGCCCCCACCCTGGTACGCGGTTTTGGAGGGCACCCCCCGGTTCCATGACGGTTGTGTGACGAAACCGCCCTCACCTGGGCCGGTACCGCCGTGGCCGCGCCCGGCGGCGGGCCGGGGCGGCGACGCAGGTTTCGTCCGCCGGACACCGCGGGCAAGGAGGTCGGGAGGCGGGAGCACTCCCGCGCCTCGCTGACGGAGGGGGACCGGGTCCATGACCAGATCCAGAATGGTCGGCGCCGTGCTCGCGCTCGCACTCGCCGCCGCCGGGTGCGGCGCCGGCGACAGCGTCGACGTGGACGGGGCCGGCGACACCGGCGGCAAGGGCGCCGGCGGCACGCTGAACGCCGCGATCGGCGGGGAACCCGACCAGCTCGACCCGCACCGGACCTCGGCCTACTACAGCTTCCAGGTGCTGGAGAACGTCTACGACACCCTCGTCGAGCCGGGCCCCGACCTGCGGATGGGTCCCTCGCTGGCGACGAAGTGGACCACCAGCGCCGACCAGCTCACCTGGACCTTCACCCTCCGCGAGGGCGTGCGCTTCTCCGACGGGTCGCCGCTGACCTCCGAGGACGTCGTCTACTCGTACGAGCGGATCATCTCGGAGAAGCTCAACCAGTCCTACCGGTTCGAGACCGTGAAGTCCGTGACCGCGCCCGACCCGACGACCGTGGTGGTCGCGCTCACCAAGCCCACCCCGAACCTGCTGGCCAGCCTCGGCGGGTTCAAGGGCGTCGCGATCGTCGAGAAGTCCAACGTGGAGTCCGGGGCGATCAAGACCAGGCCGGTGGGCAGCGGGCCGTTCGCCGTCGCCGGCTACACCTCCGGCGACAGCATCCAGCTCACCCGCAACGACAACTACTGGGGCCCGAAGCCCACGCTCGACGGGGTCCGCTTCACCTTCGTCAAGGACCCCACGGTCGCCCTCCAGAACCTGCGCGGCGGCGAGGTCCAGTGGACCGACAACCTGCCGCCCCAGCAGGTCGCCGCGCTGAAGGAGAACGGCGGCGACGTCACCGTCGAGTCGCGGTCGTCGACCGACTACTGGTACCTCGCGCTCAACGAGGGCCGCAAGCCGTACGACGACGTGAACGTGCGCCGTGCGATCGCGTTCGCCCTGGACCGGGAGGCGATCGCGAAGGCGGCCAAGTTCGGGCAGGCCACGGTCAACCAGACCGCGATCCCGAAGGGCAGCTCCTGGCACTTCGAGTACGCGCCGTACCGGCACGACCCGGCGCAGGCCCGGCAGCTGCTCGGCCAGGCCGGCGTCAGCGGGCTGACCCTGGACCTGATGGTGACCACCGAGTACCCGGAGACGGTCAGCGCGGCCCAGGTCATCGCCGCCCAGCTCAAAGACGTCGGGATCACCGTGAAGATCCGCACCCTCGACTTCGCCCAGTGGCTCGACGAGCAGGGCCGGGGGGCCTTCGACGCGTTCCTGCTCGGCTGGCTCGGCAACATCGACCCGGACGAGTTCTACTACGCCCAGCACCGCACCGGCGCGACGTTCAACTTCCACAAGTACAGCAACCCCGCCGTCGACAGGCTCCTCGACGCCGGCCGCACGGAGACCGACCCGGCGGCCCGCAAGCGGACGTACGACCAGGCGGCCAAGCAGATCGTCGACGACGCCAGCTACATCTACCTCTACAACCCCGACGTGGTGCAGGGCTGGTCGAAGCAGGTGACCGGTTACCAGGTCCGCTCCGACCGGGCCATCCGGTTCCGCGACGTCGCCCTCGACAGGTGAGCTGACGGGGGCAGACATGACACGCTTCGTCCTACGCCGGCTGCTCCAGTCGGTCGTCGTCCTGTTCGGGGTGACGCTCGTCGTCTTCCTGCTGCTCCAGCTCGTCCCCGGCGACCCCGTCCGGGTCGCCCTCGGGACCCGCTTCGACCAGCAGACCTACGACGCGCTGCGGGAGCGCTCCGGCCTCGACCGGCCGCTGGTCGCGCAGTACCTCAGCTACGTCGGCCACGCGCTCACCGGCGACCTCGGGGTGAGCTTCCGCAGCGGCCAGCCGGTCACCACGATCGTGCTGGAGCGGTTGCCGGCGACGCTGTCGCTGGCGGTCACCGCCGTGCTGCTGGCCCTGCTCGTGGCCTTCCCGCTGGGCGTGCTCTCCGCCGTGCGCAGCGGGTCCGCCCTCGACCACGCCGCCCGGGTGTTCAGCCAGTTCGGCGTGTCGGTGCCCGACTTCTGGATGGGCATCATGGGCATCCTGCTCTTCGCCGGGGTGCTCGGCTGGCTGCCGCCGTCGGGCTACGTGGCCCTGACCGAGGACCCGGCGCGGTGGGCGTCGCACGTGGTCCTGCCGGCCACGGCCGTGGGGCTGGTCACCGCCTCGATCCTCACCCGGTTCATCCGCTCCTCGGTGCTGGAGGTGCTCGCCGAGGACTACGTGCGCACCGCCGAGGCAAAGGGGCTGCGTGCCCGGATCGTGGTCGTCCGGCACGTGCTGCGCAACGCGCTGATCCCCGTGGTCACCGTCGTGGCGGTGCAGTTGGCCAGCCTCGTCGGCGGGGTGATCGTGATCGAGGTGCTGTTCGCCTGGCCGGGCGTCGGCCGGCTCACCTACGACGCCGTCCAGGCCCGCGACTACCCGGTGCTCCAGGGCGCGGTGCTCTTCGTCGCCGCCCTGTTCCTGCTGATGAACCTGCTGGTGGACGTCCTCTACGCCCGCCTCGACCCGCGGATCGGGCTGCGGTGAGCGGCGGCGAGGACCGGGCTGCGGTGAGCGGCGGCGAGGACCGGGCTGCGGTCAGCGGCGGAGCGGACCGGGCCGCGGCGCGCGGCGGGTCCGACGGCACGCTGCGCCGCACGCTGTCCGCCTTGCGCCACGACCCGCCGGCCGTCGCCGGCGCCGTCGTGCTGCTCCTGCTGCTCGTCGTCGGGGTGGCCGGCCGGTGGCTGGCGCCGGCCGGGGTCAACGACGTCGACGTCGAGCGGATGCTGCGCCCGCCCAGCCTCGACCACCCGTTCGGCACCGACGAGCTGGGCCGCGACGTGCTCAGCCGCGTCCTCGTCGCCGCCCGGGTCTCCCTGGAGGTGGGCCTGGTCAGCGTCGGCATCGCGCTGCTGGTCGGGGTCACCGTGGGCCTGCTCGCCGGCTGGTACCGGGGCTGGGTGGACAACGTCCTCATGCGCGGCATGGACGTGCTGTTCGCGTTCCCGGTGCTGCTGCTCGCCGTCGCGATCGTGGCGGTGCTCGGGCCGGGCCTGGTCACCGCGATGGTCGCGATCGGAGTGGTCTACACACCGATCTTCGCCCGGGTCACCCGCGCGGGCGTGCTCTCCGTACGCGAGCAGGTCTTCGTCCGCGCGGCGGTGTCCATCGGCGCGTCGGACGCGCGGATCATCCGCCGCCACGTGCTGCCCAACGTCGCGGCCCCGCTGATCGTGCAGACGTCGCTGTCGCTGGCGTTCGCCATCCTCTCCGAGGCGGCCCTGTCCTTCCTGGGCCTCGGCGTGCAGCCGCCGGACCCCGCCTGGGGCCGGATGCTCTACGACGGGCGCGGGTTCGTCACCGAGGCGTGGTGGCTCGGCGTCTTCCCCGGCGCCGCGATCTTCCTCACCGTGCTCGCCTTCAACCTCGTCGGCGACGCGCTGCGCGACGTGCTGGACCCGCGCCAGCTCACCGTCAGCGAGGCGAACAGGAGCAGGACATGAGCACACCACCCCCCGCCGCCCGCGACGACGCCGGGCCTGGCCCCGCCGCCCGCGACGACGACGCGCCGGTGCTGGCCATCGAGGACCTGACGGTGACGATCGGCACCCGACGTGGCCCGGCCCGCGCCGTCGCGGGCGTCGACTGGTCGGTGCGGGCCGGGCAGACCCTCGCCCTGGTCGGCGAGTCCGGCAGCGGCAAGAGCATGACCGTGCTCGCCGCCACCGGCCTGGCCCCCCGCGCGGCCACGGTCACCGGCCGGGTCCGGCTGCTCGGCGAGGAGCTGACCGCGCTGCCCGAGCCGCGCCGCCGGCGGCTGCGCGGACGGCACGTCGGCTTCGTCTTCCAGGACCCGATGACCTCGCTCAACCCGGTGCTCACCGTGGGCCGGCAGGTGTCCGAGGCGTGCGAGGAGCACCTCGGCATGACCCGCCGGCAGGCCCGGGACCGGGCCGTGGAGCTGCTCGACCTGGTCGGCATCCCGTCGCCGGGCCGGCGCGTCGACGAGTACCCGCACCAGTTCTCCGGCGGGATGCGGCAGCGGGTGGTCATCGCGATGGCCCTGGCCTGCGAACCGGCCCTGCTCATCGCCGACGAGCCGACCACCGCGCTCGACGTCACCACCCAGGCGCAGATCGTCGAGCTGGTCGCCGACCTGCGCCGCCGGCTCGGCACCGCCGTCGTCTGGATCACCCACGACCTCGGCGTGGTCGCCGGGGTCGCCGACACGGTGGCCGTCATGTACGGCGGCCGGATCGTCGAGCGGGGCGACGTCGACGCCGTCTTCGACGCGCCCGCGCACCCGTACACCCGGGCCCTGCTGGCGGCCCGCCCGGACCCGCAGCATGCCGGCGGCGACCTCCCGGCGATCCACGGCGCGCCGCCGAGCCCGCTGGACCTGCCGCCCGGCTGCGCGTTCTGGCCCCGCTGCCCGGTGCGCGGCGACGCCCGGTGCGCGCACGAGCTGCCGCCGCTGGTCCCGGTGGCCCCCGGTCACGACGTACGCACCTTCTATCCCGGCGGGGAGGACGCATGAGCACCGACACCGTCCCGGCCGCGCCGACGCCGCAGGCCGGGCCGCCGGAGCCCCTCGCCGAGCTCGACGACCTGCGGGTGTGGTTCCCGGCCGGGGGCGGCGCGCAGGTGCGGGCCGTCGACGGGGTGTCGCTGACCGTCCGGCGGGGCGAGACGCTCGGGCTGGTCGGCGAGTCGGGCAGCGGGAAGTCCACCACCGGCCTGGCGCTGCTGCGCCTGGTCGACCCGACCTCCGGACGCGTGCGGGTCGGCGGCCGGGACGTCACCCGGTGGTCCCGCCGCCGGCTGCGCGGCCTGCGTCGACGGGTGGCCATGGTGTTCCAGGACCCGCAGGCGTCGCTGGACCCCCGGCGCACGATCGGGGCCAGCGTCGCCGAGCCGCTGGTGGTGCACCGCCTCGCCGGCTCCGCCCAGGCCCGCGGCCGCCGGGTCGCCGAGCTGCTGGAACTGGTCGGCCTCCGCCCCGACCTCGCCGGCCGGCACCCGCACGAGCTCTCCGGCGGGCAACGCCAGCGGGTCGGCATCGCCCGCGCGCTGGCCGGGGAGCCCGACCTGATCGTCCTCGACGAGCCCATCGCCTCGCTCGACCTGAGCGTGCAGGCGCAGATCATGAACCTGCTGCGGGCGCTGCAACGGGACCTGGGACTGACGTACCTGTTCATCGCCCACGACCTCGCGGCCGTCGAGCACATGAGTGACCGGATCGCCGTGATGTACCTGGGCCGGATCGTGGAGACCGGCACCCCGGCGCAGCTCTACCGGCAGCCGGCGCACCCGTACACCGCCGCGCTGTTGTCGGCCGTCCCGGTGGCGGACCCGAAGGTGGAGCGGCGCCGGCGGCGGATCATCCTGCGCGGCGACGTGCCGAGCCCGGTCGACCCGCCCGCCGGCTGCCGGTTCCGGACCCGGTGCCCCCAGGCCCGGCCGGACTGCGCCGAGGTCGACCCGGCGCTGGTCGAGGTGGCCCCCGGTCAGCGGGCCGCCTGTCTGTACGCGGGCGAGGCGGTGCGCGCCATGCGGGACGGGGCCTGACCCCGGCGGCGTCCCGTCCACGTGGACGGGACGCCAGCGGTCGGGGCGGTCAGCAGGGCCGGGTGCTGTGCCGGACGATCAGCGGGGTGGCCAGCTCGATGCGGTCGCTCGCCAGCTCCTCGTCGTTGACCAGGCTGAGCAGCATCCGGGTGGCCATCGCGGCCATCTCCGTCAGCGGCTGCCGCACGGTGGTCAGCGGTGGCACGGCCCACCGGGCGGCGTCCAGGTCGTCGAAGCCGACGACGCTCATGTCGTCGGGCGCCCGTAGTCCCCGCTCGTAGAGCGCCTCGTAGGCGCCCAGGGCCATCTCGTCGGAGCAGGCGAAGATCGCCGTCGGCGGCCGGGCCAGGTCGAGCAGGGCGTGCGTCTCCCGGTAGCCCGAGGGCGCCAGGAAGTCGCCGGCGCGGACGTGGCCGGTGGGGACCCGCTGCCCGGCGGCGTCCATGGCGGCCCGGTAGCCGTCGACGCGGGCGCGGCTGCACGGCACGGTGGGTGGTCCGCCGATGACGGCGATCCGGCGGTGTCCGAGGTCGAGCAGGTGCTCGGTGGCCGCCCGCCCGCCGGCCCAGTTGGTCGCCCCGACGGAGGGGATGTCGGCGGGGGGCTGCCCGGCGGGATCGATGATCACCGCCGGGATGCCCAGGTCCTCCAGTTGGCCGCGCTGGGCGGGGGAGAGGTCGGAGAGGACGAGCAGCACCCCGTTGCAGCGTCGGGCGGCGAGCTGCTCGGTCCAGCGCCGGTCGGGGCGGGTGCGGTGCCGGCCGTGGACGGCGGAGACGACGACGCCGAAGCCGGCCTGGTAGGCCAGCTCCTCCACGCCGTCGATGATCTGCATGGCCCACGGGCTGCCGAGATCCCGCAGCACCAGGTCGATCAGGCCCGCCCGGTTGGCCGGGCGGGCGGTGCCCCGGGCGGTGTACCCCCGCGCGTCGAGCAGCGTCTGCACCCGGTGCCGCGTCGCGGGTGCGACGTCCGGTCGGCCGTTGAGGACCTTCGAGACGGTGGGGATCGAGACCCCGGCCGCCTGCGCGATCTCCGCCAGCGTCGCCCGCTGTTGTTCCATGCCATCTCCCTCGTTCCCGGCCCGCCGCAGCATATCCCGAAACTTTCGACGCTTGGGGGCGGGTGGGGGCGAAATCGGGGTCTGGCCTCGATGCATCGACAGGTGACGCTTGACTCGCCTTCGCTCGAAAGCTTAGTCTGCACGGGTCCGAAACAAGCTCGAAACTTTCGGGCGCGGGTTGCTGCCGCGTCTGCTGTCGGCCGGGTCGGCGCCGCCGGACGGGGCGGCGTCGGCCCGGTGCCCGACGGGGGTTCCCCGGGCCGGCATGGCCGCCCGGGGTACGGCTTTGGCGGGGCTGCGAGCCTGGGTGCTTCGGTCGCGCTCCGTGACGAAGGGGAGCTGGCCACATCAGGACGATCGTCCTTACCCTGCGTTGTCATTCTCCGGGGGTCTCCGTGATGCCGCTGCGCGCTCTGCTGCGTGCCCAGCGCCGCGACGCCCTTGTCGAGCGGTGCGCATCCGGCTCCGCGAGGAACTGCGAAGGATCCCGCACGGTGGCGGAGTGTGAGTGTTGCGTCCTCTGGCGCGGAGCGGGTCGGGCGGGTGGCGTGGTGCGCCGGGGGGCCGGCTCTCACTCCCCGTCACGGCCGGGCGGCGGGTCGGTGGGCCCGGCGGGGGCCGGCGGGCGGCGGTGGGGCGTCTCCCGCGCCGTGCGGCCGGCTCGCCCTCTCCTTGTGAACGCGCACATCCCCGGCCTCGGGCCGCCTCCGCCGTGGGTCGCGCCCCGTGACCGAATCGTCGCCGACGTGGCCATCTGGAGAGACTCCAGGCTGGGGGCCGTGTCGGGGACCGGACTGAAAGATCTTGGCGGGAAGCATCTTGACGGCACGACATGTGAGCGCTAACACTGTTGCCAGCAAGTGAGCGGAGGATGTCATGAGCGTTTCGGCAGGGCCGGGCGACCGGTACGTTGTCGGCGTCGACTACGGCACGTTGTCGGGTCGAGCGCTGGTGGTACGGGTCGGTGACGGTGCCGAACTGGGCACGGCGGTGCACGAGTACCGACACGCCGTGATGGACACGGTACTCGCCGTCGACGGCCAGGCGCTACCCGCGGACTGGGCCCTCCAGGACCCGGACGACTACCGCGAGGTGCTGCGGCAGGCGGTGCCGGCGGCCCTGGCCGCCAGCGGCGTCGACCCCCGCCAGGTCATCGGCATCGGCATCGACTTCACCGCCTGCACCGTGCTGCCCACCCGCGCCGACGGCACGCCGCTGTGCGAGCTGCCCGACCTGCGTACCCGGCCGCACGCCTGGGTCAAGCTGTGGAAGCACCACGCGGCCCAGCCCCAGGCGGACCGGATCAACGAGCTAGCCCACGCCCGCAACGAGCCGTGGATCGGCCGCTACGGCGGCAAGATCTCCGCCGAGTGGCAGTACGCCAAGGGCCTGCAACTGCTGGAGGAGGATCCGGAGGTCTACGACCGCGCCGAGCGGTGGATCGAGGCCGCCGACTGGATCGTCTGGCAGCTCTGCGGCGTCGAGACCCGCAACGTGTGCACCGCCGGCTACAAGGGCATCCGCCAGGACGGCCGGTACCCGTCGCGGGAGTACCTGGCCGCGCTGAACCCGGGCTTCGCCGACTTCGTCGCCAAGATCGACGGCCCGCTCGCGCCGCTGGGCGCCCGGGCCGGCGGGCTGACCGCCGAGGCCGCGGCCTGGACCGGCCTGCCCGAGGGGATCGCCGTGGCGGTCGGCAACGTCGACGCGCACGTCACCTCCGCCGCCGCCCAGGCCCTCGACCCGGGCCGGCTGGTCGCCATCATGGGCACCTCCACCTGCCACGTCGTCAACGGCACCGAGCTGGCCGAGGTGGCCGGCATGTGCGGCGTCGTGGACGGCGGGATCAGCTCCGGGCACTGGGGCTACGAGGCGGGCCAGAGCGGCGTCGGCGACATCTTCGGCTGGTACGTCCAGCACGCCGCCCCCGCCGGCTTCGCCTCGCACGAGGCGCTGACGGCCGCCGCCGCGGCCCAGCCGGTCGGCGCGCACGGCCTGGTGGCGCTGGACTGGTGGAACGGCAACCGGTCCCTGCTGGTCAACCACGACCTCAGCGGGGTGATCGTCGGGCTGACCCTGGCCACCCGGCCGCCGGACGTCTACCGCGCGCTGCTGGAGTCCACCGCGTTCGGCACCCGCATGATCATCGAGGCGTTCGCCGAGGCGGGGGTGCCGGTCGACGAGATCATCGTCGCGGGCGGGCTGACCAACAACGCGCTGCTCATGCAGATCTACGCCGACGTCACGAAGCGGCCGCTGGGCATCATCGGCTCGACGCAGGGCCCGGCGCTCGGCTCGGCGATCCACGCGGCGGTGGCCGCGGGCGCGTACCCCGACGTGCCGGCCGCCTCGGCCGTGATGGGCCGGGTCGACCGCGACGTCTACCGGCCCGACCCGCAGCGGGCGCTCGCCTACGACGCGCTCTACGCGGAGTACCGGCGGCTGCACGACCACTTCGGCCGGGGCGGCGACGAGGCCCTGCTGCGGCTGCGCACCATCCGCAACGCCGCCCGCCGGGCGGCCGACCACTCCCCGGCCGGCGAGGCCGCAGTCCCCCTGGAGGTGTTGGCATGAGCCCCGACCTGGGCGCCGAGGTGACGCGCCTGCGTGAGCAGGTCGCGTCCCTGCACGGCGAGCTGGTGCGCTACAACCTGGTGGCCTGGACGGCCGGCAACGTCTCCGCCCGGGTGC
This sequence comes from Micromonospora carbonacea, assembly GCF_014205165.1. Classification (NCBI taxonomy): domain Bacteria; kingdom Bacillati; phylum Actinomycetota; class Actinomycetes; order Micromonosporales; family Micromonosporaceae; genus Micromonospora; species Micromonospora carbonacea. The sequence continues at coordinate 3,775,610 of NZ_JACHMZ010000001.1, read as the reverse complement.
CGGGCGCGGACCTGATGGTCATCAAGCCCAGCGGCGTCTCCTACGACGACCTGCGGCCCGACAACATGATCGTCTGCGACCTCGACGGCGTCGTGGTGGAGGGTGACCTGTCGCCGTCGAGTGACACCGCCGCGCACGCCTACGTCTACCGGGCGATGCCGGAGGTCGGCGGCGTGGTGCACACCCACAGCTCCTACGCCACCGCCTGGGCGGCCTGCGGCGAGTCGATCCCGTGCCACCTCACCGCCCAGGCCGACGAGTTCGGCGGCGAGATCCCGGTCGGCCCGTTCGCGCTCATCGGCGGCGACGACATCGGCAAGGGCATCGTGGCCACCCTGTCCGGGCACCGCTCGCCGGCGGTGCTCATGCGCAACCACGGCGTCTTCACCATCGGCAAGGACGCCCGCGCGGCGGTCAAGGCGGCGGTGATGTGCGAGGACGTCGCCCGCACCGCCCACCTGGCCCGCACGCTCGGCCGACCGGTGCCGATGGCCCGCGAGGACATCGACTCCCTCTACGACCGTTACCAGAACGTCTACGGGCAGCCCGGGGTCTCCGCCACCCCCTGACCGCCGCCCGACCCCGTCCCGGCCGGTCCGGCACCCCGAGGGCCCGGCCCGTTCCACCGCACCTCACCACAGCACCACCGGTTGGCCGTGCCGTCCGGCACGCCGAGGCGGCCCCGGCCCATGTAGGTACCCCACCCACCCCCGCAAGGAGTCATCACATGCGCAAGTCCGGCACGACCATCACCCGCCGCGGGTTCGGCGCGATCCTGGCCGCCGGCCTGATGGCCACCAGCCTGGCCGCGTGCGGCAACAGCGACACCGGCTCGGAGTCCGGCGGCAACGGCGACGGCCAGATCGTCCTCGGCTTCTCGCAGGTCGGCGCGGAGAGCGGCTGGCGGACGGCGAACACCAACTCCATCAAGGAGTCCGCCGACAAGGCCGGGATCAAGCTGCAGTTCGACGACGCCCAGCAGAAGCAGGAGAACCAGATCAAGGCGATCCGCAACTTCATCCAGCAGAAGGTCGACGTGATCGCCTTCTCGCCGGTGGTGGAGTCGGGCTGGGACACCGTGCTCAAGGAGGCCAAGGACGCCAAGATCCCGGTCATCCTGACCGACCGGGCCGTCGACTCGGCCGACAAGAGCCTCTACAAGACCTTCATCGGCTCGGACTTCGTCAAGGAGGGCCGGCTCTCCGGCGAGTGGCTGGTCGAGCAGAAGAAGGACGCCACGGGCCCGGTGAACATCGTCGAGCTCCAGGGCACCACCGGCTCGGCGCCGGCCAACGACCGCAAGAAGGGCTTCGCGGAGGCCATCGCCGCCAACCCCAACCTGAAGATCGTCGCGTCGCAGAGCGGTGACTTCACCCGGGCCGGCGGCAAGCAGGTCATGGAGCAGTTCCTCAAGGCCAACCCGAAGATCGACGTCCTGTTCGCCCACAACGACGACATGGGCCTCGGCGCGCTGGAGGCGATCACCGCGGCCGGCAAGGTGCCGGGCAAGGACATCACCATCATCACGATCGACGCGGTCAAGGACGGCATGCAGGCCCTGGCCGACGGCAAGTTCAACTTCATCGCCGAGTGCAGCCCGCTGCTGGGCGACCAGCTGATGGACCTGGTGAAGAAGGTCAAGGCCGGCGAGGAGGTCCCCGCCCGGGTCGAGACCCAGGAGACCACCTTCACCCAGGAGCAGGCCAAGGCCGCTCTGCCGACCCGGAAGTACTGACCGGAGGGGGCCGCCGCGCCACGCGCGGCGGCCCCGCCGCTCGCTTCCGCGACACACGAAAGGCCTGGTGGGATGTCGCAGAGGCATCCGGTCCTGACGATGACCGCGATCAGCAAGATCTTCCCGGGAGTACGCGCCCTCGACGGCGTCGACTTCCGTCTCTTCCCCGGTGAGGTCCACGCCCTGATGGGCGAGAACGGCGCCGGCAAGTCCACCCTCATCAAGGTGCTGACCGGCGTCTACAGCACGGACGCCGGCACGATCACCCTCGACGGTCAGCAGGTCTCCTTCGCCGGGCCGATGCAGGCCACCGCGGCCGGGGTGAGCACCGTCTACCAGGAGGTCAACCTCCTGCCCAACCTGTCGGTGGCGGAGAACATCTTCATCGGCCGGGAGCCGCGCCGGCTCGGGGCCGTCAACTGGCGCGAGATGCGCCGCCGGGCCAAGGAGCTGCTGGCCCGCATCGACCTGCACATCGACGTCACCGAGCTGCTCGGCAGCTATTCCCTCGCGGTGCAGCAGATGGTGGCCATCGCCCGCGCCGTCGACGTGAACGCCCGGGTGCTGATCCTCGACGAGCCCACCTCCAGCCTCGACGCCGACGAGGTGGCCCAGCTGATGCGGATCATGCGCCAGCTGCGCGACGACGGCATCGCGATCGTCTTCGTCACCCACTTCCTCGACCAGGTGTACGGCATCGCCGACCGGATCACCGTGCTACGCAACGGCCGCCTCGTGGGCGAGTACCCGACGGCAGAGCTGCCGCAGATCGCCCTCGTGGAGAAGATGATCGGCAAGGAGCTCGACGCACTGGAGCGCCTCGACTCCGAGACCGACCGGGACCGCGCGGCGGTCACGCAGGGGGAGCCCCTCGTGGCGGCGGACGGGCTGGGCCGCTCCGGCTCGGTCGCGCCGTTCAGCCTCACCATCCACGCCGGCGAGGTCGTCGGGCTGGCCGGGCTGCTGGGGTCGGGGCGCACCGAGGTCGCCCGCCTGTTCTTCGGCGCGGACCGCGCCGACCAGGGCCGGCTCGCGGTCGACGGCGCGCCCGCCGCGATCCGCAACCCGGTGGCCGCGATCGACCGGGGCGTCGCCTTCTGCTCCGAGAACCGTCGCACCGAGGGCCTGGTGGGCGAGCTGTCGGTGCGGGAGAACATCATCCTGGCCATGCAGGCCGCCCGCGGCTGGCTGCGGCCGGTGCCCCGGCGCAAGCAGGACGAGCTGGTCGAGCGCTACATCAAGGCGCTGAGCATCCGGCCGGCCAACCCCGACATGCCGGTGCGCAACCTCTCCGGCGGCAACCAGCAGAAGGTGCTGCTCGCCCGGTGGCTGATCACCGAGCCGCGGCTGCTGATCCTGGACGAGCCGACCCGGGGCATCGACATCGGCGCGAAGACCGAGATCCAGCGCCTCGTGGCGCAGCTCTCCGACGGCGGGATGGCGGTGCTGTTCATCTCCGCCGAGCTGGAGGAGGTGCTGCGGCTCAGCCACAAGGTCGTCGTGATGCGCGACCGGCGGCTGGTCGCCCAGCTCGACAACGACGACACCCTCGACGCCGACCGCGTGATGCAGGCCATCGCCAGCGGCGCGGCGCAGGAAGGGTTGGAGAAGGTATGAGCACAGCGCGTACCCGCCTCGCGGGCGTCACCGGCCACCGGCTGTTCTGGCCCCTGGTCGTGCTGGTGGTGCTGCTGGCGGCGAACACCGTCTATCGGCCGAGCTTCCTGTCGGTCGAGCTGAAGAACGGCCACCTCTACGGCAGCCTCGTCGACATCGTCCGGCTCAGCGCCCCGCTGATCCTGGTCGCGCTGGGCATGTCCCTGGTGATCGCCACGGGCGGCATCGACCTGTCCGTGGGTTCCGTGGCCGCCGTCTGCGGCGCGATAGCCTGCCTCTACATCAGCGAGCAGCCCGACCAGAACAGCCTCGGCGCCGTGCTCACGGCGGTGGCGATCGCGTTCGGCGTGGCCCTGGTGCTCGGCGCGTGGAACGGGATCCTGGTCGCCGGGATAGGCATCCAACCGATCATCGCCACGCTGATCCTGATGGTCGCCGGCCGGGGCCTGGCCCAGCTGGTCACCTCCGGGCAGATCATCACGATCAACAGCGAGCCGTACAAGACGATCGGGGTCGGGCACCTGCTCACGCTGCCGTTCGCGATCATCATCGCCCTCGCGGTGACGCTGGTCGTGGCGGTGCTGACCCGCCGCACCGCCCTCGGCATGATCATCGAGGCGGTCGGCGGCAACGCCGAGGCCAGCCGCCTGGCGGGCGTGCGCTCGCGGCGGATCACCTTCCTGGTCTACGTGGTGAGCGCCGCCTGCGCCGCCGTGGCCGGGTTCATGATGACGGCGAACGTCTCCAGCGCCGACGGCAACGCGGTCGGCCTCTGGGTCGAGCTGGACGCCATCCTCGCCGTGGTCATCGGCGGCACGTCGCTGGCCGGCGGCCGGTTCTACCTCAGCGGCACCATCGTCGGCGCGCTGATCATCCAGACCCTGACCACCTCGGTGTACGCCATGAACATCGACCCGCAGACGGCCCTGCTGTTCAAGGCGGTCGTGGTGATCGCGGTCTGCCTCATCCAGGCGCCGGCGTTCCGCGCCCGGTTCCGGCGTCGGCACGCGCCGACGGCAGCCCCGGCGACGCCCGCCGAGAAGCAGAAGGAGCAGGTTCCGGCATGACCACGACCCCCCTGGCCGCGCGCGGCCCACGGGCCTGGTGGCGGGTGCCGCAGCGGCAGGTGCCGGTGCTGGCCACCCTGGCCCTGCTGCTGGTGATGTACGGCATCGGCGTCTCGCAGTACCGGGCCTTCTCCAACATCCAGGTCGTCTTCAACATCTTCATCGACAACGGTTTCCTGCTCGTCGTCGCGGTCGGCATGACCTTCGTCATCCTGACCGGCGGCATCGACCTGTCGGTCGGCTCCGTGGTGGCGATGACCGCGATGGTGTCGGCGTCGCTGCTCGGCGACGGCGTGCACCCCGCGGTGGTGCTGCTGATCGCGCTGCTCATCGGCCCCGCCCTCGGGTTCGCGATGGGCTGCGTCATCCACTTCTTCGACATCCAGCCGTTCATCGTCACCCTCGCCGGGATGTTCTTCGCCCGGGGCATGTGCACCTGGATCAGCTCGACGTCCATCCCGATCACCGACGGGTTCTGGACCTCGGCGGCGCAGGAGCGCATCCGCATCGGCGAGAACTTCGTGACCGTGAGCGTCCTGGTCGCCCTCGTCGTGGTGGCGGTCGCGGCGTACACGCTGGCCTACACCCGGCTGGGCCGCAACGTGTACGCCATCGGCGGCAACCAGCAGTCGGCGCTGCTCATGGGCCTGCCCGTGGGGCGTACGAAGATCGCCGTCTACACGATCAGCGGGCTCTGCTCGGCCATCGGCGGCATCCTGCTGTCGTTCTACACGCTGTCGGGCGCCCCGCTGATCGCGATCGGCATGGAGCTGGACACGATCGCCGCCGTCGTCATCGGCGGGACCCTGCTCACGGGCGGCTCCGGCTACGTGTTCGGCACGGTGCTGGGTGTCCTCGTGCTGGGGGTGATCCAGACGCTGATCACCTTCGACGGCAGCCTCAGCTCCTGGTGGACCAAGATCGTGATCGGTGGCCTGCTGTTCGCGTTCATCCTCCTCCAGCGCCTCGTCGGCATCCGCAAGAAGTGACCACCCCAGTACACCGGAAGGCAACCCCATGACCAACCCACCCCCGGCCGCCGAGGTCTGGTTCCTCACCGGCAGCCAGGGCCTGTACGGCCCGGAGACCCTGCGTCAGGTGGCCGACCAGTCCCGGCAGATCGCGGAGCAGCTCGACGCCGATCCGGCCATCCCCGCCCGGGTGGTCTGGAAGCCGGTGCTCACCTCCAGCGCCGACATCCTGGCCGTCTGCCGTGACGCCGCCGTCCAGGGCGCGGTCGGGGTGATCGCCTGGATGCACACCTTCTCTCCCGCGAAGATGTGGATCTCCGGCCTGGACGCCCTGCGCACCCCGCTGCTGCACCTGCACACGCAGGCCAACGTGGCGCTGCCCTGGTCCGAGATCGACATGGACTTCATGAACCTCAACCAGGCCGCCCACGGCGACCGGGAGTTCGGGTTCGTGCAGACCCGGCTGGGGGTGGCCCGCAAGACCGTCGCCGGGCACGTGAGCAACCCGAGCGTCACCGCCCGCATCGCGGCGTGGACCCGGGCGGCGATCGGGCACGCGGAGCTGCGGTCGCTGCGGCTGGCCCGCTTCGGCGACAACATGCGCAACGTGGCCGTGACCGAGGGCGACAAGGTCGAGGCGGAGCTGCGCTTCGGCGTCTCGGTCAACACCTACGGCGTGAACGACCTGGTGGCGGCCGTGGACGCGGTGGCGGACACGCGCATCGACGAGCTGGTCAAGGAGTACGACGACAGTTACCGGCTCGTCGCCGAGCTGCGGGCCGGCGGCGACCGGCACGACTCCCTGCGCTACGCCGCCCGGATCGAGGCGGGCCTGCGCGACTTCCTCGACGCGGGCGGGTTCCGGGCGTTCACCACCAACTTCGAGGACCTCGGCGGGCTGCGGCAGCTGCCGGGGATCGCGGTGCAGCGGCTGATGGCCGACGGCTACGGTTTCGGCGGCGAGGGCGACTGGAAGACCTCGGTGCTGGTGCGCACGCTCAAGGCGATGTCGGTGGGCACCACCGGCGGCACCTCCTTCATGGAGGACTACACCTACGACCTCACGCCCGGGCAGGAGGTCGTCCTCGGCGCGCACATGCTGGAGGTCTGCCCGACCATCGCCGCCGACACGCCCGCCGTGGAGATCCACCCGCTGGGCATCGGCGGCCGCGAGGACCCCGTGCGCCTGGTGTTCGACGCCCAGGCGGGGCCCGCCGTGGTGCTGGGGCTGGCCGACATGGGGGAGCGGTTCCGGCTGGTGGCCAACGAGATCGACGTGATCGTCCCGCCGCAGCCGCTGCCGAAGCTGCCCGTGGCCCGCGCGGTGTGGCGGCCCCGGCCGGACCTGGCCGGCTCGGCGGAGGCGTGGCTCACGGCCGGCGCGCCGCACCACACGGTGCTGTCGCAGGCCGTCGGGGTCGAGGAACTGCACGACCTGGCCGAGATGGTCGCCACCGAGCTGGTCGTCATCGACGCGGAGACGACCACCCGCCGGCTGACGAACGAGTTGCGGTGGAACCAGGCCTACTACCGGTTGGCCAGGGGATTCTGAGGCTCGACCGGTCGACCGTACGACAGGGCCATCCGGCGTGCTCCCCGAGGTGGGGGCACGCCGGACACGCCCTCCGCGCAGCGAGCCTGACCGCCCGTCTTGTTGATCACGACGGGCTACGATGGCCACGAGGGGAGTTGCCATGGGTCAGCAGCCGGCCGCACGCGCGGCGGTGATGAACGACGTCGCCCGGCTCGCCGGTGTCTCGCACCAGACGGTGTCGCGGGTGCTCAACAACCACCCCAGCGTCCGGCAGGAGACCCGCGAGCGGGTGATGCGCGCGGTGCACCAGCTCAACTACCGGCCCAACGCCCTGGCCCGGGGCCTGGCCGGGCGGCGCTCCCGGGTCATCGGTGTGGTCAGCTTCGACACCATCCTCTACGGCCCGGCGGCGACCCTGCTCGGCATCGAGCGTGCCGCCCGCGCCGCAGGGTACGGCATCAGCATCGTCACCCTGGAGCAGCTCGACCGGGCCGGGATGCGGTCGGCCATCGACGCCCTCACCGAGCAGTCGGTCGCGGGGGTCGTCGTCATCGCCCCGATGATGACGGCGGCGGTGGCCGTGCACGGCCTGCCCACCGGCGTGCCCGCCGTGGTGGTCGAGTCGAGCGGCGGCGCCCGGGAGCTGCCGAGCATCTCCGTCGACCAGGTCGCCGGGGCCCGGCTGGCCGTGGAGCACCTGCTCTCCCTCGGGCACGAGACGGTGTGGCACATCGCCGGCCCCCGGGACTGGCTGGAGGCCCGCGACCGCGTCGACGGGTGGCGGCTGGCGCTGGAGCAGGCCGGGCGGTCCGTCCCGCCGGTCCTCGTCGGCGACTGGAGCCCCCGCGCGGGCTACGAGATCGGGCAGACGCTTGTCGACCGCCCGGACGTGACGGCCGTGTTCTGCGCCAACGACCACCAGGCGCTCGGCCTGCTGCGGGCGCTGCACCAGCGCGGCGTGCGGGTTCCGGAGGACGTCAGCGTGGTCGGGTTCGACGACATCCCCGAGGCCGAATACCTCTCGCCGCCGCTGACCACCGTGCGGCAGGACTTCGACGAGGTCGGCCGCCGCTGCGTGGCGGCCCTGTTGGAGCTGTTCGACGCCGACGGCCCGGCGGGGCGCTTCCCGCACCCGCAGGTCGAGCCGCAGCTCGTCGTGCGCGCGAGCAGCGGCCGGAGGGGCTGACCGCACGCCGCCGCACCCGGCGCGCCGCCAGGGCCGTGCAGTCCGGCCGCCCGGGCCCGCCGGTCGTGGCCCGGCGGCCGAACCCGTCCGGCCGCAGTGATCTCTGTTAGCGCGCACATACCTAGCGTCGTGCCTGGTGGGGCCCTTGACTGCGGGGTTTCGTAGCGCCGAGAATTCGGGCTTGTTAACGCTCACACCCCCGCCACCACGAGGGAACCCCATGCGCCAAGCAGCTCCCCCGGAAACGCCATCCTCCGCCCCGCCCCGCTCCCGACGCCGCGCCCGGCCACTCGTCGCCGGGATCCTCCTCGCCCTGGTCGCCGGGCTGCTGCCCGCCACCGCCGCGCCGGCCGCCGCGGCCGACGTGACCGACGGCCTGCTGGTGCGCTACGACCTGACCCAGACCACCGGCACCACCGTCACCGACAGCTCCGGCCGGGGCAACGACGGCACGCTCACCGGCGGCGGCACCTGGACCGGCCAGGGGGGCCTCGTCCTCGACGGGGTCGACGACCACGTCAGGCTGCCCGACGACATCATGGCCGGGCTGTCGTCGATCACCGTCGCCGTCGACGTGCTCGTCGACCCCGCGCAGCAGACGCCGTACTTCATCTGGGGCCTCGGCAACCCGGCGACGTCGAACTCCGGCACCGGCTACCTGTTCACCAGCGGCGACGCCTTCCGCACCGCCATCACCACCACCAACTGGTCCGGCGAGAAGGTGACCGGCAAGGGCGCGAACCTCGCCCGGGGCGTGTGGAAGTCCGTCACCTACACGCAGACCGGCACCACCGGCACCCTCTACGAGGACGGCGTGCAGGTCGCGCAGAACACCGGCGTCACCGTGCTGCCCGGCGCGGTCGGCAACGGCGTCACGACCAACAACAACCTCGGCCGGTCCAACTACGCCGCCGACCGGTTCCTCAAGGGCCGGGTGGCCAACTTCCGCATCTACGACCGCGCGCTGCCCGCCGACGAGGTGGCCGCCATCGCGCTGCCCGACGCCACCCGCGTCGCCGCCGACACCGCCGCCCTCGACCTGGGCGACCTGTCGGCCGTGACCGGCAGGCTCACCCTGCCCGGCACCGGCACGTACGGCTCGGCGATCGCCTGGTCCTCCAGCGCGCCGGGCACCGTCAGCGCGACCGGCGAGGTGACCCGCCCGGCCCCCGCCGACGGGCCCGCCACGGTCACCCTCACCGCGACCGTGAGCCGGGGCGGCAGCAGCGACACCAAGGCGTTCACCGCCACCGTCCTGCCCAACGAGACCGACCAGACGCGGGCCGCCGCGGCTGCCGCCGCCCTCTCGCTCGTGAACGCCGGCGACGTGCGCGGCAACCTGACCATGCCGAGCACCGGGAGCAACGGCGCGACCGTCGCCTGGCGCTCCGCCCGCCCGGACGTCGTCAGCCCCGACGGTGTCGTCAAGCGCCCCGCGCACGGGGCCGGCGACGTCAGGGTCACCGTGACCGCGACCGTCACCGTCGGCACGGCCACCGCCGAGCGGGCCATCGAGCTGACCGTCCGCGAGCTGCCCGAGGCCGCCCCCTACGCCGGCTACGCCTTCAGCTACTTCACCGGCAACTCCATCGCGGGGGAGAAGATCTACTTCGCGGCCAGCCAGGGCAACAACGCGCTGCGGTGGACCGAGGTCAACGGCGGCCAGCCGAAGCTGGAGTCGACGTTCGGCACGCTGGGCCTGCGGGACCCGTTCCTGATCCGCAGCCCGGAGGGGGACCGGTTCTTCCTCATCGCCACCGACCTGTCCATCGGCCGCAACGGCAACTGGGACGTCGCCCAGCGCCAGGGCAGCCGCTACCTGGAGGTCTGGGAGTCCACCGACCTGGTGAACTGGTCGGAGCAGCGGCACGTCCTGGTCTCCCCGCCCGCCGCCGGCAACACCTGGGCGCCGGAGGCGTACTGGGACGCCGCCCGGGGCGAGTACCTCGTCTTCTGGGCCTCGAAGCTCTACGCCGAGAACGACCCGAACCACACCGGCAACACGTACAACCGGATGCTCGCCGCGACGACCCGCGACTTCGTCACGTTCAGCCAGCCGACGATCTGGCAGGACCCGGGCGACTCGCGCATCGACTCCACGGTGATCCGGGAGGGCGACACCTACTACCGGTTCACCAAGGACGAGGGCGGCGGCGGCACCGGCTGCTCCGACATCATCCAGGAGAAGTCGCCCTCGCTGACCGCCGTCGACCTGCCCGGCAAGCCCTCCTGGGCGGTGCTCGACTCGTGCATCGGCCGCGACGCCGGCACCTCCGCCGTCGAGGGTCCCACGGTCTTCAAGGCCAACCCCGGCGACACCTCCGGCTCGAAGTACTACCTGTTCGTCGACGAGTACGGCGGCCGGGGCTACATCCCGCTGGGCGCCGACGACCTGGAGCACCCGGACTGGAAGGTGCCGGCCTCCTACGACCTGCCCGCCAGCCCCCGGCACGGCACCGTCATCCCGGTCACGAAGAAGGAGCTGGACGCCCTCAACGACGCGCCGCCGCCGGTGCGCGCCAACGCCGATGGCGTCGTCGCCCACTACGCGCTCGACCAGGCCGGCGGCACCACCGTCACCGACGACTCCGGTAACGGCTACGACGCGAAGCTGGCCGGCGACGCGAGCTGGCGGGACGGCAGCCTCGCCCTCGGCGGCACCAACGGCCACGTGGCCCTGCCCGACGACATCATGGCGGGCCTCGACGAGATCACCGTGTCGATGGACGTCAACATGGCCACCGACCAGGCGACGCCGTACTTCGTCTGGGGTCTGGGCAACACCGACTCCGCAGGCGTCGGCAACGGCTACCTGTTCACCACCGGCAACAACTACCGGACCTCGATCAGCCTCGGCAACTGGACCGGCGAGCAGACCGTCACCGGGGGCAGCGCCGTCCCCCGGGGCGTGTGGAAGACCCTCACGTACACCCTGAACTCGGCCGGCACCGCCCGGATCTACCTCGACGGGGTGCGGGTCGCCGAGAAGACCGGCCTGACCCACCGCCCCGGCGACATCGGCGGCGGCCGGACCACGGCCAACTACATCGGCCGCTCCCAGTACGCCGCCGACAGGTACCTCAAGGGCCGGGTGCGCGACTTCTCCCTCTACAACCGGGCGCTCACCGACGGCGAGGTCGCCGCGCTGGGCTCCAACGGCACCAGCGTCGTGTCGGTGCAGCTCGACAGCCTCAAGGTCCCCGCGATCGTCGACGCCGCCAGCAGCACCATCACGCTGCCGGTCAAGCCGGGCACCGACGTGACGGCCCTCGCCCCGACGTACGTGGTCGCGCCGACCTCGACGGTGACGCCCACCGGGGCGCGGGACCACTCGCAGCCGGTGACGGTCACCGTGACCAGCGCGGCCGGGGCGACCCGCGAGTGGACCGTGCGCACGGTGCAGATGCGCTCGCCGGTGCTGCCCGGCTTCAACGCCGACCCGAACATCGTGCGGTTCGGCGACACCTACTACATCTACGCCACCACCGACGGCTTCCCCGGCTGGGGCAGCTCGAAGTTCACCGTCTGGTCGAGCCGCAACCTGGTCGACTGGACCGGGCACGACACGATCCTCGACCTCGGGCCGGACATCACCTGGGCCGACAGCAACGCCTGGGCGCCCGCCGCGATCGAGAAGAACGGCAGGTACTACTTCTACTTCTCGGCACAGCAGAACATCGGCGTCGCCGTCGCCGACTCGCCGCTCGGGCCGTTCGTCGACCCCATCGGCAAGCCGCTGGTGAGCAAGGCCGACTACGACGGCGCCCAGCAGATCGACCCGGCGGTCTTCACCGACGACGACGGGCAGAGCTACCTCTACTGGGGCAACGGCACCCCGTACGTGGTCCCGCTCAACGACGACATGGTCTCCTACGACGTCGCCAAGCGGGTGCGGCTGACCGGCCTCACGGACTTCCGCGAGGGCCTGTTCCTGCACAAGCGCGCCGGGACCTACTACCTGTCCTGGTCCATCGACGACACCGGCAGCGAGAACTACCGGGTCGGCTACGGCACGGGCACGAGCCCGCTGGGGCCGTTCACCGCCAGGGGGGAGATCCTCACCAAGGACCCGAGCCAGGGCATCCTCGGCACCGGCCACCACTCGATCCTCCAGGTGCCGGGCACCGACGACTGGTACATCGCGTACCACCGGTTCGGGATCCCGGGCGGGGACGGCACGCACCGGGAGACCACGATCGACCGGCTGTACTTCGACACCGACGGCGGCATCAGGAAGGTCGTCCCGACGCTGGGCGGCATCGACCCGCTGCGCTACGAGGGCGGGCAGCCGAAGGCGACGGTCTCCGACGCGGGGGCCGACGGGTGGTACGGCGCGGACGCCGCCCTGACCGTCACCGCCGGCGACCAGGTGAGGCTGGTCGAGTACCAGCTCGACGGCGGCGGCTGGTTCCCGTACCGCGAGCCGGTGGACCTGCCGGCGGGCGGCCACCGCGTCGACTACCGGGCCCAGGGCGTCAACCTCTTCTGGAGCGACGTGTGGTCGCTGTCGGTCAAGGTGGACGAGACCGCCCCGACAGTGCAGGCGTACCTGGTGGAGCGCAAGTTCGTGGTCAACGCCAGCGACGTCGACTCCGGCGTGGCCCGCATCGAGTACCGGATCGACAAGGGCGCCTGGCAGCCGTACCTGGCCCCGGCCCGGATCGACAGCTGCGCCCACGTGATCCGCTACCGGGCGTACGACGTGGCCGGCAACGTCAGCCGCGAGCGGGCCCTCAACGTGCCGGCGCTGGGCGACCCCGCCGAGGCCACCACGCTCCCGTCGATCAGCGGGACGGCCAAGGTCGGCAGGACCCTCACCGCCGACCCGGGCCGGTGGGACGAGAAGAAGCTCACCTTCTCCTACCAGTGGCTGCGCGGCGGCAAGGTCATCGCCGGGGCCACCGGCAGGACGTACGTGCCGAAGGCCGCCGACGTCGGGTACCGGCTCTCCGTGCGGGTGACGGCCACCCGCTCGGACCTGCAACCCGGCACGGCCACGTCGAAGGAGACGGCGAAGGTCGTCAAGAAGTAGCGACCGGGGCCGACCGGCCACCGCCGAAGGCCACCTCCCCCGGGACGGGAGGTGGCCTTCGGCGCGCGTGCCGCCGTCGCCGCCGCGCGGCGCGGCGTCAGCCGGCGTACGTCTCGAACTCGGCGACCCGCGGCGTGCCGGTCGCGCCGGTGATCTCCAGGTTGATCTTTTTCAGCGAGGTGGGGCTGAAGGACACGACGCCCACCCCGTTGCTGCCCGAGGCGAGGACCGCCCCGGTGTCGTTGTTGACCAGCCGCCAGGAACGGATGACGCCGGTCGCGCCGGAGGCCTCGCGGATGTTCACCGAGCCGACCCGGACGGCGGCGTCCCACTTGACCGAGATCCGGCCGGTGGAGCCGGACGGCGACCAGTAGGTGCCCAGGTTGCCGTCCAGCACGTTGCCGTAGCTGCTGCCGTCGGCCTTGCTGGAGCCGTCCGCGCCGGCCCCGAGGCTGAGGTTCGTCCCGCCCGGGTTGGTCGGCCCCGGCGTCGGGGTGGTCGGCCCGGGGGTCGGGGTGGTCGGCGCGGGCGTGGTCGGGGCCGGGGTCTGCGGCGTGCAGCTGCCGTCGGACACCTGGAGGCCCTTGTTGGCCCCGGCCGTCTGGCGCACCAGGTTGGGCACGCAGCTGGCCCCGTCGAGGCGGTAGGAGTAGGGGATGGTGACGGTGGTGGTGGAGGTCGGGTTCGGCCCGGCGGGGTAGTTCTCGTTGCCGGGGCTGGACCAGGTCACGTTGTCGAAGATGTTGCCGGCGACCTGCCAGGTGCCGCGCTCGTTGGTGTAGAAGGTGCCCAGGACGTCCTTGGAGTCCTTGAAGTAGTTGTTCTCCACCTTGGCCTTCGCGCCGGCCCGGGAGTTGATGCCGGACTCGCGCAGGTTGACGTACGAGTTGTTGTACATGTGGGCCGTGGCGCCGCGCAGCAGCGGCGCGCGCGAGTCGAGGTTCTCGTACAGGTTGTGGTGGAACGTGATGTAGTTGTTCCCCAGGTCGCTCTCGCTGGAGCCGACCAGGCCACCACGGCCGGAGTTGCGCAGGATGCTGTAGGACAGCGTCACGTACTGCACGTTGTCCTTCATGTCGAACAGGCCGTCGAAGCCCTCCGCCTCACCGCCGGAGGCCTCCAGGGTGACGTGGTCGACCCAGACGTTGCGGACGGTGCTCTCCATGCCGATGGCGTCGCCGCCATTGGAGGTGGGCGAGCCCGACTTCTTGACGTTCCGGACGGTCACGTTCTGGATGATGATGTTGCTGGAGTCGCGGATGTGGATGCCGAGCTGGTCGAAGACGGCCCCGCTGCCGACGCCGACGATCGTGACGTTGCTGATCTGCTTGAGCTCGATCAGGCCGGCGTTGGTGTTGCAGCTGTTGCCGGAGACCTTGGCGGTGTTGCCGTGGTTGATGGTCCCCTCGACCTGGATGATGATCGGGGTGCTGCTGCTGGCCCGGGTGCACAGCGCCGTGTGGATCGCGGTCCCGGTGGTGGCCCGCACCGTCTGCCCGCCCGCGCCGCCGGTGGTCCCGCCGTTCTGGGTCGCGTAGCCGGTCACGCCGCCGGTCGCTGCCGACGCCTGGGGCGTCGGCAGCGCCACGCAGATCGCGGCACCGATGACCGTCGCGGCCACGGCCGCGTGGAGTCGCAGTGGGACTGGTCGTCTCATCCTCGCCTCGCCTTCGATGTGTTCCTGGAGGTGGTACGCCCGGCGACTGCCGGAGGCGACGAGGAGGCCCCCGCCCTGGGACGTGGTCTACGGGAGCCCATCGCCGCCGACCTGTCGACGGGCGGCGTGCTGCGTCTTCGTCATGGCATTGGGAAAGCGCTTTCCGACACCGAGGATAGGGATCGGTGAATGGGTATGGCAAGGACGTGTCCGCTTTGCGCACTAAAGCTCCCAGTGCCCACCGCCACCACGTCGCCGGTCGTCGAACGTGGACACTTCGGGTCACCGGCCGACCACGACCGTCCAAGATCGCGTCGGGGTCGGCCCGGTAGGGTGGGGGAATGCTCGATGCGCCTCCGCCGGTGGCCGGCGGGGGGTCGTCGTCCCGAGGGGCAGACGCGTCCGGCGGGGGTGGCGCGTCCGGCGGGGGGTCGGCGCCGGGCCGGGGCGCGGCGGGGCTGGCCGGGCGGTGCGCCCGGGTCGCCCGGTCCCGGCCCTTCGAGATCGCCATCGTCGTGCTCATCCTGGCCAACGGGGCGGTGCTCGGCATCGAGACGTACCCGCACCTGGGGTCGGCGCGGCCGGTGCTGCGCGGGCTGGAGTGGGCCTTCCGGCTCGCCTTCGTCGCCGAGATCGGCGTGCGGGTGCTGGCCTACGGCCGTCGGCCGCAGGACTTCTTCCGCCACGGCTGGAACGTCTTCGACTTCCTGGTGACCGCCGCGATCTTCGTGCCCGGCCTGCACGGCGACTCCGCGCTGCTGCGCGTCGTCCGGGTTGCCCGGATGCTGCGGCTGGTGCGCTTCTCACCCGGCCTGCGGACGATCGTGGCGGCGCTGTGGCGCAGCCTGCCGGGCGTCGCCGGCTTCCTCGCGCTCGCCGGCGTGACGCTCTACGTGTACGGCATGGCCGGCTGGCTGATCTTCGGCCGGTCCCAGCCGGAGGAGTACGGCGACATCGGACGGTCGCTGCTGACCCTGTTCGTGCTGCTGTCGCTGGAGACCCTGCCCGATCTCGTGGCGCAGGGGATGGCCCTGTCGCCGTGGACGCTGGTCTACTACGTCAGCTTCGTGATCATCACCGTCAACCTGCTGCTCAACATCCTGATCGCCGTCATCGTCAACTCCATGGAGGAGGCTCGCCGGCTGGAGATGACCGAGCGGCTGGCCCCGGACTACGACGCCGACGGCGACGGCGTGCCCGACGAGGTGGACCGGATCGCGCTCACCCAGCGGCTCGACGACCTGCGGGCCGTCATCGCCGAACTGGAGCGGGAGCTGCGCATCGACCGCGACGACAGGTCGTAGGCCCGCCGGGCCGGCAGGCGACGACGCGGCGGCGCGCGCCGGCCGGTGGGTCGACGCGCGCCGCCGCCGGGAGCGTCACTGCTGGATCGGCTGCCCGTCGTTGCCGCAGATGTAGCCGTCGACGATGCAGTTCTTCACCCGCCGGGCGAGCTCCGCCTCGTCCCAGGCGTTGAAGAAGTCGCCGTGGAAGGTGTAGCCGGGGGCGGTGGTGACGTTGGCCCCGTCGCGGATGCCGGCCAGGCTGAGCCCGGTGCCACGCACGTCGTACGTGATGAGGAACTCCAGCCGGGGCACGGGCACCGGGTGGCTGGCCGGGCAGGTGCCGCCCACGCCGCCCAGGCCGAACGCCATGTGGCTCTTGTGGTCGGGGCTGTCCAGGTTCTTCCCGTCCCAGCAGGTCGGGAAGTCCAGGTACGTCTCCAGCTTGGACCCGGCGGGGCAGACCGGGAAGTCGCCGCTGGCGGCCGGGATGCCGACGCAGTTCCACCGGGCGGCGGGGTTCTGGCCGGCGCTGGTGGCGAGCGGGTTGCCCACCACGATCCGCAGGCCCTGGGGGTGGGGCTTGACGTTCGCCCGGTCGGTGAGGCCCTGGTAGTAGATCCGCACGCTCTGCGGCTTCTGTGCCACCCCGTTCTGGTAGAGCGTCGGCACCCAGTACGCGGACTTGTCGGCCACCGGGTTGCAGGTCGTCCCGCCGGCCCGCAGCGAGGCCAGGTCGGTGTACGCGTTGGTCGTCGTGTTGCCGAAGAACTCGTGCGTGTGCGAGGCGCCCGGGCGGCCCCACATGACGATCGGGTCGTCGCCTGCCCGGCCCTTGCTCGGGCAGTCGGCCCGGAACTCGGAGCCGCGCACCGGAGCGAGCTGGAGCTCCAGCGCGGCGGCCTCCTGCTCGGGGCTCAGCGCGTACGCGTGGCCGGCGTGGCCGCCGACGGCGGCCGAACCGCCGCTCGCCGCCCGCGCGTCGACGGCGTCCCGGTCGGCCAGCACCCCGCCCGCGACCAGGGTCACCAGCGCCACGGTCAGCGCGCCCGCGCGGCGCAGGCGCGGTGGGCGGGGGGCCGGGTCGGCGGCGCGGCGCTCTCGGATGAACCGCATGCTTCCTCCTCGCCCGGCGCACCGGGCACCGGCCCGGGATCGCCGGGCCGTAGACGGGATGGGTGGGAGAGCGCTCTCTGACTCATTGATAACCGAACGCAGTTATGCCTGTCAATGCGAGTGACGGCGGCTCCGGTCCACTCCGGACAGTCGGCCGCCGGGTGGGCCCGGCGGCCGGGCGGGCCGGGGCGGACCGTAGCCGCGCAGGTCAGCGGGCATAGACCCCCGTGGGTTCACCGCGTCGAGATCGACTTGACACGCCGGCGACACGGCCCGGTCCGACAGTGGGCGCATCATCTCCCACCCCAGGAGGAGCACCCCTTGGCGCCAACCCCACCGACCGACGCCGAACTGGACGTCCTCATCCGCGCCCGGCTCGCGTCCCTCGGCATCGACCTCGACCAGCTCCCGCCCGGCACCACCGCCGACCCGCAGACCGGTTCCCCCGGCGTCGACTCCGTGCTGGCGTCCCTGCGGTCCTTCGTCCGCAGCACCGTCGGCGCGCTCGCCGCCTACCAGCTGCCCGCCCCGGCCGGCACCGAAGCCGCCGTCGCCATGGCGCTGTCCCAGCAGCCCGCGCCGATGCTCTACCCCTCGATCAGCACGGAATGGCGGAAGTGATGAGCGCAGCCCCCGTCGACCGTGGCGTCGACCGTCGAGCCTTCCTCGCCCGCACCGCCGCCCTGGCCGCCGCGTCGGCGGTCGGCGGCGCCGTCGGGCTGCCCGCCGTGGCCTCGGCGGCCGGTCCCGCCCGAACACCCCTGCTCGCCGCCGCCAAGTGGAACCCGGCGCTGGACGTGCCCAACGCCTACGTCAAGCCCCGCCCGGAGGCCGTGGCCGACCCCACCGAGCTCACCGTCGCCGAGGCGGCCTGGCTGATCCGCGCCGGCAAGCTCACCCCCGCCAAGCTGGTCGAGGCGTACCTGGCCCGCATCTCCACGTACGACGGCACCTACCAGGCGTTCAACCTGGTGCTCGCCGAGGCGGCGGCCAAGGCGGCGGCCGCCCTGGCCAAGAAGCCCCGGCGCGGCGCCCTGCACGGCATCCCGCTGGCGATCAAGGACAACTACTACACCGCCGGGGTGCCCACCACCGCCAACTCCTACCTGTTCGCCGACTTCCGGCCGCCGTACGACGCCACGGCGGTGTCCCGGCTGCTCGCCGGCGGGGCCATCGTGCTCGGCAAGACCCAGATGGGGCCGCTGGCCACCACCCGGGCCACCACCCCCAGCGGGGTGGTCACCACCGTCAACGCGTGGACCCCGACCGACAGCCGCACCGACCCCGGCGGCTCGTCCACCGGCACCGCCACCGCCGTCGCCGGGCGGCTCGCCGCCTCCGGCACCGGCACCCAGACCGGCGGCTCGATCACCGCGCCGTCCAACGCGCAGAACCTCACCGGCCTCAAGCCGACGATGGGCCGCGTCTCGCTGCACGGCATCATCCCGCTCAGCTACACCCGCGACCACCCCGGCCCGCTGGCCCGCGACGCCAAGGACGCGGCCATCATGCTCACCGCGATGGCCGGCGAGGACCCCGCCGACCCGCGCACGCAGGGGCTGCCCGGGGTGCCGAAGCTGATCGACGCGGCCACCCCGGCGTACTCCGGCGGCAAGCTGAAGCTGCGCTGGAAGACCCGCATCGGCGTGCTGCCGGGCTTCACCGCCGGCACCACCGAGACGGCGGCGGCGCGGGCCGCGTACCTGGCGAAGCTCGCCGCGATCCCCGGCGCGACCGTGGTGGACGTGCCGCTGCCCGACGAGTGGGACCTGCTCACCGGCAGCGCGTTCAACAACGTGCGGCTGCCGGAGCGCAGCGAGCCGTTCATGCCGTACCTGCGCACGGACCTGCGCGGCTTCGGCGTGTCCGTGACGGGCTGGCTGCAGGGCGCGCTGCTGGGCGCCGGCGAGTTCATCACCGGCCAACGGGCGAAGCTGCTGCTCATGGAGCGGGTGCTCGACCAGCTCTTCGCCTCCTGCGACGTGGTGGTGCAGACCAGCCCGGTGCCGTTCGACATCCTCGGCCTGCCGGAGATCGCCTTCCCGATCGGGTTCACCGCCGCGGGCGTGCCGATCGGCACCATCCTCGGCGGCCTGCCGTATGGGGAGGACCGGCTGTTGTCGGTGGCGGCGGCGTACCAGGCGGTCACCGACTGGCACCGGCGGCGGCCCGCCGACCCGCCGGCGGCCCCGGCCGCCGCGGCGCGCGGCCTGGCGTCGCCCGCGGCCCCCGCCGCCCTGCGGCTGACCGCCGAGGAGGTCGCCGAGCTGGCCCAGTGAACCCGTCGTCGCCGGCCCGCCCGCTCGGGGCGGGCCGGCGACGACGGCCCCGGGCGGCCCCGCCCGCGCCCCGATTGACCTCAACCCTGGTTGAAGTCGTACGGTCGGCGGGTGGCCGTCGAGGGACGGCCCGTTGTCCCCTGTGGAGGATGCGTTGTCCGAGTCCCCGTACCAGTTGGCCGTCATCGTCGGGAGCGTCCGCGACGGCCGCTTCGGCCCCGTCGTGGCGAACTGGTTCTGCCGGCAGGCGAGGCAGCGCGCCGACCTCGTCGTCGACCTGATCGACCTCGCGCACGTCCCGGCGGCGCTCGGCGGCGCGCCCGGGGCCGTGGCCCCGGACGAGGCGTCCTTCGCGGAGCGGATCGCCGCGGCCGACGCCGTCGTGGTGGTGACGCCGGAGTACAACCACAGCTACCCCGGGCCGCTGAAGGCTGCGATCGACTCGGTGGGCGCCCCGTGGCACGCCAAGCCCGTCGGCTTCGTCTCGTACGGGGGGATCTCCGGCGGCCTGCGGGCGGTGGAGCCGCTGCGGGTGGTCTTCGCCGAGCTGCACGCCGTCACCATCCGCGAGACGGTCAGCTTCGCCGGGGCCCACGCCTGCTTCGACGCGGCCGGCGAGCCGGTCGACGCCGGCCAGGTCGACCGCGCCGCCAGCGCCATGCTCGACCAGTTGGGCTGGTGGGCCGAGGCGCTGCGCACGGCGCGGGCGGCCCGACCGTACGGGTCCTGACCCCGGTCGGTGGCGCGCCCCGTCCGGCGCGCCACCGACCGGCTGCCGTGGGTTCCCCCCGGCCGTGAGAAGGGAACCCTTCTCGACCGTATGCGTTAACAGGGGGCCCTTCCTTGCCCGCTCAGCGGTCGTGGGCGTCGGCGGGGGCCATCACCCGTAGCGCGTTGGCGGCCAGCCCGACCCGGATCGGGGTCTGGCCGCACAGCTCGCCGTCCACCTCGACCCGCGCCGGTCGGTCGGTCTCCAGCCACAGCTCGCCGACGGCGAGGAACGGCGTCTCGGCGAGGGTGCGCCGGGCCCCCGTGGCGGCGTTGCGGGCGGTGTCCCGCAGCAGGCCGCGCCGGGTCGGACCGCCGACCGGGTACGCCACCAGCAGCCGGTCGTCGGCGTCGGTGTCGGCGGTGATCGGCCGGCCGGCGTGGAAGCCGCCGTTGGCCACGTAGAGCTGGTGGGTGTGGAACTCGTGCGTCGCGTCCCCGGCCCGCACCGTCGCCCGCAGCGCCCGGTGCCGGGCCAGCAGCGCCAGGGCGGTCGCCGGGTACGCGAGCCGGCCGGTGACCCGCTTGAGCGCGGGCGGCGTCCGCAGCATGATGTCGGCCGACATGCCCACCCCGACGTGGTTGGCGAACGGCACGTCGCCGGCCAGCCCCAGGTCGACGTCGATCACCTTGCCGTCGGCGAGGACCGCCACCGCGGCGGCCAGGTCCAGCGGCAGGCCGAGGGTGCGGGCGAAGTTGTTGGTGGTGCCCAGCGGCAGCAGGCCCAGCGCCACGTCGCGGTGCGCGAGCAGCCGGGCGGCGGCGCTCTGCGTGCCGTCGCCGCCGCCCGCGACGAGCAGGTCGGGCCCGAGCGCCAGGGCGTCGGCGAGGCTGCGCTCCAGCTCGCCGGGGCGGTCGGCCGGATATTCCCCGAGCAGCTCGAAGCCCGCGCCGGTCAGCAGCGCCCGGGCGTGCTCGTAGAGGCGGCGACCCCGGCGGGAGCGGGCGTTGACCACCAGCGCCGCCCGCCGGTCGCGCCGGATGGCCGCGCCCAACTCCTGCTTCGTCCGCATGGCTGCCGACCCTATCTCCGCCGGCCGGAGTTCGCGGTGGCCAGGCCGCCGCGTGGCGCGGGAACGGCCGACAGCCGGTGAAGGATCGGCGAACAGTGCCGAGCGGGGCAGCGGGCGGGACGGTGAAGACGGTAGATACGTGAGGCATGACGAACACCATCGACCGTCGTACCCTCCTGCGGCTGGCCGGCGCATCCGCCGGGACGGCCGTGCTCGCCGGCGCCACCCTGGCCGGCGCGGCCCCCGCCGGCGCGGCCGGCGGCGCGTTCCGGCACGGGGTGGCCTCCGGCGACCCGCTGCCCGACGGGGTCCTGATCTGGACCCGGCTCACCCCCACCGACGAGGCGCAGCCGGGCTCCGGCGTCGGCCCGCAGGCGGAGGTGACCTGGCAGGTCGCCGCCGACCCCGACTTCGTGACCGTGACGGCCCAGGGCGCCCTGACCACCGGACCGGCCCGCGACCACACCGTCAAGGTGGCGGTCACCGGCCTCGCCCCGGCGACGACCTGGTGGTACAGGTTCGGGTACGCGGGGGCGTGGTCGGCGACCGGGCGCACCATGACCGCGCCGCCCGCCGACGCCGACATCGACCGGCTCCGCCTCGGCGTGGTCTCCTGCGCCAACTGGGAGGCGGGCTACTTCTCGGCGTACCGGAACCTGGCCGACCGGGGCGACCTCAACCTCGTCGTGCACCTCGGCGACTACCTCTACGAGTACGGCACCGGCGAGTTCGACGCCGGCGGGTCGGTGGTGCGGCCGGTGCTCCCGGCGCACGAGGTGCTGACGCTGGCCGACTACCGGATCCGGCACGCGCTCTACAAGACGGACCCGGACCTGCAGGCGCTGCATGCCTCGGTGCCCTGGGTGATCACCTGGGACGATCACGAGGTGGCCAACGACCAGTGGTCCGGCGGCGCGGAGAACCACACCCCGGCCACCGAGGGCGCCTTCGCCGACCGGGTGGCCGCCGCCCGGCAGGCGTACGCCGAGTGGATGCCGGTGCGCACCGGCGCGGACGGGGCGATCTACCGCCGCCTGCGGTTCGGGCGGCTCGCCGAGCTGTCCATGCTGGACCTGCGTAGCTACCGGTCGCAGCAGGCGTCGGGCTCCGCCGTCGACGACCCGGCCCGGACGATCACCGGCGACGCGCAGATGTCCTGGCTCAAGAGCGGCCTGGCCGCCTCCACCGCCCGGTGGAAGCTGGTCGGCAACCCGGTGATGATCGCCCGGGTCGACCTCGCCACGCTGCCCGCCTGGCTGCTGGGCCCGATCGGCCGGCTGCTGGGCGTCCCCGAGAACGGCGTGGTGCTCAACCCCGACCAGTGGGACGGCTACAACGCCGACCGCAACGAACTGGTCGACCACCTGCGCGCCACGGGCACCCGCGACGTCGTCTTCCTGACCGGCGACATCCACACCTCGTGGGCCAACGAGGTGACCACCCGGGCCACGGGCACGTCCGACCCGGCCGCCGCGGAGTTCGTGGTCCCCTCGGTGACCAGCGACAACGTCAACGACTTCCTCGGCCTGCGGGAGGGCAACGCGCTCAGTGTCCTCGGCGCGGACCTGCTCCGGGCGACCAACACGCACGTGCGCTGGACGGAGCTGGACGGCCACGGCTACGGCGTGCTGGAGGTGACCCGGCAGCGGTGCCGGATGGACTGGTACCACCTGGCGGACCGGACCCGGCCGGGCAGCGCCAGCCGGTGGGTGGCCGGCTGGTCGGTGGCGGCCGGGTCGTCGACGCTGCGCCGGGAGACCGCGCCGCAGGCGTGACCCGGCCCGGGGCGGGCGGGCGGCGGTCCGCCCGTCCCGCCCCGGCGCCGGTCACCGGGGCGGTCCGCCGGCCCCGGCGTCAGCGCCCGCGCAGGGCGCGGCGGAGGTTGCCGCCGAACACGTCGGCCGCCTCGGCGGCGGAGAGCCCGTCGAGCCCGACCGGCCGCAGGGCCTGGGCGAACGACACGTGGTCCAGGCTGGGGGAGAAGTCCGAGCCCCAGTAGAGCCGGCGCGCGCCGAAGCGGTCCAGCAGCAGGTCGACGAAGGGCCGGGCGGCGTCGTGCGGGTACGCCTCGGCCGGGTCGCTCACGGCGTACAGTCCGGAGACCTTGACCCCGACGTGCGGCAGGCGGGCCAGGTCGGTCAGCGGGGCGAGCCGGTCGGCGGCGGCCCGGGGAGCCGGCGCGGCGGGCTGCCGGCCGGGCAGGCCGAGGTGGCTGAACAGCACCGGGCACCCGTCGAGCGCGGCCAGTGCCCGCCCGAGCCGGCCGGTCGCCTCGGGGGTGGCGTTGAGGCTGACCACCGCACGCGCGTCGTTGAGCGGCCCGGCGACGCTGTGGGCCCAGCCGGCGAACGCGTCGGCCGCGTCCGGGTCCGGCAGGTACGCGGCGAGGCCCGCGAACCCGGCCGCGCGCAGGCGGTCCAGGCCGGGCCGGTCCGTGCCGGTGACCGGAACGTAGGCCAGCGGCGCGATCCAGTCGTGGGCGGCCGCGAGCACGGCGAGGTGCCGGTTGTTGCCGGCGAACTCCGGCGCGCCCTCGTAGCCGACCACGAGCGCCCGGCCGATGCCGTGTTCGTGGCGCAAAGTCCGGTAGACGGCGAGTTCGTCGCCCCCGGCCGGGGACCTTCCGTAGCGGCCCGGATACCCGTCGGCGAAGAGGTGCAGGTGTGCGTCGGCGCGTTCCATGGCCGGACCCTAACCGATTCCGAGCTGCCCATTGACGTGGGAGGACCCCTCGCTTAGGTTCTTGTCTCAATTAGGTCCGGATTATCGGACGCAGGCGAGGGGTGGTCCGCGTGGTGCAGGCGTACGAGGGTGTTGATGATCTGGTGCGGCTGCGACGGCAGCTTCACCAGCACCCTGAGCTGCGGTTCACCGAACAGCAGACGGCGGCGGTCCTCGCCGACCGCCTCGCCCCGATCGCCCGGGTTCGCTCCGGTGTCGCCGGCACCGGTCTCGTCGCCGAGATCGAAGGGCGTGCGCCGGGACCCTCGGTCTTGCTTCGGGCCGATATGGACGCCTATCCGGTCCAGGACGCCAAGGAGGTGCCCTGGGCGTCGGGCAACCCCGGGGTCTGCCACGCCTGCGGGCACGACGTGCACATGAGCGTCGTCGCCGGCGTCGCGGCCCGGCTCGCGGCCGACCCGCCCGAGCGGGGCACGGTGACCGTGCTGTTCCAGCCGGCCGAGGAGATCCCCTTCGGCGAGGACTCCGGCGCCGCCGCCGTGCTCGCCGACGACGCCCTGCGCGGCCGGCGCTTCGACGCCGTCCTCGGCCTGCACTGCTGGCCCGACCTGCCGGTCGGCGCGGTCGGCGTCGACCGGGAGACCGCCATGGCGGCCAAGGACGCCTTCCGGGTCGAGGTGCTCGGCCGCGCCGCGCACGCCGCCACCCCCGCCCTGGGCCGCGACGCCATCCTCGGCCTCGCCGGCATCGTCAACCTCCTGCACGCCGGGGTCGCCCGCTCCCGCAACCCGCACGAGCTGGTCGCCTTCAACATCGGCACGATCGCGGGTGGGGCCAGCCAGAGCCAGGTCGCCGAGCGGGCGGAGGCGACCGGCACCCTGCGCACCCACGACGAGGGCACCCGCGCGCGGCTCAAGGAGGTCGTCGAGCGCATCGCCCGGCAGCAGGCCGCCGCGCTCGACCTGGGCCTGCGGTTCACCTGGGCCAACGAGATGCCCCCGGTGCGCAACGCCGCGCCGCTGGTGGCCCTCGCGCACGCCGAGCTGCCCGCCGTGGTCGACGTCGTCGACCTGACCGAGCCGCCGCTGACCACCGACGACTTCGCCCTGCTGGGCGCGCTCGGCCCCAGCCTGTACGTCAAGCTCGGGGTGACCGGCGACCGCGGCGGCGCGCCGCTGCACTCCGGCGCCTTCGACGTCGACGAGCGGTGCATCGGGGCGGGCGTGGCCGCCCTGGACCGCCTCACCCGGGCCGTCCTCGCCGGCCGGCTCGCCGGGCCGGAGGCGGCCGACGGCCCCGCCCGGCCGGAGGCCGCCGACGCCCCCGGCGCGCGGGAGCTCCCCGGCGCGCGGCGCGCCACCGACGCCGACCCCGGCGGCCCGACCGTCGCCGCAGGCCCGGCCGCCGCCTCCGGGGCGGTCGGGGCATGAGCCGCCCGTCCGTGGCCGTGGTCGGCGCGGGGGCGTTCGGCGTGCGGCACCTGGCCGCGTACCGGTCGCTCGGGGTGGCCGTGTCCGCCCTGGTCGAGCCGGACGCCGCGACCCGGGCGCGGGTGGCCGCGGAGCACGACGTGCCGCGGACGTACGCCTCCGTGGCCGAGCTGCTGGCCGCCGCGGGGCCGGACGCCGCGTCGGTGTGCGTCCCCGGCCCGGCGCACCGCGCGGTCGCCGTGGACCTGCTCGCCGCCGGGGTGCCCGTGCTGGTGGAGAAGCCGCTCGCCGCCACCGCCGCCGACGCCGCCGCCATCGTGGCCGCCGCCGAGCGCGCCGGCGTGCTCTGCCAGCCGGGGCACATCCTGCGGCACAGCGCCCCGCACCGGGCCCTGCACGACGCGGTCCGCGCCGGCCGGATCGGCGACGTGCTCGCCGTGTCGTCGCGCCGGGACCGGCCCCGTACCCTCAGCCGGCTCTTTCCGCGCGAGCACCCCGCGCTGCTCACCGCCGTGCACGACATCGACCTCGCCCTCTGGTACGCCGGAGCGCCCGTGGTCGAGGTGCGCGCGGCGGCCCGGACCCGACCCGGATCGGCCACCCCGGTCCTGGTGTGGGCGGAGCTGCGGCACGCCAACGACGTCGTGTCGTCGATCCGCAACAGCTACCTGCTGCCCGAACACACCCCGAACCACACCTCGGACCTGGTCGAGGTGTACGGCACCGACGGGGTCGCGCACGTCGACCTCGGCCACCCCACGCTGCTCGTCCAGGGCGAGCCGACCGAGGCGCCGGACTGGCTCCTCTCCCCGGTCGACGGCGGCGGCGCGCTCGCCGCCGAGCTGCGGCACTTCCTCGGCCGGATCGACGGCACCGAGCCGACGGCGGTCGTCCCGCTCGCCGACGGCCTGCACGTCGTCCGGGTCGCCGAGGCCGTGGTCGACAGCGCCTCCGCCGGCGGGTCGGCCCGCCGCGTCCCTCAGAGCCCCCACTTGTGACAGGAGCTACCCGATGTTTCGACGGAGTTTGGCCGGCGCCCTCGCCGCCGGCATGGCGGCCGCCGCGCTGCTGACCGGATGCGGCGGTGGCGGTGACGACGCCACCGACGGCCCGGTCACCCTGAAGGTGCTGACCTGGGAGCCCGGCGGCACCGAGTACTGGAAGCAGGTCAAGACCAGCTTCGAGGCCGGCCACCCGAACATCAAGCTGGAGATGCAGTCCGTCCCCTTCGACAAGTACCCCGAGGTGCAGGGCCCGTACATCACCTCGCAGTCCGGGCCGGACGTGATGGCCAACAACGCCGGCCTGGAGCTGTTCGACCGGCGCGGCGCGTACGTGCCGCTGGGCGACAAGGCCGCCGAGATCACCAAGGACCTGGTCACCTACAGCGGCGCCTGCGAGGGCTTCGACACCAGCAAGACCTGCTACGGCGTGCCGTTCTCCTACCAGGGCAACGTCCTCTACTACAACAAGGCCGTCCTGACCGCCGCCGGCCTGGACCCGGAGAAGCCCCCGGCGACCTGGGACGAGTTCGGCGCGGCCTGCGACGCGGTGAAGAAGGCCGGCAAGACCTGCCTCGCGCTCGGGCTCTCCGGCACCTTCCCGGCGTACTGGGACTTCCCGGAGATCGCCCGCAACTATCTCACCGAGGACGACATCCGGGCGCTGCTCGCCGGCAAGCTGTCCTGGAAGGACCCGAAGCTCGTCGCGGTGCTCGAGAAGCTCGCCGAGATCACCACCAAGGGCTGGGCGAACAAGAACGCCCCGTCGATCACCATGCTCCCCGACGGCGCGGACATCTTCCAGCGCGGCGACGCCGCGTTCGCCGGCACCATCATCTCCGACGCGGTGAACTGGGAGGCGTTCGGCAAGGCCCTCGGCGACGACAAGCTCGGCGTCACCCGGTGGCCGGCGATCGACCCGGCGGCCCCGCTGGCCCAGAAGTTCTCCGGCATCGAGGGCGCCGTCTACGGCGTCACCCAGTGGAGCCAGAAGAAGCAGGCCGGCCTGGAGTTCATCACCTGGCTCGCCGGCAAGGAGAACGGCGAGCTGTGGGTCAAGTACGGCAAGGGCCAGCCGCTGAACAAGAACGTCGACAAGGCCCTGCTGCCCTCCTCGCCGGCCTTCCTGAAGATCCAGGAGCTGGTGGCCCAGCCGACCCTGCACGCCGGCGTGATGCTCTCCGGCCCCGAGGCCGACGCCCTGGCCCGCGGCTGGCAGCAGGTCACCCTCGGCCAGCTCACCGTCGACAAGTGGGCCGAGCAGATGCAGCAGGCGTTGGAGCGCAGCCCCACGAAGAAGCAGACCAAGTAGCCACCCCGGGCGGGGCGAGCCTCGTCGCCCCGCCCGGCCAGCCCCGGGGGAGGAACCCTGATGACGATCTCCACCGCGCCGGAGCCGGTGGCCGCCGACGCTCCGCCCGCGCCGCGCCGCCGCCGGGCCCACCGGCCGGGCCAGGCCCGGGAATGGTGGCTCGGCGCGGCGCTGGTGCTGCCCGCGCTCGTGCTGGTCGTGCTGTTCAAGCTGGTGCCCCTCGTCCGGGGCGTGCTCACCAGCTTCGAGGCGTCCAGCGGGTTCGGCGGCAGCGAGTTCGCCGGGGCCGACAACTACACCCGGATGCTCGACGACCCGATGGTGCGCACCAGCTTCCGCAACGCCCTGCTGGTGGTGGCCACCCTGCCGGTGTGGATCGTGATCCCGCTGGTGCTGGCGCTGCTCATCCACCAGCGCTCGCCGGGCTGGAAGTTCTTCCGCGCCGTCTACTTCGTGCCGTACACCATCGCGCCCATCGTCGTCGGCATCATGTTCCGGCAGATCCTCGCCCCCGACGGGCCGCTCAACGCCCTGCTGCGCGGCGTCGGCCTCCAGCCGCTGGCGATCGAGTGGCTCAACGGCCGGTACAGCGCGTTGTTCTCGCTGGTCGCGGTCGCCCTGTGGAGCTTCTTCGGCCTCGGCGTGATGACCTACCTCGCCGGCCTGGCCACCATCCCCGAGGAGACGCTGGAGGCGGCGTACCTCGACGGGGCGGGCTTCTGGCGGCGGCTGTTCTCGGTGGTCGTGCCGATGCTGCGACCGACCGTGGCGTACTGGAGCGTGCTCTGCGCCTCCGGCGTGCTGATCTGGCTGTTCCCGCTGATCTACGCGCTGACCCAGGGCGGGCCGGGCGACGCCACCATGCTCCCCGAGTACCTGGTCTTCCTGACCACCTTCCAGTTCCTCGACCGCGGCTACGGCTCGGCCATCGGCATCGCCCTGTTCGTCTTCGTCGCCGTGCTGTCGATCTTCAGCGTGCGGCACATGTTCACAGAGGGGACCCGCAAGCCGCGATGAACGCGCGCCACTCCGCCCGCATCGGGCGCTACCTGCTGACGTTCGCGTTGGTCGTCGTCGCCGTCGCGGCGATCTACCCGCTGCTGTTCACCGTGGTCAGCTCGGTGAAGACGCAGGCCGGCTTCGCCGACGACCCGCTGGGCCTGCCCGCCGGGATCACCCTGGACAACTACCTCGAGGCGTTCCGCCGGATGAACATGCCCCGGCTGCTGCTCAACTCGCTGATCACCACCGTCGGCGGGCTGGTGCTGTCGGTGCTCGCCGCGCTGCTGGTCGCGTACGCGGTGACGAAGCTGCGCTTCCGCGGCGGCAAGATCGTCTTCCTGCTGATCATCGTGTCCCTGACCATCCCCAGCCAGGCGATCATCTACCCGCTCTACCAGACCGTGCTCGACCTGGGCATGTCCGGCGAATACCAGGGCCTGATCCTGGCGTACGCGGCGTTCGGGCTGCCCCTGGGCACGTACCAGCTCGCCGGCTACTTCCAGCAGGTGCCCGACGAGCTGATCGAGGCGGCCCGGGTCGACGGCGCGGGGCACCTGACCATCCTGTTCCGGCTGCTCGCCCCCATCGCCACCCCGGCCCTGGCGGCGCTGGCCATCTTCAACTTCGTCTGGATGTGGAACGACCTGCTGCTGCCCCTGGTCATCATGGGCGGCTCGGACAGCAAGACGCTGATGGTCGGCGTCTCCCTGCTCAGCGGCCAGTACGACGTGTCGGTGCCGCTGGTCAGCGCCGGCCTGATCGTCGCGCTGCTGCCGGTGCTGATCATCTACCTGGTCTTCCAGCGGCAGCTCGTCTCCGGCGCGCTGGCCGGCTCCGGCAAGTGACCGCCCCGGCGGGCGCCGGCCCCGACCGTCCGCCGGCCGGGGACACGGGCCCGGCCCGGCGCGCGACGGGAGACGCCGGCCCGGCCCGGCGCGCGACGGGCGCGGCGGCCGGGCCGGGGGAGCAGGTGTGCCACCTGTACCGGCTGCGCCCCGGCGCCGAGGCCGAGTACGAGCGCCGGCACGCCGAGGTGTGGCCGGAGCTGTCCGCGCTGCTCGACGAGGCGGGGATCTACGAGTACGCCATCTACCGGCGCGACCTGCTGCTGATCTGCGTGCTGCGCACCCGCGCGGGATTCGCCCACGCCGGCGCGGTCACCGCCGCCTCGCCGGTGCAGGCCCGGTGGACGGCGTCGCTCGCCCACCTCTTCGCCGAGATCGCCGACGCCGACGGCGAGCCGCTGTGGGCGCACCGGGTGTTCCACCACCCCGGCCACCCACCGCCCGCCTAGCGGGTCGGCGCACGCCGCCCCCACCGCACCCCGCGCCGCGCCGCCCCCACCTGCGCCTGCGGTGAGAAGGGCTCCCTTCTCTACCGCAGGCGTTAACAGGGGGCCCTTCCTTACACCGCGTACGCGACGGAGCCGTCGGCGCGCAGCGGGATGCGGGTCAGCGGCCGGCCGGTGAGGTCCAGCGGCGTCGGGTCGGACAGGTCGAGGGTGACGCCCAGCCCGGGGTCCTGCGGCACCGGCAGGAAACCGCCCTCGCGGCGCACGCAGGCGCGGGCGGGGCCGTCGGCGAGCGCGTCGTCCAGCGGCGAGTACTCCTGGGTGACGAAGTTCGGGATGACCGTGTCCAGGTGCACGGAGGCCATGGTGAGCAGCGGGCCGAGGCAGTTGTGGGTGACCACGGCCGCGTGGTGCGCCTCGGCCAGCGCGGCGATCTTGCGGGCGTGGCTGAGGCCGCCGGCGAGCCCGACGTCGGGCCGGACGTACTGCGCGCCGCCCTGGGCGAGCAGCTCCTTGAACTCCCAGATGGTGTGCAGCCGCTCCCCGTTGGCCATCGGCACGCCCGGGGCCCGTCGGAGCACCCCGGCCTGGCTGCTCACGCTGTCGATCTGGATCGCGTCCTCCACCATCAGCGGGTGGTGCCGGGCCAGCGCCGGCACGACCGCCTCGGCCTGCAACGGGGTGAGCTTGCGGTGCAGCTCGATCAGCAGGTCGACGTCCGCGCCGACGGTGTCGCGCACCGCCGCCGTGGTGGCCTCGGTCTCGGCCACCAGGCGGGCCTGGGACAGGTCGCCGTAGTTCGCCGGCAGCGGGTCGAACTTCACGGCGGTGAAGCCGTCGGCGACGGCGGCGGCGGCCTCGGCGGCGAGGGCCGGTGCGCCGGTGCCGCCCAGCAGCAGGTGCAGCCGGATCCGATCGCGCACCCGCCCGCCGAGCAGCTGCCACACGGGCACGCCGAGCCGCTTGCCGAGCAGGTCCCACAGGGCCAGGTCGACGGCGGAGACGGCGGCGGTGAGCACCGAGCCGCGGAACGGGCCCATCCGGTACAGGTGGTGCCAGTGGTGCTCGATCCGGCCGGCGTCCGCCCCGATCAGGTAGGGCCGGAACGCCTCCACCACGGCGTGCACCGCCGTCGGGTAGCCCCAGCAGGCGGACTGGCCGACCCCGGTCAGCCCGTCCGCCGTGTGCACCTGGACGAAGTGCGCGTCGCCGCGCACCGCCGACTCGACCTCGACGATCTCCATGCCCGCTCCCAAATTAGAGACCAATAACGGCCACAAACTTGCTTCAGCACTCTTCCATAGCCCTGGACTGCTGGTCTAGGCTCCTCAACCAACGAGTCGGAATAAGGCTCAATTATCTCTGGGGGATGTGATGGGGCTGCCGGACGACTATCGGCTCATGGCCCGGATCCGCCGGTTCGAGGAGCGGCTGACCGCCCTCAAGGACGCCGGCGAGATCCCGGGATCGATCCACCTGTGCAACGGCCAGGAGGCCGTCCCGGTCGGCGCCTGCCGGGCGCTGCGCGACGGCGACCACGTCACCGCGACCTACCGGGGGCACGGCTGGGCGATCGCCCGGGGCGTCGACCTCACCGGCCTGTTCGCCGAGATGATGGGCCGCGACTCGGCGCTGTGCGGCGGGCGCGCCGCCTCGCCGTACCTGTCGGACCCGGGTCGCTGGTTCGTCGGCGAGAACTCCATCGTGGGCGCCGGGGTGCCGATCGCGACGGGCGCGGCGCTCACCGCCCAGCGCACCGCCAGCGGCGCGGTGTCGGTGGTCAGCATCGGCGACGGCGCGATGAACCAGGGCAACGTGCACGAGGCGCTCAACCTCGCCGCCGTGCTCGACCTGCCCCTGGTGCTGGTGGTGGAGAACAACGTCTACTCCGAGATGTCGCGCATCTCCGACATGGTGCGGGTGAAGCAGCTCGCCGAGCGGGCCGCGGGCTACGGCCTGCCCGGCCGGGTGGTCGACGGCAACGACCCCGACGCCGTGTACGACGCGGTCGCCGAGGCCGTGGACCGGGCCCGCGAGGGCTCCGGCCCGTCCATCGTGGAGGCCATGACCGAGCGCCTGGTCGGCCACTACAGCGGCGACGCGCAGCACTACCGCCCGGCCGGCGAGATCGCCGCCGCCCGGCTACGCGAGCCGCTGGCCCGCATCCGCGCCGCCGCCGACGCGGACCTCACCGCCCGGCTCGACGCGATCGACGCCGAGGTCGACGCCGAGATCGAGGCCGCCGTCACCGCCGCCCGCGCCGTCCCCCACCCGGACCCGGCGACCGCGAGGGAGCACGTCTATGTCTGAGTCGCTGCGCTACATCCAGGCCGTCAACGCGGCCCTCACCTGGGCCCTGGACAGCCGGACCGACACCGTCTACTTCGGCGAGGACGTGGCCCTGCCCGGCGGGCCGTTCGGCGCCACGAAGGGACTGCACAAGAGGTTCGGCTCCGACCGGATCTTCGACACCCCGATCTCCGAGACCGGCTTCCTCGGCATGGCCCTCGGCGCGGCCATGACCGGGCTGCGGCCGATCGCCGAGATCATGTACGCCGACTTCTCGTTCGTGGCGATGGACCAGATCGTCAACCAGATCGCCACCATCCGCTACTCCAGCGCCGGGCGGTGGAAGGCCCCGCTGGTGATCCGGATGCAGCAGGGCTACTCGCCCGGGGCGTGTGCCCAGCACTCGCACTCCCCGGAGGCGTACTTCGCGCACACCCCCGGCCTGCGGGTCGCGCTGCCGGCCACCCCCGACGACGCGTACCAGATGCTGCGCACCGCAGTCGTCAGCGACGACCCGGTGGTCGTCGCCGAGGCCCGGATGCTCTACCCGACCCGGGGCCCGGTGCGCACCGACGCCCCGGTGGAGCCGGTCGGCGGGGCCCGGGTCGTCCGGTCCGGCGCCGACGTCACCGTCGTCGCCTGGTCCCGCATGGTGTCGGCGGCCCTCGACGCCGCCACCACCCTGGCCGGGGAGGGCATCGACGTCGAGGTGGTCGACCTGCGCTGGCTCAACCCCCTCGACTTCGACACGGTCGCCGCGTCGGTGGCGCGCACCGGCCGGTTGGTCGTGGCGCACGAGGCCAACCTCACCGGCGGGTTCGGCGCGGAGATCGCCGCCCGGGCCGCCGCCGAGTGCTTCGCCGACCTGCGCGCGCCGATCGCCCGGGTGGCCGCCCCGGACGTGCCGATGCCCGCCGCGCCGGCCCTGCAGGCCGTCGTGGTGCCCGAGGCCGCGACCGTGGCCGACGCGGTGCGCCGGACGGTCCGGCCGTGAGCGACGCCCCGGCCGGCGCGCCGGTGGGCGGCGACCGCCCACCGGCCGACGGCGGCGACCGCGCCGGTCTGCTGGCCGACGGCGGCGACCGCGCCGGTCTGCTGGCGGGCCGGCGGGTGGTCGTCGTCGGCGGCGCGTCCGGCATCGGCCTGGCCACCGTGGCCGCCGCCGCCGACGCCGGCGCGGCCGTCGCCGTGCTCGACGCCGACGCCGCCGGCGCGGCCCGCGCCGCCGCGCAGGCCCGCGCCGCCGGGGCGACGGCCTGCTCCCGGGGCGCGGACGTCACCGTGGAGGAGGAGGTCGCCGGGGCGCTCGACGCCGTGGCCGCCGAGCTGGGCGGGGTCGACGCCGTGCTGCACGTCGCCGGGGTGATGCGCGGCCAGGGCCTCGACGTGCGCGACGTGCCCGTCGAGCTGTGGGCGCGGGTCATCGCCGTCAACCTCACCGGCCCGTTCCTGGTCGCCAAGCACGCCGCCCGGCACCTGAGCGCCCGCGACGGGGTGCTCGTGCTGGTCGGGTCGAAGGCGGGCGTGCAGACCGGCTCCGGCTCGGTACCCTACGGCGCGAGTAAGGGAGGGTTGCACGGACTGGCGCTCACGCTGGCCCGTCAGCTCGGTCCACAGGGGATCCGTGTGCACGCGCTCTGCCCGGGGGACATCGACACGCCGCTGATGCGGCGGTCGCTGGACGAGGCGCGGGCCAACGGCACCGACGGCGGGCGGATCGCCGCGGTCGAGGCCGCGCTGGGTCGCCCCGAGGACGTCGCCTCGGTGCTGGTCCTGCTGGCGTCGCCGGTCAGCGCCGGCCTCGCCGGCACGGTCTGCACCGGCTGAGCACCCCGCCCACCTGGCCAGCGGCGCACGACATGGAGGCAGCATCGTGATCGGGATCATCGGCCCGGAGGACTCGATCCGGCTCGTGCAGGAGGTGGCGGCCGGGGAGGGCCGCGCGGACAGCGTCACCGCGCGCGCCTACACCCGGCCCGAGCAGGCCCCCGAGCTCGCCCGCGAGCTGGACGAGGTGTGCCAGGTGCTGCTGTTCACCGGCCGCATCCCGTACGCCTTCGCCAGCGCGGCCGGCGACCTGCGGGCCGAGATCGACTACGTCCCGCACGCCGGCATCGACCTCTACCGGACCCTGTCGCGGATGCTGCTGGCCACCGGCGGGAAGCTGCCCCGGGTCAGCGTGGACACCATCGAGGCCGAGATCGTCCGGGAGACGTACCACGACATCGAGGTCGCCCCGCCGACGGAGATCCTGCCAATCGCCGACTCCTCCGGGCTGCTCTTCTCCGGCCTCGACGAGATCACCGCCTACCACCGCGAGCGCTACGCCTCCGGCGCGGTCGAGGCGTGCCTGACCTGCCTCGGCGCGGTGCACCGCGACCTGGCCGACAGCGGGGTGCCGGTGTGGCGCGTGGAGCACACCCGCGCCTCGGTGCGCGACGCGCTGCGCCGGGCCTGGCTCGCCGCCGAGGTGCGCCAGTCCCGGGCCACCCAGATCGCCGTGATGATGGTCGACCTCGGCGCGTCGACGCACCGGGCGCAGGACCCGTACCAGGCCGAGCGGCAGCGGCTGCGGGTGCGGGAGGCGCTGCTGGAGCACGCCGAGCGGATGCGCGGCCGGCTCGCCACCGTCGACGACCGGACCATGGTGATCACCACCACGCGGGGGACCGTGGAGAGCGCCATCGCCCGGCACCGCGACGGGCACGCCTCCCTGCTCACCCTGCGCGGCGTCGACGTGGGGCACGCCGTCGGCTTCGGCGCGGGCACCACCATCGCCGCGGCCGAGGACAACGCCCGCAAGGCCCTCGCGCTGGGCCGGCACAGCGGCGACACCCACGTGGTCTTCCCCGACGGCGAGGTCTACTCCAGCCGGGAGACCGCCGTGCGTCCCCGGCTGCGGGAGACCGCCCCGGGCGTGCTGCGCGTCTCCGAGCAGCTGCACATCGGGCCGCTGTCGACCCGGCGGCTGCTGGAGGCCCTGCACCAGATGGACCCCGACCAGGTCACCGCCCGCGGGCTGGCCGACGCGTACGGGGTGGAGGCGCGCTCGGCCCGCCGCCTGCTCAAGGCCCTGCGGGCGGCCGGCTTCGCCGAGGAGGTCGGCGTGCACGTGAGCACCGGCGCGGGCCGCCCGCAGGCCGTCTACCGGGTCGCCATGCGGCGGCTCCTCGGCGCGATCGGGGCCGAGCCGTGAGCGGGGCCGAGCCGGGAGCGGGCCGGGCGCGAACGGGGGCCGCGGCGTGAGCGGCGGCAGCGGGACCGGGCCCGTGAGCGGGCCGACCCCCGACGCGGGCGCGCCGCTGCGGTTCGAGCCGACGTACCTCGTCACCGCCGTCTTCGCCGCCGACGCCGCCGTCCGGCGCGAACCGCACCGGGCCGCACACCTGGCGCACGTGCGCGCCCTGCTCGCCGACGGCGCCGCCCTGGTCGCCGGTGCGCGCGCCGACCTGACCGCCTCCGTGCTGGTGCTGCGGGCCGCCGACGCGGCCGCCGCCCGCGCCCTCGTCGCACAGGACCCCTACTGGCGGCACGGGGTGTGGACCACGCTCGACGTGGTCGACTTCCTCGCCGCCACCAGCCACACCCTCGGGAGGACATGATGTCGTCGTACCGCCAGGTTCCCGGCGTGCGGGTGCTCGGGGCCGAGCACGCGCCGTACGCCGCCGCCCTGCTGCGCGCGGCGTGGGGCGACGGCGGCCCGGACGCCGTGCCGGTGCGCCTCGCCGTCGACCCGGCGCTGCCCGAGGGCGGCCACCGCGTCGACGTGCCGGAGTCCGGCGAGATCCGGCTCACCGGCGACCCGTTCGCCGGCCTGGTCTACGCCGCCCGCGACCTCGTCGGCCGGGCCACCGGAGCCGGCCTGCCCGTCGGCGCGTCCGCCGCCGCGCCCGGGCTGCCGCTGCGCACCCTGTGGACCTGGGACCACTCGACCAACTGGGACACCCGGCAGCTCGGCCAGCAGGAGATCGGCGCGCTCAACCCGTACGCGAAGTCCGCCGACGCGTTCGGTGCCGACTACCGGCGGCTCGTCGACTTCTGTAGCCGCGAACGGATCGGCGGCATCGTCGTGTACGGGCTCCTGCGCGACGCCCACGGCGGCGTCGAGGCGGCCCGCGACCTGTGCGAGTACGCCAACGCCCGGGGCGTGCGGATCATCGCCGGGATCGGCGTCAACGCCTACGGCGGCATCTACTTCGACGGTCGGCACCGCTACAACCTGGCGACCTGGCTGCGGCAGCGCCCCGACCTGGCCGCCGAGCTGCCGAAGAAGGTCGGCTTCGACATCGACGAGTTCGGCGACCTGCACTTCCCGGCCAGCGAGTACATGATGGCCGCCTGCCCCTCGCAGCCGGACAACCTCGCCTGGCACCGCGACGCGATCGACTGGCTGCTGGACACCCTGCCCGTCGGCGGGATCAACTTCGAGACCGGCGACTACGGCAGCTGCGCCTGCGCCCGCTGCGGCGAGCGCACCGGCGGCGAGCGCACCTCCTGGTCCTACGAGGCGATGCGGGCGGTCTACCCGACCCTGCTGGAGACCGCCCGCCGCCCCGGCCCGGCCGGAGTGCCGCTGCGCCACCTCGTCGAGGTCTACTGGGACAACATCTTCGACCTCGACGCGCAGCAGCCCCTGGCCGACCTGCCCGACGACGTCGCCTACCAGTACTGCGTGAACCGGGGCTTCTGGTACGACCAGCGCGACCGGCTCACCGCCGCCCACGTCGACCGGCTGCCGCACACCACGAACGTGCTGCGCACCCACGCCGGGTCGCAGTGGAACCGGCAGCGCCACTCCTGGGTGCCCGAGATGTACGCCGACATGGCGGCCCGCTCCGGGGCGGCCGGGATGCGGGGGCTGACCATCTTCGCCGAGGCGGCGGCCTACCACCCGACCAACGAGATCAGCTATCTGGCGTACGCCCGGTTCACCTGGAACCCCGAGCTGGCCTGGGCGGACTTCTGGCGCGACGAGGTCGCCCCCCGCTTCGGCGGTTCGGCCGAGGCCGAGGCGTTCCGCGACGGCGCGGCCCTGCTCGACGACCCGGCGGCCGACGCCGCGGCCCTGACCGCCGTGCGCGGCGACGCCCTCGCCATGGTCGCGGCCACCGGCGGGGAGGTGCAGCGCCGCTGGCTGTGGCTCGCCGAGCGGGCCGCCCGGCACGCCCACTCGGCCGGCTGACCGCGCCCGGCGGGCGGCATGACGGTTGCCGGGCGGGACCATGACAGTCGTGTGAAGAATCCGCCGGCCGGGTCGCGGAGGGTTTGCCGCCCGGGCCGCGGGGGGCACCGTGGAGGTGCACGCGACAACCGTTCGAGAGGATCGGCCCAGTGGAAGTCACCGGTTTCTTCACCGCCATCATCATCGGTCTGATCATCGGCGCGCTGGGCCGGCTGGTCGTGCCCGGCAAGCAGAGCATCCCGATCTGGCTCACCCTGCTGATCGGCGTGGTGGCCGCGATCCTCGGCACCCTCGTGGCCGGCGTGCTCGGGGTCGACGAGACGGCGGGCGTCGACTGGATCGAGCTGTTCCTCCAGGTCGCCTTCGCCGCGATCGGCGTGTCGCTCGTCGCGGGCGCGTACGGCCGCCGGCGCTGACCACGCTCCCGCCCGCCGCCGGCCCGCCCCCGCACCGGGGCGGGCCGGCGGCGGCTCAGGGCCTCGCCGGGTCGCGGCGCGCCGCGCGGTCGGCCCCGGTCCGGCGCGTCCGGCCCGGCGCGCCGGGTGCGCCGGCCGCCGCCCACGCCGTCGTGAGCAGCAGCAGCGCGGCGACATAGGTGCCCATCACCAGCAGGCCGTGGCCGGGCAGGGTCGTGCCGGCCGCGTCCACGCCGATCAGCAGGTCGGACACCAGGAACAGCGCCCCGCCGGCCGCCGCGCGCCCCGAGACCCCGGCCGCCGCGGCGGCCATCAGGCACAGCGCGAGACTGTAGCCGAGCACCGGCAGCCGCAGCGGGCCGAGCGGACCCCACAGGGCGGCGTTGGCCAGCGCCCACAGGGCCAGATAGCCGGCGACCACCGCCACGGGCGGCCGCCGGTGCCGGGTGAACGCCACCACGAGGCTGACCTGGGTGCCGAGGAAGCAGCCCATGCCGACCAGGAAGGCGGGCTCGCCGGGCAGCAGCAGCGCCACGTCGCCGGCCGTGGCGAAGACCAGCCCGAGCGCGAACGCGTCGAAGCCCCGCCGCCCGGCCGTGCGCGCCGCGCCGGCGGTGGCCCACCCGCCACCGGGCCGCCCGGGGCCGGGCCGCAGCAGCCAGAGCAGCAGCAGCGGGGCCAGCAGCGGCTTGGTCAGCCACTGGAGCACCAGGTTGTCGAGCGCCACGCCGACCAGCTCGACGGCGGCGACCAGCCCGAACGGCACGAGCCGCCTCATCGGGCGCCCTGCGCGGCCCGGACGGCCACCGCCGGGGCCGGTGGCGGCCGCCAGCCGGGCCGGCGGAACAGGTGGCCCAGCCGGTGCCGCCAGGACGCCGCCGCGCGCACGTCGGCCCAGATCGCCGCGTACTCGTGGGTGGCCACCCGCAGCGGGTGGTAGGTGCCGATGTTCGTGGTCAGCCCGTACCGGGCGGGGGCGCGTTCCGGCTCGAAGGTGCCGAACAGCCGGTCCCAGACGATCAGGATGCCGCCGTAGTTGCGGTCCAGGTACTCGGCGTTCACGCCGTGGTGGACGCGGTGGTGCGACGGGGTGTTGAAGACCCACTCGACCGGCCGGGGCAGCACCCGGACCCGCTCGGTGTGCAGGAAGAACTGGTAGAGCAGGCTGACCGACTGCTGGAGGAAGATCATCCACGGCGGGATGCCGAGCAGGGCCAGCGGCAGCCAGAACGGCAGCGACGTCATCGGCGTCCAGCTCTGCCGCAGCGCGGTCGACAGGTTGTAGAACCTGCTGGAGTGGTGCACCACGTGGCTGGCCCAGAACAGCCGCACCTCGTGGTGGGTGCGGTGGAACCAGTAGTAGGCCAGGTCGTCGGCGACGAACAGCAGCACCCAGGTCCAGACGCTGGCGGGGGAGAGCTGCACCGGCGCGAGGGCCCACAGCCCGGCGTACAGGCCGACCGTGAGCAGCTTCCACGGGAAGCCGATCACCTGGCTGCCCGCCCCCATGGTGAGGCTCGTGGCGGTGTCGCGCAGCTCGTAGCCGCGTTCGTCGTCGTCGGGCGCGAACCGGTAGGACACCGCCTCCACGACGATGAGCAGCAGGAACGCGGGCACGGCGTAGAGCACGGCGGGGATCATGCGCGGCACTCCCGTCCCGGCGCGGCGGGGGCGGCGAGGGCGGCGGTGAGCAGGGCCCGCGCCTGCCGCGCGGCGTCGTCGCCCCGGCCGTCGGCGATCGCCTCGGCGAGCCGCCGGTGCCCGGCGACGTCGAGCAGCTCGGCGGCGCGCCGCTGCGGCGGCACCTCGCCGACGGCGAGCGCGCCGGCCACGAGGCTGTTGAAACCCAGCAGGTACGCGGTGTTGCCGCAGCCGCGCACCACGTGCCGCCACAGGGTGATGTTGGCCTCGGCCATCCGGGGCAGGTCGGGGGCGAGCGCGGCGTACTCCTCGACGGCGCGGGTGACGGTCTGCCGCGTCGCCGCGTCGGCCCGCTCGGCGCAGAGCCGGGCGGCGTCGACGCCGATGCAGGCGCGCATCTCCAGCATGTCCCGCACGAGCGTGTCGACCGGCAGGACGTCGCCGGAGCGGACCAGGGACAGGGCGAGGTCGAGCCCCGCGTGCACCCGCCAGTCGAGCACCCGGGTCGCGCCGCCCTGGCTGACCCGGACCAGGCCGAGCTGTTGCAGGCGGCGCAGCGCCTCGCGCACGGCGTGCCGGTTCACCGCGAACGCGGCGGCCAGCTCCCGCTCGCCGGGCAGGGTGTCCCCGGGCCGGTATGCGCCGCTGACGACGGCGTCGCGGAGCTGGGCGAAGACGTGGTCGGAGACGGAACCCCGGGGGACAGGGACGAAGGTCATGCGGTGCAGTGTGGCCCGGCCCACATCAACCCGTCAACTGGTTGGACCACTCGGCTGCCTGTGGTCGGGGCCGGGCGACGCCGGCAACCGCATTTGCGGCGGGGAACGACAATCGGCGTGGTGTGACCAACCGCCTGCCCGGGGCGGGTTTAGCGGGCCGGAATGCCGGTCAACCTGTTCGGGTAGCGACGACGAGAGGGGTTTCCGCGTGTCCGGCACAACGCACCACCGGTCCAGTCACGACACGGCTCCGCCGAGCGACGTGACGGACACGCTGCTGTGGCGGCTGGCGTACGACGTCGCCGAGGCCCACCAGCCCGACGCCGCCGGCCGCTGCCAGAACCTGCTCTGCGGCGGCCGGCAGGCCCCGTGCGACCCGCTGCTGAACGCCGAGCGCGCCATGCGGCTGGCCCGGGGCGACGCCGGCGCGGGAGCGCCGGCCCCCGCGCCCCGCCCCCGGCCCGCCGCGCCGGCCCGGCCCGAGCACCCGCGCACCGGGCGGGAGGCCGCCTGACCCGGGCGTGCGCCCGGGTCAGCGCGGGGCGGCGGCCGGCGGCGCGGATTCCCCCGGCCGGGACCCGAACGCCGTGAGGAAGCGGTCCCGGAAGGTGTCCATCCGCCACACCGGCGCGCCCGGCCCGGGCCGCAACCCGTCCTGCCACTGCCAGCCGTCGATCCGGTCGAGCACCTTCGGGTCGCGGGCCACGACGGTGACCGGCACGTCCCGGCTGGCGTCCTCGCCGGTGACGACCGGTGCGGGCTGGTGGTCGCCGAGGAAGACCAGCACCAGGTCGTCGTCGCCGTAGGTCTCCACGTAGGAGATCAGCGACTTCAGCGTGTACTCGATGGTGCGCCGATAGTCCGCGCGGATCTGGGCGGCGGTGCGGCGCACCGGCTTGCCGCCGACGTCGGCCACCGCCGAGTTGCGGTGGTAGACCGAGCCGTCGCCCACGTCGTCCCAGTCGATGACCCGGGGGAACGACGTCCACGGGGAGTGGCTGGAGGTCAGCGGGATCTCGGCCATCACCGGCGGGTGGCCGGGGGCCGACCGCTCGCGGCGCTGCAACTCCGACAGCGCGTACTGGTCCGGCATGAGGAAGTAGCCCAGCTTCGGCCCCCGGTAGCCCAGTTCCCGGGCCGGATAGAACCGGTCGTAGCCGTAGAACCCGCCCTCCGGCCAGTCGGCCAGCGCGCCGGGCATCACCCCGACCGTCCGCCAGCCCGCCCGCTGGAACGCCCCGCCGAGGGTGAGCCGGTCCGTGGCGAGCAGGCTGCGGTGCCGCTGCTGGCTGTCGATCCACAGCCCCGACAGCAGCGTGGCGTGGGCCAGCCAGCTTCCGCCGCCCGCCGTCGGGGACGTGAGATAGGCGCTGCGGGAGGCGAACCCGGCCGCCCGCAGCCGCCGGGTGCCCTCGTCGAGCACCGCGCCGACCTGCGCGAACTCCGGCTCCTCCACCGCGTCGCGGCCGTAGCTCTCCACGAACGCGACGACGACGTCCTTGCCGCGCAGCGCGGTCAGCAGCTGGTCGCCCGGCGTGTCCCGGAACCCGTCGGCGGCGACCTCGGCGGCGAACACCTCACCGTCGGTGAGCCCGCCGCGCACCTGGACCGCGTGGTAACGGACCATGGCGGTCGCGCCGCTGTCGGCCACCGGCACCCCGGGG
Organism: Micromonospora carbonacea; assembly: GCF_014205165.1. Lineage (NCBI taxonomy): Bacteria > Bacillati > Actinomycetota > Actinomycetes > Micromonosporales > Micromonosporaceae > Micromonospora > Micromonospora carbonacea. The sequence continues at coordinate 3,733,723 of NZ_JACHMZ010000001.1, read as the reverse complement.
ACGATCCGCACCCCGAAGGCGGCGCAGGCGACCCAGCCCACGGTCAGCGCCGCGACGGCCCGTCTCGCCCCGGTGTCGTGCCGGGCGAGCAGCGCGGCCAGGCGCAGCGCGGCCAGCGCCAGGGTCACGAGCAGGGCGACGGCCAGCAGCACGACGCCCGCGGCGACGCCGACCGCCCCGGGCCGGCCGATCGAGCCGGCGAGGAACCCGTACGCGTCGTCGAACAGCACCCAGTCCGACACCAGGTCGAAGGGGCGGTCCCAGGCGACCTGGAAGCCCAGGTCGGTGAGCCTGACCACGGTGACCAGCCCCAGCACGGCCCCGGTCAGGGCGGCGGCCACCCGGCGGGGACGCGCCGGCAGGGCGAGCAGCCCAGCGGCGACGACCAGGGCCTCGACCGGCAGCCGCAGGAACGCCGCCGGGCGCAGCTCCCGCAACTGGTCCGGGGCGGTGAGTGCGGCGGCCACCAGCAGCGCGGCCAGGGTGCCGGTCACCGCGCGGCGGACCCGTCGACCCCGCCCCGGCAGCGCGGCCGGCCGGCCCGCGTCGTCCGCCGCGCGCCGACCCTCGTCGCCGCCCGTGCCGTCGCCGGTGGCGTCGGTCGTCGTGTCGTCGCCCGTCGTCTCGTCGCCGATGGCGCGGGGCGGGCCGTCGCCGGCCGCATCGGTGGGGTCGCCCGGGTGGTTCGTCACGTCGTCTTCTCTCCCGTGCATCCGGTGGGCGGTCAGGCCGGCAGGTGGGCCGGCACCCGGACCGGGTCGTCCCGGCGCAGGGCCGCGCCGTCGCGCCCGGCGACCGGACGGTGCCGCCACAGCCACCCGACGTCGCGCCCGAAGGACTCGACGAGCAGCGCGAACGCCCCGGCCAGCAGCACCGTCGCCCCGACCGGCGGCAGGACCCCGGCCGCGGCGACGACCAGGACGATGCCCTGGAGCGCGGCGACGACCTTACGCCACCGCCGCGGCGGCAGCGACCCACGCAGCCACGGCGACGTCCAGCCGGCCGCCACGAAGGCGTACCGCATCGCGCCGAGGGTCAGCACCCAGACCCCGGCCGTCGGCGCCAGGTGCACGCCCAGCAGCAGGATGAGGTACGCGTCGACCTCCATGTCGAACCGGGCCCCGAGGTCGCTCGCGGTGCCGGTGCGCCGCGCCACCTGCCCGTCGACGGCGTCGAGCAGCAGCGCCACGGCGGCGAGGCCGACCAGCAACGGCACCGGCACGGCCCGGGTGAAGCCGTCGGCCACCAGGGCCGTCACCCCGCCGATCAGCACCGCCCGGCCCAACGTCACCACGTCCGCCGGCCCCAGGCCGGACTCGCCCGCCCCGCGCAGCGCCCGGGCGAGCAGCCCGCTCAGGACCATTCCGTACGCCGTGCCGGCGAGCCAGCCCGCCGGCCCGAGGCCGACGGTCGCGCCGATCCCCGCCAGCAGGACGAACAGGCTGACCAGACCTGCCAGCGGACCGTGTTGAACCCTGCGCACCGTGCCTCCGTGTTTGATGATCGAGAGACTGCCGTTCGACAGGCTGTCGACAGACAACACGGAGAATCCGGCCGAACGGTTCGGTGCGGCGGACGACACGAGGAGGACGACGTGACGACGAGGACCCTCCGGTGACCGGCGAGGCGTACGCGTTCTGGCTGCGTGAGCCCGGGGTGGGGGAGATCCGCCCGGCGGCGCTGCCCACCCCCGGCCCCGACGAGGTGCTGGTGCGGGCCCGCTACTCGGGCGTCAGCCGGGGCACCGAGACCCTCGTCTTCGCCGGCCGGGTCCCGGTCGACCAGCACACCGCGATGCGCGCCCCGTTCCAGGAGGGCGACTTCCCGGCCCCCGTGAAGTACGGCTACCTCAGCGTCGGCGTCGTCGAGCAGGGCCCGGCCGGGCTGCGCGGGCGGACCGTGTTCTGCCTGCACCCGCACCAGAGCGCGTACGTCGTGCCGGCCTCGGCCGTGGTGCCGGTGCCCGACGGGGTGCCGGCGGCCCGCGCCGTGCTCGCCGGCACCGTGGAGACCGCCGTGAACGCCCTGTGGGACGCGCCGCCGCTGCTCGGTGACCGGGTGAGCGTCGTCGGCGCGGGCATGGTCGGCTGCGGCGTCGCCGCGCTGCTCGCCCGCTTCCCCGGGGTGCGCGTCGAGCTGGTCGACGCCGACCCCGCCCGGGCCACCGTCGCCGCCGCGCTCGGCGTCGACTTCGCCACCCCCGAGCGGGCCACCGGCGGGCGCGACCTGGTGGTGCACGCCAGCGCCACCTCCGAGGGGTTGCAGCGGTCGCTGGAGCTGCTCGCCCCGGAGGGCACGGCGCTGGAGCTGAGCTGGTACGGCGACCGCGCGGTGCGGCTGTCGCTGGGCGGGGCGTTCCACTCCGGCCGGTTGACCGTGCGCAGCAGCCAGGTGGGCATGGTCGCCCCGGCCCGCCGGGGCAGCCGCACGCACGCCGACCGGCTCGCCCTCGCCCTGGAGCTGCTCGCCGACCCCGCCTTCGACGCGCTGCTCACCGGCAGCTCGCCGTTCGCGGAACTGCCCGACGTGCTCGCCGGCCTCACCGACGGCAGCCTGCCCGCCCTGTGCCACCTCATCACCTACCAGGAGAGTGACCCGTGTTCAGCGTGACCGTCCGCGATCACATGATGATCGCCCACAGCTTCCGCGGCGACGTCTTCGGCCCGGCGCAGCGCCTGCACGGGGCCACCTTCGTCGTCGACGCCACGTTCCGCCGGCCCGACCTCGACGCCGACGGCATCGTCGTCGACATCGGCCTGGCCACCGAGCAGCTGCGTGCCGTCCTCGGCGAGCTGACCTACCGCAACCTCGACGACGAGCCCGCGTTCGCCGGGGTGAACACCACCACGGAGGTGCTGGCCCGCACGGTCGCCGACCGGCTCGCCGACCGGGTGCGCGCGGGCGACCTCGGCGCGGGCGCGCAAGGGCTGGCCGGGATCACCGTCACCCTGCACGAGTCGCACGTCGCCTGGGCCAGCTACGAGCGGCCCCTGTGACAGCCCCGGCCCCGGGCGCGCCGGCCGGCGTCCCCGCCGCCGCCCGGCCCGAGGTGCACGTGGTGCTCCCCGGCGACATCGACGACCCGGCCACGCCCAGCGGCGGCAACCACTACGACCGCCGGGCCTGCGCCGCGCTGGCCGACGCCGGCTGGCGGGTCCACGAGCATCCGGTGCCCGGCGACTGGCCGACGCCCGGCCCGGCCGCGCGGGCCGACCTCGCCGCCCGGCTCGCCGCCCTGCCCGACGGCGCGGTGGCGCTCCTCGACGGCCTCGTCGCCTCGGTCACGCCGCAGGAGCTGCGGGCGCAGGCCGGCAGGCTGCGGCTCGTCGTGCTGGTGCACATGCCGCGCGACGACGACGCCGAGGCCCGCGCCCTGGCCGTCGCCACGGCCGTCGTCGCCACCAGCGAGTGGACCCGCCGCCGGCTGATCGACCGGTACGGGCTGCCCGCCGGCCGGGTCCACGTCGCCGCGCCGGGGGTCGACCCCGCCCCGCTCGCCGGCGGCACGGCCGCCGGAACGGCGCTGCTCTGCGTCGCGACCGTCGCCCCGCACAAGGGGCACGACGTGCTGCTGGCCGCCCTGGCGACGGTGGCGGACCTGCCGTGGCGGTGCGCCTGCGTCGGCGCGCTGACCCGCGACCCCGCCCACGTGCGGCGGCTGCGCCGGCAGGCCGCCGGGTCCGGCCTGACCGGGCGGGTGGAACTGCTCGGGCCGCGCACCGGTCCCGCCCTGTCCGCCGCGTACGCCGCCGCCGACCTGCTGGTGCTGGCCTCGCGCGGCGAGACGTACGGGATGGTCGTCACCGAGGCCCTCGCGCGGGGCATCCCGGTGCTGGCCACCGACGTCGGCGGCGTGTCCGAGGCGCTGGGCCGCGCCCCCGGCGGCGAACGCCCCGGCCTGCTGGTGCCGCCCGGCGACCCGGCGGCGCTGGCCGGCGCGCTGCGCGCCTGGCTGGGCGACGCCGGCCTGCGGGAGCGGCTGCGCCGCGCCGCCCGCGCCCGCCGGCCGGCCCTGACCGACTGGTCGACCACCTCCACCATTCTCGCGGCGGTCCTGAAGGGAGCGGCGGCATGAGCGACGGCCACGGCGACGGCGGTCCGGTGGCCCGCCCGCGTGACGGCCACGGCGACGGCGGTCCGGTGACCAGCCCGCGTGACGGCCACGACGGCGCGGCGGGGCACATGAGCGACGGCGACGACACCGCCGCCTTCGCCGGCTGGCTGCGGATGCGGGAGCCCGCCGACGCGGCGGCCCGCGCGGCGGCCCTGCTGACGCCGGTGCGCCGACGCCTCGCCGGCGACCGGCCGGTCGTGATCCACGACCTGGGCGCCGGCACCGGGTCGATGGGGCGCTGGTTGGCCCCCCGGCTGCCCGGCCCGCAGCACTGGGTGCTCCACGACCGCGACCCCGGCCTGCTGGCGCGGGCCCGGGCCGCCCTGGCGGGCCTCGCCGCCTCCGGCGGCGGCGCGGTCACCGTGGAGACCCGGCAGGGTGACATCACCCGGCTGTCCGCCGCCGACCTCGCCGACGCGTCCCTGGTCACCGCGTCGGCGCTGCTGGACATGCTCACCGCCGAGGAGGTCGGGCGGATCGTGGCGGCCTGCGCCGACCGGCCCACCCTGTTCACCCTCACGGTGGTCGGCCGGGTGCGGCTGACCCCCGCCGACCCGCTGGACGCCGACGTCGCCGCCGCGTTCGACGACCACCAGCGGCGCGTCGTACCCGGCCGGGGCGCGCTGCTCGGCCCCGACGCCGTCGCCGCCTGCGTGGCCGCGTTCGCCCGCCGCGGCGTCGACGTGCTGACCCGGCCGAGCCCGTGGCGGCTCGGCCCGGACCGCGCCGAGCTGACCGCCGAGTGGTTCACCGGCTGGCTGGGCGCCGCCCGTGAGCAGCGCCCCGAGCTGACCGGCCGCACCACGGCGTACGGCCGAACCCGGCGGGCCGCCGCCCGCGCCGGTACGCTCGACGTCCTGGTCGACCACGCCGACCTGCTCGCCGGCTGCGGGTGAACCATCCGGGCGCGCCACACGTGAACCCGGAGGGAAGATGATCGTGCAGGGAGGACCGGGTTTGCCAGCGAGCACGGAACCGGCGGCGTCGCCCGCCACACGCGTCGGCCGGCTGCCCCGGTCGTTCTGGGGGTGGGCGCGCACCCTCGCCGGGGTGGCGGTGCTGGCCGCCCTGCTGTGGCGGCTGGGCAGCGGCCCGTTCCTCGCCGGCCTGCGCCTGATCGACGGCACGGCCCTCGCGGCGGCGCTGGGCATCGGCCTGGTCACCACCGTCTGCGCCGCGTGGCGGTGGAGCCTGGTCGCCGCCGGGCTGGGCGTCCGGCTGCCGCTGCGCGCGGCGGTGGCGCACTGCTACCGGGCCGTGTTCCTCAACTCCACCCTGCCCGGCGGGGTGCTCGGCGACGTCGACCGCGCGGTGCGCCACGGCCGCGACTGCGGGGACGTCAGCCGCGGCGTGCGGGCCGTGGTCTGGGAGCGCACGGCGGGCCAGGCGGTCACGGTGGTCCTCGCGGTGGGCGTGCTGGCCGCGTTCCCGTCGCCGGTGCGGCCGTACCTGCCGGTGGCGGCGGCGCTGCTCGTCGTCGCCGGCCTGGGCGCGGTGCTGCTGGGGCGCGTCGCGCCCCGGTCGGGGGCGTCGGGGTGGGCGCGGGCGCTGCGCACCGCCGTGGCCGACGTCCGCTCCGGGGTGCTGGGGCGGCGGACCTGGGCCGGCGTGCTGGTCGCCTCCGCCGTGGTGCTGGCGGGCCACCTGGCCACGTTCGTCGTCGCGGCCCGCACGGCGGGCTCCGCCGCGCCGCTTGCCCGGCTGCTGCCGCTGACGCTGCTCGCCCTGCTCGCGATGATCCTGCCGCTGAATGTGGGCGGGTTCGGGCCGCGCGAGGGGGTGGCCGCGTGGGCGTTCGCCGCCGCCGGACTGACCGCCGGGCAGGGCGTCGCCGCCGCCACCGTGTACGGGGCGTTGGCGCTGGTGGCGAGCCTGCCCGGGGGCGTGGTGCTGCTGGTCCGCCGGCTCCCGCGGCCCGCCGCGCCCGGCGTCGTGCCCCCGGCCCCCGTCGCCACCGCCCGCGTCGCCCGGTGGGTGTCGCGTCCGGCGCGCACCGGCGTGCACGGTTGACCGTCCGACGAAGGAGACCGATGTCCGAAGCACTGCCTGTCGCGACCATCCGGACCCAGGTGACGGTCCCGCTGCGCTTCCCCGACGGCTACGCGACCACGGCCCGGGTGTTCTCGTTCCACGGCCTCGTCGACGGCCGGGAACACCTCGCGTTCGGGCTCGGCGACTGGTCGGCCGGGGTGGACCGGGCCGCCGCCGGCGGGCCGCCGCCGCTGGTGCGCCCGCACAGCGAGTGCCTGACCGGGGACGTGTTCGGCAGCCAGCGGTGCGACTGCGGGCCGCAGTTGCGCGAGGCGGTCGAGCGGATCGCCGCCGCCGGTGGGCTCCTGCTCTACCTGCGTCAGGAGGGGCGCGGCATCGGCCTGTACGCGAAGCTCGACGCGTACGCCCTCCAGGACGCCGGGCTGGACACCTACGAGGCGAACCTGGCGCTGGGCCGGGGCGCGGACGAACGGAACTACACGGTCGCCGCGCAGATGCTGGCGGCCCTGGGCGCCGAGCGGGTGGCCCTGCTCAGCAACAACCCGGACAAGGCCGACCAGCTGCGCCGGCTCGGCATCGAGGTGGCCGAGCGGGTGCCGACCGGGCTGCACCTGTCCGACGCCAACGCCGGCTACCTCGCGGCCAAGGTGGACCGCGCCGCCCACACCATCGACCTCCCGTTCGTCCGGTGACCGCCGCCGCGCCCACCCCGCACGCCGCCGGGCCGGCCGCCGCCGGGCCCGCCACACCCCGGCCGTACGTGCTGCTCAGCTGCGCCATGTCGATCGACGGCTACATCGACGACGCCAGCGACCAGCGGCTGCTGCTGTCCAACGAGGCGGACCTGGACCGGGTCGACGCCGTGCGGGCCGGGTGCGACGCCATCCTCGTCGGCGCGGCCACCGTCCGGGCCGACGATCCGCGCCTGGTGATCCGCTCGCCGCAGCGGCGGCGGGAGCGGGCCGACCGCGGCCTGCCGCCGTCGCCGACGAAGGTCACCGTCACCGGGAGCGGCGACCTCGACCCGGCGGCGCGGTTCTTCACCGTCGGCGACGCCGAGCGGGTCGTCTACTGCGCCACGTCCGTGCTGGCGCGGACCCGGCACCGGCTCGACGGCCTGGCCACCGTCGCCGACGGCGGCGACCCGGTCGACCCCTGCCGGGTGCTGGCCGACCTGGCCGCCCGGGGGGTGCGCCGGCTCATGGTGGAGGGCGGCGCGGCCGTGCACGCCCTGTTCCTCGGCGCGGGCCTCGCCGACGAACTGCACCTGGTGGTCGCCCCGTTCTTCGTCGGTGACCGCCGCGCGCCGCGCTTCCCCGGCGAGGGCCGGTTCCCGTGGCACCCCGGCCGTCGCGCGGGCCTGGCGGAGGTCCGCCAGATCGGCGACGTCGTCCTGCTGCGCTACGCCCTGTCGGGGCGCTGCCCCGACGCGTGACCCGACGCGTGACCCGACGCGTGACCCGACCGGCCGCCGCGCGGGCGTCCGCTCCGCGCGGTCGCGCGGGCGTCGGTCGCCGCGCCCGCCCCGGCTCCGCTCGTCGCGCCGGCCGGATCGTCGGCCGGCGCGCGGGTCAATCGTCCGGCGGGGACAGGTGCTCCGCGAGCCGCACGGAGGCGGTGAGCATGGCCCGGCCCCGGTCGGTGAGCCGCCGCCGCCAGCTCGCCAGGGACTCGGCCAGCGGCTCGGTGCCGGCGGCGTCGCGGACCTGCCGCACGACCGTGGCGATGTGGTCCAGCCGGTAGCCGCCCCGCCGGAGCAGGTGGGCCAGCTCGGCGTCGCGCACGTCGTCGGCCGAGTAGAGGCGGTAGCCGGTGGCCGTGCCCCGGCTCGGCGCGAGGACGCCGGCCCGTTCCCACTTGCGCAGCGCAGCCGGGGTCACGCCGATCCGGCGGGCGAGGCCGCCGATCGCCAGCGGCCGGTCGGGTCGGCCCGCCGCCACCCGGCCGGGCCGGCCCGGCGCCGGCTGGTCGGATGGGGCCGTCGCACGCTTGTCGGTTCGGGTCGCCGACGGTGGCTGGGTGAGCAGGCCCACGGCCGCCTCGACGGCGTCGAGCGTCTCCCGGTCGCGCAGCAGGCGGGCGTGGCTGTGGTCGATCGCGCGCAGGGCGGTGTCCAGGTCCCCGGCGTTGACCGCGCGCATGATCTCGCCGCTGGTGGCGTACCCGTGCGCCGGGATCAGCGCCAGGTAGGCGCGCAGCGCCCGCACGTGCACGGCCGTGTAGGCGCGGTAGCCGCTGGGCGTGCGCCGGGCCGGGGGCAGCACGCCGTCGCGCTCGTAGTTGCGGACCGTCTGCGTCGAGATGCCGTGCTCGCGCGCGAGGTCGGTCGGCCGGTAGGAACTCCTGCGCACCTGACCTCCCGTTTGATGCTTGCCGCCAGCCCCACCGCCTGTGCTCCGGCCCGAGCTTCACAAGGGTGTTCGACGATACGGTAGAGGTCATGACGCCGTCGCCCCCGCCCGTCCCCGCCGCCCCTATCCCGACCGAGGCCGAGCTCGCCCGGCGGATCCTCGCGCTGCCCGGCGTCACGCAGGTGTGGGCCGACGCGGCGTCGGGCGCGCCCCGGGCCAGCTGGGGCGAGCGGTTCTTCTTCGTCGGCCCCGACCGCCGCCGGCCGTTCGCCACGATCGTCGCGCACGACACACCCGGCTTCGACGAGGACTCGCGCCTCGACCGGCCGGACGTCCATCGCCTCAACGTCGAGCTGGGCCGCGCGGAGTTCCAGCGCCGGTTCGGCTACCCGCCCGCGCGCTTCCCCGACCACCGGGCCGGCATCGACTTCACCCGGCAGGACGAGGTCCTGCCCCACCCCGTCTACGGCCTGCATGGCTGGGCGTGCGTCCTGCGCCCCGGCGGCGGCCTGCTCCCGGAGGTGGACCGGCTGCTCGCCCACGCGCACGCCCGGGCGGTCGACCGGCACCGGCGGGCCGGCGGCCGCCCGGGGCCGGACGGGGGCGGAAACCTCAGCGCGCCGGGCCGGTGACCTGGGGCCCCGCTTCGAGGAAGCGCAGCATGTGGTCGCCCAGCTCCTCGGCGAGGGCGAACGGCAGCAGGTCGGTGCGGATCGTGATGCGCAGCAGGGCGTCGGCGTGGCGGGGGATCGCCTCGACGGTCAGCCCGCTCATCACCTCCCGGGCGTACGGCTCGACGACCTCCTCGGTGCGGCAGCCGGGCAGCTCCAGCGGGAGCACCAGGTTGTCCTGGTACGCGAAGCCGGGCAGGCCGGCGACGACCTCGCTGGGCAGCCCGACGGCCGGGTCCGCGGCGCTCTCCGAGAAGGGGACGTCCTGGGCGGCCATCAGCTCGTCGACGGTCTGCTGGACGTGCCGGATCAGGTCCTGCCCGGGCGCGAACCGCACCCGCACGCAGTTGGAGTTGATCCGGGTGGTGAACGCGGAGTCGAGCACCCGGCTGCCGCGCTTCGCCACGATCATGAGCAGGCCGATGTCGTCCTGGTGGTGGATGGCGCGCAGGGCGGTGGCGAACGCGGCGACGAAGTAGCTGGAGCGGCTGAACCGGTGTTCCCTGGCCGCCCGGTCCCAGCGCTGGAGGACCTGCGGGCTGACGGTGAGGATGTGCCCGGCCTTCGGGCCCCAGGCGAGGGCCTGTTCCAGCGGCACCTTCAGCTCGCCGTCGCCCTGGCGGGGGAGGCCGCGGAGCTGGGTGCGCCAGTATGCGCGTTGGGCGGGTAGGTCGGCGGCCTCGTGGAGCCGGGCGTACTCGTCGTAGGTCTGGCGCAGGGTGGGTGCGGGCCGGTCCCAGACGGGTGCGTGGCCGTTGGCGCGGGCGGTGTAGGCGTGGGTGAGGTCGCGGACGAGGAGGGTGTGGGACCAGCCGTCGAAGGCGATGTGGTGGATGCCGATGCCGAGGAGGGTGCGGTTGGTGGAGCGGTCGCGGATGACGGCGGTGCGCCAGTTGCGGCCCTGGGTGTAGTCGAGGGGTTGTTGGACGGCGTCGGCGAGTTGGTCGAGGGCGTCCTGGGTGGTGGGGGCGTCGGTGAGCAGGAGCAGTTGGGGCATGCCGGGGTTGGGCGGGATGATCGCCACGGGTGGGTCGACGCGTCGGTAGCGGGCGTGCAGGGCCTCGTGCCGGCGGTGCAGGTCGCCGAGCGCGGCCATCAACGCCCGCAGGTTGAGCTCACCCTCCACCCACCAGGTGGTCGGGCAGACCAGCTCGAAGGGGAGCCAGACGCACTTGGCGACCGACAGCGTCAGCGGCACCGGCTTCGCCGGCCCGGAGCGCGCGACGCCCGACGGTTCCGCCTCCGCCCGGGGGCGGCGTGGCGCGGTGGCGAGCCACGCGGCGAGCGCCTGCGGGGTCGGGGTGCGGCGGATCTGGGAGACGGGCACGACGGCGTCGGTGGCCTCGTCGAGGGCGGCGGCGAGGGCGGCGGACTGGAGGCTGGTCCCGCCGAGGTCGAAGAAGCTGTCGTGGACGCCGGCCCGGTCGATGCCGAGGACGGTGACGAAGGCCGTGGTGACGAGCCGCTCGTCGGCGGTGGTCGGCTCGGCGTAGTCGACCCCGACGTCGGGGCGCTGGGCGTCGGGGGCGGGCAGCGCGTTGCGGTTGATCTTGCCGGTGCCGCCGACGGGGAACCGGTCGAGGACCATGATGACGGCCGGGACCATGTAGGAGGGCAGCACCGCCGCCGCGTGCTCGCGCAGCGCCGGCACCGACGGCGTGCGTCCGTCGCGTGCGGTGACGTAGCCGATGAGTCGGGGGGTGTCGTTGTCGTCGCGGCGGGTGACGATGGCGGTGGTGACGTCGGGGTGTTGTTCGAGGGTGGTTTCGATTTCGCCGAGTTCGATGCGGATGCCGTTGATTTTGATTTGGTGGTCGATGCGGCCGAGGATTTCGAGGGCGCCGTTGGTGTTCCAGCGGGCGAGGTCGCCGGTGCGGTAGGCGAGTTGGTGGGTGTGGGGGTCGGTGACGAATCGTTGGGTGGTGAGTTCGGGGCGGTGGAGGTAGCCGTCGGCGATGCCGTGGCCGGTGATGAGGATTTCGCCTGGTGCGCCGGCGGGGACGAGGTTGAGGTGGGGGTCGACGATGTGGATCTGTCGGTTGGGCATGGGCCAGCCGATGGGTACGTAGCTGCCGGGCCAGCCGGTCGACGCGTCGTACCAGGTGCAGGCCACGGCCGCCTCCGCCGGCCCGTACGCGTTGATCAGCCGGACCCCGGCGGCCAGCCAGCGCTGCGCCATCCGCGGCGGCACCGGCTCCCCGGCGAGCGTCAGGCAGGACATGCTCGGGCAGTCGGCCGGGTCGACGGCCGCCAGGTTGGTCGGCGGGCAGAACGCGTGGGTCACCTGCTCCTTGGCGATCAGGTCGGTGAGGCGGCGGGCGTCGAGCAGCTCGTCGCGGGAGCAGACGACGACGGTCGCGCCGGAGGTGAGGGCCGTGAAGATCTCGCCCAGGGCCACGTCGAACACGGGCGTGCAGCTGTGCAGCATTCTGCTGTCGGGGCCGATGGCGCACTCGTCGGCCATCCAGGCCAGGAAGTTCGTCAGCTTCTCGTGCGTGAGCACCACACCCTTCGGGGTGCCCGTCGACCCCGACGTGTAGATCACGAACGCCGGCCCGTCCACGGTGACCGCCGGCAGGTCCACCGGCCCGACAGCCTCGATCCGCGGCCACTGTTCGTCCAACGCCACCACCCGCACCCCATCCGGGCATGGCACCCGCGACGCCACCTCACCCACCGTCAACACCACCCGCGCACCATGATCGGCCAACAACACCCGCATCCGCTCCGCCGGCCACGCCACATCCATCGGCGTGTACGCCGCACCCGCCCGCAACACCCCCAACGCCGCCACCAACGTCCACAAACTCCGATCCAACGCCAACGACACCACATCACCGGATCCCACACCCACCGACCGCAGAAACCCCGCCACCACCGCTGACCGGCGCGCCAACTCCCCGTACGTCAACACCACACCACCGGCCACCCCCGCCACCGCCTCCGGCGACCGCTGCGCCCACTCCAGCACCAACTCGTGGATCGGCGCGCCCGGCACCTCCCGCACCGGACCCCGACCCCACCCCAACAACCGCTCCCGCTCCACCACCGACACCAACGTGAGCCCCGACAACCCCCGCCCAGGCTCACCCACCCCCGCCGCCACCAACGTCACCACCGCATCCACGAACCCCCGCACCCACCCCGCCGAGAACTCCTCCACCGCGAAGTCCACCCGCAGGCCCGAACCATCCCCGGCCACCCACACCACCACACCGGCATCCACCACCTCCGGCCCCACCGCATCCACCGGCCCGTCCACCACATGCAGCAGCACCGGACCACCGGGACCATCCGCCGCCGGCGACGCCAACGCCGCCTCCACCCGACCGGCAAGCTCACCGAACCCCGGATCACCGGCCACGTCCACCCGCACCACACCGCCACCGGCCAGCCCGAGCACCACCTCCGACTGACCCGTGTACCGCGCCAACACCCCGACCAGCCCCGCCGCCACCACCACACCCGAACCCACCACACCCACCGGCCACGACACCACCCCCGACACCGAACCCGCCCGCGCCGGCCACCCCACCACCCGCCGCAGATCACCCACCAGATCGAGGGTCTCGAAGTCGGTGCCGGGGCCGGCGAGCCCCGGAGCCTGGGCCTGACCACCAACGAACCCGACGGACATGAGCAGAACCTCCGATCAGGACCGGCGTCGCCCGCAGGCGGGCCGGTTCGAAGAACCAGGAAACCGGCGTGGGCGCGGCAGTCCGCGCCCACACACGAGAGGGGGTACGTCGATCAGCGGCCCGGAGCCGGCGCAGGGCCGCCCTCGAGGAAGCGCAGCATGTGGCCGTTCAGCTCCTCGGCGAGGCGGTACGGCAGGTAGTCGGTGCGGATGGTGACGCGCAGGAGGGCGTGGTCGGCGCGGGGCAGCACCTCCACGGTGAGGCCGTTGGACACCTCCCGGGCGTACGGGTCGACGACCTCCTCGGTGCGGCAGCCGGGCAGCTCCAGCGGGAGCACCAGGTTGTCCTGGTAGACGAAGGTCGGCAGGCTCGCGACGACCTCGCTGGAGAGCCCGGCCGCGGGATCGTCGGCGGTCTCCGCGAAGGGCACGTCCTGCGCCCGCATCAGGTCGGCGATCGTCTCGTGGACCCGCAGCACGAGCTTGTCGTCCTGCGGCCCGTCGAAGCGCACCCGCACGCAGTTGAGGTTGAGCCGGGTGGTGAACGCCGAGTCGAGCACCCGGCTGCCGCGCTTGGCGACCACCATCAGCAGGCCGATGTCGTCCTGGTGGTGGATGGCGCGCAGGGCGGTGGCGAACGCGGCGACGAAGTAGCTGGAGCGGCTGAACCGGTGTTCCCGGGCGGCCCGGTCCCAGCGCTGCATCACCTCGGCCGGCACCGTCACCGTGTGCCCGGCCTTGGGACCCCAGGCGAGGGCCTGTTCCAGCGACACGGTCGGCCCGCCGTCGCCCTGCCGGGGCAGCCCGTGGAGCTGGGTGCGCCAGTATGCGCGTTGGGCGGGCAGGTCGGCTGCGGTGCGGAGTCGGGCGTACTCGTCGTGGATCTGGCGCAGGGTGGGTGCGGGATGGTCCCAGGCGGGTGGGTGTCCGGCTTTTCGGGCGGTGTAGGCGTGGGTGAGGTCGCGGACGAGGAGGGTGTGGGACCAGCCGTCGAAGGCGATGTGGTGGATGCCGATGCCGAGGAGGGTGCGGTTGGTGGAGCGGTCGCGGATGACGGCGGTGCGCCAGTTGCGGCCCTGGGTGTAGTCGAGGGGTTGTTGGACGGCGTCGGCGAGTTGGTCGAGGGCGTCCTGGGTGGTGGCGGCGTCGGTGAGCAGGAGTAGTTGCGGCATGCCCGGGTTCGCCGGGACCAGCGCCACCGGCGGCTCCACCCGTCGGTAGCGGGCGTGCAGGGCCTCGTGCCGGCGGTGCAGGTCGCCGAGCGCGGCCATCAACGCCCGCAGGTCGAGGTCGCCCTCCACCCACCAGCTCACCGGGACCACGACCTCCGGGGGCGACATCAGGCACTTGGCCACCTGCTGCGCGAGGGGCACCGGCCCGGGCCGCTGGCGGCCGTGGCCGACGGCCGACCCGACGCCCGTGCGGCGCGGCGCGGTGGCGAGCCACGCGGCGAGCGCGTGCGGGGTCGGGGTGCGGTGGATCTGGGAGACGGGCACGACCACGTCGGCGGCCTCGTCGATGCCCGTGGCCACGGCGGCGGACTGGAGGGACGTGCCGCCGAGGTCGAAGAAGCTGTCGTGGACGCCGACCCGGTCGATGCCGAGGACGGTGGCGAACACGCCCGTGACGAGCCGCTCCTGTGCGGTGGCCGGTGCGGCGTAGTCGACGCCGAGGTCGGGGCGTCGGCCGTCCGGGGCGGGCAGCGCCGCCCGGTCGATCTTGCCGGTGCCGCCGACGGGGAACCGGTCCAGGACCATGACGACCGCCGGGACCATGTAGGACGGCAGGATGGTGGCGGCGTGCTCGCGCAGCGCCTCCGGCGTGGGCGTGCGTCCGTCGCGTGCGGTGACGTAGCCGATGAGTCGGGGGGTGTCGTTGTCGTCGCGGCGGGTGACGATGGCGGTGGTGACGTCGGGGTGTTGTTCGAGGGTGGTTTCGATTTCGCCGAGTTCGATGCGGATGCCGTTGATTTTGATCTGGTGGTCGATGCGGCCGAGGATTTCGAGGGCGCCGTTGCTGTTCCAGCGGGCGAGGTCGCCGGTGCGGTAGGCGAGTTGGTGGGTGTGGGGGTCGGTGACGAATCGTTGGGTGGTGAGTTCGGGGCGGTGGAGGTAGCCGTCGGCGATGCCGTGGCCGGTGATGAGGATTTCGCCTGGTGCGCCGGCGGGGACGAGGTTGAGGTGGGGGTCGACGATGTGGATCTGTCGGTTGGGCATGGGCCAGCCGATGGGTACGTAGCTGCCGGGCCAGCCGGTTGACGCGTCGTACCAGGTGCAGGCCACGGCCGCCTCCGCCGGCCCGTACGCGTTCACGACCCGGGCACCCGCCGCCGACCACCGCCGGACGAGCTGTGGCGGGGCGGCCTCGCCGCCGAGGACGACGCAGCGCAGGCTGGGGCAGGCCGCCGGGTCGAGCGGGGCGACGTTCGTCGCGGGCCCGAAGGTGTGCGTGACGCCGTGCCGCCCGATGAGCCCGGTGAGCCGGCGTACGTCGAGCAGGTCGTCGCGCGAGCAGACGACGACCTGACCACCGGAGATGAGCGTGGCGAAGACCTCCCCGAACGCGGCGTCGAAGACCGGCGCGGCCGAGTGCAGCATTCTGCTGTCGGGGCCGATGGCGCACTCGTCGGCCATCCAGGCCAGGAAGTTCGTCAGCTTCTCGTGCGTGAGCACCACACCCTTCGGGGTGCCCGTCGACCCCGACGTGTAGATCACGAACGCCGGCCCGTCCACGGTGACCGCCGGCAGGTCCACCGGCCCGACAGCCTCGATCCGCGGCCACTGTTCGTCCAACGCCACCACCCGCACCCCATCCGGGCATGGCACCCGCGACGCCACCTCACCCACCGTCAACACCACCCGCGCACCATGATCGGCCAACAACACCCGCATCCGCTCCGCCGGCCACGCCACATCCATCGGCGTGTACGCCGCACCCGCCCGCAACACCCCCAACGCCGCCACCAACGTCCACAAACTCCGATCCAACGCCAACGACACCACATCACCGGATCCCACACCCACCGACCGCAGAAACCCCGCCACCACCGCTGACCGGCGCGCCAACTCCCCGTACGTCAACACCACACCACCGGCCACCCCCGCCACCGCCTCCGGCGACCGCTGCGCCCACTCCAGCACCAACTCGTGGATCGGCGCCCCCGGCACCTCCCGCACCGGACCCCGACCCCACCCCAACAACCGCTCCCGCTCCACCACCGACACCAACGTGAGCCCCGACAACGCCACCTGCGCCCCGGCGACGCCCGCCGATACCAGCGTCACCACCGCGTCCACGAATCCCCGTGCCCACCCGGCCGAGAACTCCTCCACCGCGAAGTCCACCCGCAGGCCCGAACCATCCCCGGCCACCCACACCACCAGCCCCGCGTCCACGACGTCCGGTCCCACCTCGGCCAGCGGCCCATCCGCCAATCCCACCACCACCCGATCCACCCGACCATCCGCCGCCGGCGACGCCAACGCCGCCTCCACCCGACCGGCAAGCTCACCGAACCCCGGATCACCGGCCACGTCCACCCGCACCACACCGCCACCGGCCAGCCCGAGCACCACCTCCGACTGACCCGTGTACCGCGCCAACACCCCGACCAGCCCCGCCACCACCACCACACCCGAACCCACCACACCCACCGGCCACGACACCACCCCCGACACCGAACCCGCCCGCGCCGGCCACCCCACCACCCGCCGCAGATCACCCACCAGGTCCAGACCCCCGGCGTCCACCGCGCCATCAGCGAACCCAACAGGCATGAGCCCAACCTCCGAGTGAATGGGGACGACCGGGAGAGGGGGACGAGGCGGCCGGTCGGTCGTGGGCGGACGTACCGCCGGGGTGCCGGGCCACCGCCGAACGACCCGCCCTCGCCATGTTCCGGTCGCGGGCGGGCCCACGATCGCCCACATCCGTTCCCGGTCCGGTGCGGTGTGGGGGAACGACGACCCGACGGGGCCCGACGCTACGGAGCCTGGCCAAGCGGCGTACACCCCTAGAATTCGGGTGCGATCGACCCCTAGCCAGTGGTGGCGAAATGGGCCGGTCCCACTCGGCTGTCCGGCCCATCCGCGTGCTCGGAGGGCGCTGACTATGCTTCACCGATCATGATGTCGATCATGACGCAGTCGGTGACTGGTTGATCACACATCGGCTGCTGGTGCGCACCGCGCCGGCGCAGCGCTGACCACAAGCCAGCCGCTAGCTGACCGGCCCAGCCCGGATCCGTCCGGCCGGTGCGCGCGGCACGCCCGACTCTCGCGGCCGAGCGGCCTCATCAGGACCGGTGCGCCATGCCTCACCCGCCACGTGCTCCGCAGCTCGCGGCCGGGGCGCACCGGGCTTCTCGCCACACCCCGAGGCCCCCCGCGGGGGGCCGGCACGTCAGGAGATCCAATGGATGGGCCTATCCAAGTACAGGTGTTCGCGCACGACGGGGTGGTCCTGGCCCGGCCGCCCAGCCCGGTGGAGACCGCCGGCAGCCGCTATCTGACCAGCGCGGGCGCGGGCCTGCACAACGGGCTGGACATGGTCACCGGCCTGCACCTGACCCTGCCGCACCAGTCGGCGGTCATCTGCAGCAGCGGCGCCAGCGCCGACAAGTCGCTGCGCCTGCTCAGCCGGTGCGGCCTCAAGACGCCGAGCGACCTGCGGGAGTATCGCTCCGGCGAGCAGGCGGTGCGGCTGGCCCGGGAGGCCGCCGGCCGGGGCGAGCTGCTGGAGTTCCAGTTTCCCCCGCAGGACCCGCAGTTGCGGGCCGCGCCGGCCCGGGTCGCCCCGGACCTGCTGGCCCGCCTCAACAACAAGACGGTCCTGGAGAGCCTGATCGCACCGGACCACCTGCCGCGCCGGCAGGTGGCCACCCCCGCCGAGGTGCGGCAGATCGTCCGGGCCGACCGCCGGCCGGCGGTGCTCAAGCCGGCCGGCACCGAGGTCTACAGCGGGATCGCGATCTTCACCCGGAGGTTGCAGGACCGGCTGAACCGGTCGCTGTTCAACCAGCTGGAACAGGTGAGCGACAGGTGGATCGTCGAGGAGGAGGTTCCCTTCCGGACGGTCTGGGGCCTCCAGTTCGGCGTGACGGAGAGCGGTTCGGTCGAGTACTTCGGTGCGTCCGTGCACCTGCCGCAGCCCACCTCGACGTGGGTCGGGTGTGTGCTCGACGACGACCGACCGCCGGCCGAGCTGGTCGAAGCGCTGACGGCAGGGGTCCGAAAGGCCAGCGCCCTCGGATACCGGGGGTACTGCTCGTTCGACGCCGGGGTCGGCCGAAACGGCGAGCTACGGGTCATCGACCCGAACTTCCGGGTCAGCGCCGCCACCACGTCGGTGCTGCACCGCAGCTCCCTGCTGGGCCAGCATCCGTGCGCCATGACCACCTTCTTCACGCTCGCGCCGGGCCTGGACGCCGAGCCGCTCCTCGCCCCGTTCATCGACCGCGGGGAACTCGTCGTGTTCATGCACTACGACCCGGCGGAGACGGACAACGGCCCGCACCCGGCGACGGTCCTCGGCATGGTGGGCGCGGCCGACCGCTACGCCTGCGGCGTCCTGATCTCCCGGATCCAGCGTGCCCTGACCAGCTGACACCCCCGAGGCCGCACGCATCGACCATGGAGGTGGCGGCGACTGGGGAGTCGCCTCAGCCGCCGCCACCGGGGGAGATGCGGCGCTGCGCCCGCGCCTCGAAGCTCGTGGGGCGATGCCGAGGGCCCGCGCGTACTCCGGGCGGGCGGGTTGGTCGAACACGTTCATGAAGTCGTGGGAGGCGCCCATCCCCGGCATTCCCGCGTCGGGGCGGGCAGGCACACCGTGAACGTCGCGCCGCGACCCGGCCTGCCCTGCGCGTCGATCGTGCCGTGGTGACTGGTGACCACCTCCCGCAGCAGGGCCAGCCCCAGCCCGAAGCGGCGGTCGCCTGCGCCCGCACCCCGGTGGAACCGGTCGAACAGACGCCGCGCGTCGGCCTGGTCGAAGCCGTCCCCGGTGTCCGCGACTGTCAGTTCGGCGCGGCCCTCGACGGCGCGCAGGGTCACGGCGATCCGGCCTCCGGCGGGGGTGTGGGCCAGCGCGTTGGCGAGCAACTCCCCGACGACCCGGCGCAGCGCCGACTCGACGCCTGGCACCGGCAGCGGCTCGCCGGGCGCGTCCAGCGTGAGCGCGACCTGGCGCTCGGCGGCGCGGTCGGCCTCGGCGGCGACCGCCGCGCCGACCAGCGCGGTGAGGTCGACCGGGGGTTTCGGCGGCTGGCCGGCGGGGGCTGCGGCGAGTTGGGCCGAGAGCAGCAGGTCGTCCACGATCTCGCCGAGGCGGCGGGTGGTGCCGACCAGTCGCTCCAGGTCGTCCGGGCTCACACCGGTGCCGCCGGCACGCGCCCGCCGGGCCAGCACCTGGGCGCGGGTGTACACCTGCGCGATCGGGGTGCGTAGCTCGTGGCTGGCGTCGGCGACGAAGCGGCGCTGGCGGGCCAGCGCCTCCACCAGCGGCGCGACGGCCCGGCGGCTGACGAGCAGGCCGGCCAGCGCGGCGGCGAGCACCCCGACGGCCGCCGCGAGGCTGAACGCGAGCAGCAGGTGCCGGCGGTCGGCCAACTGGAAACGCGCGTCGAACACCGCCTGCACGACCCGGTCGCTCCGGGCGGCGGTGCGGACGTGGTAGACCGTCCCGTCGCGGGTGACGGTGGTGGTCTCGGCGGTCCGGGTCGCCGCCACGGTCTCCAGCGCGTCGTGCAGCGGGAAGCCGGGCGGCGGCGGGTCGAGTCCGGTGTCCACGGTCGTGCCGTCGTACTCGAAGATCCAGCTACAGGCGGGCGGGCCGCCGATCGTGCCGTACCGCGTGCCCCATTCGAGTTCGCGCTGGATCTGGGCCTCCTGGCGGCGGACCAACGCCTCGTAGGAGATGCCGCCGCCGAGGACCAGCAGGGCCCCGAAGACCACACCGACCAGCACGGCGATGCGCAGCCGGGCCTGCCGGACGACAGCCCGCTCGGCCGGGTCCACCTACAGCCTGCCCAGGCGGTAGCCGAGCCCGTGCAACGTGCGGACCACTGGGCGGCCGAGCTTGCGCCGCAGGTAGTAGACGTAGGTGTCCACGATCGACGCGGCGGTGGCCTCGGGGAAGACCTGTCGGCGCAGCTCACCCCGCGAATGCACGGTGCTCGGCCGGGCCGCCAGCACCCGCAGCAGCTCGAACTCGCGGGTGGACAGCGCCACCCGGGTGCCGTCGGCCAGCACCGCCTGGCGCAATGCCAGGTCGAGCCGCCCGCCGCCGACGCGCAGCACCTCGGTGCACCCGGAGGCGCGCCGGCACAGCGCCCGGATCCGCGCGCTCAGCTCGTCCAGGTCGAACGGCTTGACCAGGTAGTCGTCGGCGCCCGCGTCCAGCCCGGCGATCCGGTCGTCGACCGTGGCGAGCGCGGTGAGGATCAGCGTCCGCGCCGGCACCGCCCGCGAGCGCAGCCGGGCGACCAAGTCGAGCCCGTCGAGTGCCGGCAGCAGCCGGTCGATGACCATGACGTCGTACGGGCGGGTCAGCCCGAGATGCAGGCCGCGCTGGCCGTCCTGGGCGCGGTCGACGACGTAGCCCTCGTTGACCAGCGTCTCGGTGAGCAACTCCGTCAGATCCGCGTCATCCTCGACCAGCAGCAGCCGGTTCGGTTCTCCCCCGCGCATCCCTCAACAATTCATAGGCGTCCGTCGATAAATCCGTGACTATTGTCTCCTCAACTATTGCCAACCCGCCAGGGCCTGCGTGGGTGCAGTGGTGACCGTCCTCGCCTCCCGCCGCTCGATCCAGCTCAGCAGCGGCGTCGTCATCAGCGTGGTGACCAGCGCGACCAGCACCAGCACCGTGAACAGCGACCCGTTCACGATGCCCGCCTCCAGCCCGACGTTGAGCGCGATGAGCTGCATCAGGCCCCGGGCGTTCATCAGCGCGCCGACCCGCAGCGCCACCCCCTGCGGCTCGCCGCGGAGCCGGGCTGCCGCCCAGCAGGCGCCGAACTTGCCGACGACGGCCGCCGTCACGCAGGCCAGCGCGAACAGCAGCACCGGCGGGCTGCCGAGCAGCCCGAACTCCGTGCGCAGGCCCGAGTAGGTGAAGAACAACGGCAGGAAGACCGTTGCGGCGACCGGGGTCAGCGTGTCCACCACCCGGTCGGTGTTGGCGGTGCGGGGCATGACCACGCCGACCGCGAACGCCCCGAACACCGCGTACAGCCCGATCTCGTCGGTGTACCAGGCCACCAGGAAGAGCAGGACGACCATGCCGAGCAGTCGGGCCCGGTCGTCGAGGCCCCGGGCGGTCATCAGCGCGGCGGTCGTGCGGCGGCCGGCGAGCCAGAGCACCAGCCCGAAGAGGACCGCGCCCCCGGCGGTGACGATTGCCGGGCCGGACCGGCCGGAGGCGAAGGCCAGCACCACGGCGAGCATGATCCAGGCGACCATGTCGTCGATCGCGCCGCTGGCCAGGGAGAGGGTGCCGTGCCGGGTGGCCGCCTGGCCGCGTTCGGTGATGATCCGGGCCAGCATCGGGAAGGCGGTGATGGCCAGCGCGACGCCGACGAACGCCGCCGAGACCCCGAGCGAGGTCCCCTCGGCCCGGATCGGCACGGCCCTGGAGGTCGCCAGGACCAGCAGGACGCCCAGCACGAGCGGCGCGGCGACCCCGGCCAGCGACACCGCGCCGGCCGTGCCGGCGAGGCCGGTGACGCGGTGCGCGCCGAAGGCGTACCCGGCCTGGAACATGAACAGCACCAGCCCGACCTGGCCGACCACGTAGAGGACGGGGAGCAGGGGAGCCGGGAACAGGGCGTCCTGCACGTCCGGCAGGAGCAGCCCGAGCAGCGAGGGGCCGAGCAGCACCCCGGCGAGCATCTCGCTGACCACGGCGGGCTGGCCCGCCCTGCCGAGCAGCCAGGCCACCCCCTTGCAGAAGAGCAGGATCACCGCGACCGCGATGAAGAACCGCGGTGCCAGCTCCGTGGGGGTCATCGGACCGCCTCCTCGAAGTAGTTGCCGCACAGGCGCTGTCGACGGGCGTCGACGACCATCCAGGTGCCGAGCACCAGTTGCCGGACGCTGCGGCCCACATTGGCCCAGCGGTCCCGCCACCGCATCGCGCCCAGCCGCAGCCGGCCCGGCCCGGGGGCCCCGGCCGGCGTCAGGTACGCCGGGCCCCGGCTGGGCAGCGACCGGGTGTGCGCGACCGAGGACGCCAGGGCGTACCGGCGCAGCACCTCGCGGGTCGCGGCGCGCAGCATCACCGGCGCGACCCCACGCGCCGGGCAGGCCCGGTTCGCGGTGATCCCGTACGGGATGAAGTGGGCGTCGCGGCGCGTGAGGGACAGCCACCGCTGCGGGGCGAAGCTGTCGTCGGCGGCGGCACCGGCGCGCTGGAACGCCAGGTAGTTGAACAGCAGCACCGACCCGGCGGGCAGCGACACCCCGGGCAGGGCGATCGGCGCGGACGTGATCCGGTGCGCCACCCCGAACAGCGGATACAGCCGCAGCGTCTCGTCGACCACCCGGTCCAGCGCCGCGTCGTCGTCGAGGTCCCGCTGGGCGTCGGGGTGGGTGGCGAGGGCCAGCAGCACGTGCGCCATCGCCTCGGACATCTGCACGACGGCCGTGGTGCAGAAGGCGCCGTGGATGTACCAGGCCGTCTCCTGCGCGGAGAACGGCGGCGGCAGCGTCACCGGGCAGGTCCCCGTGTCGATGCGCCCCCGCAGGTACCGGGTCAACCGGTCGCGCCGGTCCATGTGCCGCAGGCTCGTGCACTTCAGCGAGCTGGCCACGTCGTCGGCGTTGGCGACGATCAGCGCCCGCGCGTCGGGCGGGCACGCCTCGCCGAAGACCAGCTCGTAGAAGACCTCGGCCCACACCGGCATCATCAGGTCGCGCAGCCGCACCTGACTGGTCCGGCCGGGCGGCAGCTCGTCCAGCACCCGCCGGGTGGCGGCGGTCGCCAGTTCGTCCGCGCGCTGCGGACGTACCGCCAGCACCCGCCGGGTCGTGGCGGCCACCGTGCGGTAGCGCTCGCCGGGCTCCAGGTGCTCCTGGTGCATGTGCGGCCCGGGGGCCAGCCAGTACCAGAACAGGTCCGACAGCCCGGCCCCCCGGCTGCGCCCGTCGGCCGCCGGGTCCCCGTACACCCGGGTGAAGTGTTCGACGCCGACGGTGGGGCCGGGCACCGGGATGCCCTCCGCGCCGTTGACCCGGGCGAAGACCCACTCCCGCAGCCGCACCACCGCCGGGGGCAGCCAGCGCGGCAGGGTCCAGCCCGCGCCGAGCGCGACGAGGGCGACCGCGACGACCGGGGCGGTCATGCCCCCACCACCGTGGCGACGGGGCCGCAGCCGGCGACGAGATCCGGGCCGGCGACGAGGTCCGGGCCGGCGACGAGGTCCGGGCCGAGGTCGGCCGGTCGGGCCGCGCCGGCCAGGGCCAGCGCCCGGTCCAGGTCGGCACGCAGCAGGTCCAGCACGTGCCGCACCCCGGCCGCCCCGCCCACGGCCAGCCCCCACAGCACCGGCCGCCCCACCAGCACGGCGGTCGCGCCGAGCGCCAGCGCCACCAGCACGTCCGTGCCCCGCCGGACGCCGCCGTCGACCAGCACCGGCAGCCGCCCCCCGACGGCCGCGACGATCCCGGGCAACGCGTCCAGGGTGGCCAGCGCGCCGTCGAGCTGCCGGCCGCCGTGGTTGGAGACCAGCAGGCCGTCGACGCCGTGCGCGACGGCCAGCCGGGCGT